>CAYZBC010000070.1:0-19599 GCA_964476535.1 uncultured Maribellus sp.
TACTCAAGTATTTTCCAATAATATCAAATTCCAAATTAATTACAGTTCCTTCTGTAAAAGTATGAAAATTGGTTACTTCCTGAGTAAACGGAATTATCGCCACTTGAAAAGAATTATCGCGCGAATTCACAACTGTCAAGCTCACACCGTTTACTGTTACCGAACCTTTTTCAACGGTCATGTAACCTTCCTTCGACATCTCTTTATCAAATTCATATTCAAAAGTGTAATACCAACTTCCGTCGGCTTCTTCCACTTTCGAACAGGTAGCAATTTGATCGACGTGACCTTGTACGATGTGCCCGTCCAGACGACCATTCATCATCATACTTCGTTCGAGATTAACTTTTGAACCGACTTCAAGCAATCCTAAATTCGACTTCAACAAAGTTTCTTTTATAGCAGTTACTTTGTAAGTTTTTGTTGATTTATCCACTTCAACCACAGTTAAACATACTCCGTTGTGCGACAGACTTTGATCTACCTTTAATTCATTTCCAAATGAACAAGTCAGAAAAAAATGAACATTTTCCTGTTCCTTTTTAATGGCTACAACTGTTCCAAATTCTTCTACAATTCCTGAAAACATAATAATAAAATTTAATAATTGAATTAATTCTGTGTTCCAAAATCCTCCCCTTGGGGAGGTTAGGAGGGGCTTCTATTTCAAATTCCAATCAACCCCGTCTTTGGTGTCTTTTATTTCAATACCAATTTCGTTGAGTTCGTTCCTAATTTTATCGGCTGTTCCCCAATCTTTATTCGTTTTGGCATTTTTGCGCAATTCCAAAAGTAACCCAACTGTTCCGGCTAAAACTTCTCCCCCGCCTTTTTCATTCGCCTTTTCTTCTGTAAAACCCAATACATCGAAAACCATATTATTGAAAAAAATTCTCAAATCAGCCAAATCGATTGCTGAAATTTTCTCATTTCCCACTTTTATTGAGTTAATCATTTTCACCCCATCAAATAAGTGAGATATGGCGATTGGACTATTTAAATCGTCGTTAAGCGCTGCAAAACATTTATCTTTTAATGA
Source organism: uncultured Maribellus sp. (assembly GCA_964476535.1). Taxonomy (GTDB): domain Bacteria; phylum Bacteroidota; class Bacteroidia; order Bacteroidales; family Prolixibacteraceae; genus Draconibacterium. Next base: position 1,040 of record CAYZBC010000070.1, read on the forward strand.
ACTAATATTAACCGTAGATTTATCGGAAGCCAACAATGTATCTAAAGTTTTTACAGCTGTCATCAATCGTGTCAGACCTTTCTCCGACGCCTGCAAAGCTTCGTTCGAAAAATCGATGGTACTCCGATAATGCGCTTGCAAAATAAAAAACCGAATGGTCATTGGCGAATAAGCCTGCTCCAGTATTTTATGATTTCCGGTAAACAACTCGTCCAAAGTGATAAAATTACCCAACGAACGAGCCATTTTCTGCCCGTTAATTTTAATCATATTATTATGCATCCAATAACGAACCGCTTCTCCGCCCTGACTTGCAGTCGATTGGGCAATTTCGCATTCGTGATGTGGAAAAACCAAATCCATTCCACCGCCATGAATATCAAACTGATTACCCAGATATTTTGTGCTCATAACTGAACACTCTAGATGCCACCCTGGGAATCCCTCGCTCCATTTTGAAGGCCAGCGCATAATATGTTCGGGTGCCGCCTTTTTCCATAAAGCAAAATCGAATGAATTTTTCTTTTCACTCTGCCCGTCTAATTCACGTGTATTGGTTTTTATATCGTCCAGATTTCTACCCGATAATTTTCCGTAACTATATTGCTGGTTGTATTTTTCAACATCAAAATAAATAGAACCATTTGCCTCATATCCAAAACCATTCTCAAGTATCGAATCAATCATTTGTTGCTGTTCGATTATATGGCCCGACGCCCGCGGTTCGATGCTGGGTGAAAGCACATTCAAATCCTCCATGTTGCGATGAAAAGTATTCATGTATTTCTGAACCACTTCCATTGGTTCCAACTCTTCAATACGTGCTTTTTTTGCAATCTTGTCCTCACCAACTTCTTCCGCTTCATTTTCCAAATGTCCAACATCGGTAATGTTACGTACATAGCGAACTTTGTTTCCCAAAAAGGTTAGGTACCGAAACAATAGATCAAATGTGATATTTGGACGCGCGTGCCCCAGATGAGAGTTACTGTAAACCGTTGGTCCACATACATACATCCCAACTTTACCCTCGACCAAAGGTTTAAAAATCTCTTTTTTACGTGTTAAGGTATTATAAATTACAATTGAATTTTCCATAGTATTAAGCATGAAAAAAAGTGATACAAAGGTATAATAAAGAAAGACTAGTGGAATTCTACGCTGACCAAAAGATGAAACTATTCTGTTAAATTGTTTTCTATTTCAACCGTTTCTTCCAACTCCTTCTCTTCCGGTTTATTAAAGTATTTTCGATAAAAAATTAGTATTGAAAATATCCCCACAGTAATTGACGAGTCGGCAACATTAAAAACAGGCCTAAAGAAAATAAAAGAATTACCACCAAAAAACGGGAACCAATCCGGATAATTTCCACTTATTAAAGGGAAATAAAACATGTCCACAACCTTTCCGTGTAGCAAGGTTGCATAACCACCGCCTTCTGGAAAAATCGATGAAACTTGTCCGTAACTATGTTCAAAAATAAGTCCATAAAACAAACTATCAATAATGTTTCCGATTGCACCGGAAAATATTAAGGCGATGCTGGCAATAAAACCAAAAGGAATTTCTTTCTGTTTTGCCAATTTAAAAAGATACCACCCAATTGCAACTACAGCAACAATACGAAATACACTCAAAAATATTTTCCCATATTCTCCGGCAAATTCAAAGCCAAATGCCATTCCGTTGTTTTCAACAAAATGAAGAATAAACCAGTCTTTGAAAATGATAATTTCATCGCCAAGAGACATAGATGTTTTAATCCAGATTTTAAGAAGCTGATCAGCAATCAGAATTACAAAAATTATAATTAGCGATTTTGTTTTACGCGACATATCAAATTCATTAAAATAAAAATGCTCCCGGAATTTTCAACAATTGAATATTCCGAAGAGCAATTTCAAATGTTTTATCCTTTTACTTTTGATTCATTTTGGCATCCATACAAAGGGTAGCATGAGGAACCGCGCGCAACCTTTCTTTTCCAATTAACTTACCAGTCTCACGACAAATTCCATACGTTTTATTTTCAATGCGAACTAAAGCCGCCTGCAAATGCTGAATAAATTTTGATTGACGCTGAGCTAACTTTCCTGCTTCCTCTTTTGAAAGAGTAGCAGCGCCTTCTTCCAACACTTTAAATGTTGGGGATGTATCTTGCGTATCATTTTCGTCGCTTTGAGTAATAGAATTTCGATACATTTGAAAATCTTCTTGCGCAATTTTTAGCTTCTCCTGAATCAATGTTTTAAATTCCATCAACTCTGCATCTGAATATCTATTTTTATCACCCATAATTTTAGATTTTTTATTCTGCCTTAATTAAGAAGGCTCTAAATTAATAAAATTTTACATCAAAAATAGTTCTAATATTTTTTCTTCATTTCACTTTTGCAACCAAAACTTTTGCAAATACATCCTTGTCTATTTCAACTTCTTTTGCATCGCTATCATTCAGCATTTCAACCAATTCGAGCGAGTCAGACAAAGTTTGCGTGCAAATATAGTCTTTATGATTTAAAACTGCTTCATTAAATTCATCATGTTTTACAATCGTTAGATTAATACGGTCAGTAACCTCGAAATTGCTATCCTTACGCAAATTCTGAATTTTATTAATGAATTCCCTCGCAATTCCCTCTTGTTTCAATTCCCCTGTAACATTTATATCCAGTGCAACGGTTAACTGTCCGTCCGAAGCTACTGTCCACCCAGGAATATCTTCAGTCTGAATTTCAACATCTTCTAAAGTAAGCGTGATCTTATCCTCGCCAATTACAATCTCAAAAATCCCGGATTTTTCAAATTTAGAAATAGCAGATTGGTCAAACTGATTCACTGCACCCGCAATTTGTTTCATCAGTTTTCCAAATTTTGGCCCCAATGTTTTAAAATTAGGTTTTATTTTCTTGCTGATAATTCCCGATGAATCGATTAAGAACTCTACCTCTTTTACGTTAACTTCTGCAAGAATGATACTTTTTACTGCTTCAAATTGTTCCTGAAACCGTGAATTAAGAACCGGCACAATTATTTTTGCCAGTGGCTGACGTACTTTCAATTTCTCTTTTCTACGAAGCGCCAATATCATGGAAGAAGCTTTTTGTGCAATTGCCATTCTTTCTTCCAATTCTTTATCAATTAAATTCTCATCGAACGTTGGAAAATCAATTAAATGTACGCTTTGGTTGATATCCTTCCCGGTAATTTTATTTAAATCAGCATATAGTAAATCGGCATAAAAAGGAGCAATTGGAGCCATTAATTTGGCTACATTTTCCAAACAGGTGTACAAGGTTTGATAAGCCGAAATTTTATCTGTTGAATACTCACCTCCCCAATATCTTTTACGACTTAAACGAACAAACCAGTTACTTACATTCTCCGATAAAAACTCAGAAATTGCCCGCCCTGCACGGGTTGGCTCGTAATTTTCGTAACTCTCGCCCACTTCTTTAATTAACGAATTCAGAAGAGAAATTACCCAACGATCAATTTCGGAACGCTGTTCCATCGGAATTTCCTCTTCGACATATCTAAAACCATCAACATTTGCATACAGTGCAAAAAAGTTATACGTATTATATAGTGTACCAAAGAATTTCCGTTTCACCTCTTCCACTCCCGAAATATCGAATTTAAGATTATCCCAGGGTTGTGAATTGGTAATCATGTACCATCGCAAAGGATCGGAACCATACTTTTCAATGGCTTCAAACGGATCTACTCCATTCCCCAAACGCTTCGACATTTTATTTCCTTTGCTGTCTAAAACTAAGCCATTCGAGATAATATTTTTGAACGCCACTGATTCATCAATCACTGTAGCTATGGCATGTAATGTAAAAAACCAGCCGCGGGTTTGGTCCACACCTTCAGCAATAAAATCCGCAGGAAAAAGGGGAGCTTGTTGATTTGCTTTTAGCAAATCAACATTTTCAAACGGATAATGATGCTGTGCAAATGGCATTGATCCCGAATCGAACCAAACATCAATTAAATCGGGCTCGCGGAACATTTTTTGTCCAGAGGCTGAAACCAAAACTATATTATCTACATAAGGTTTGTGCAAATCTGCTTTATCGTAATTTTCCTTTGAATTATTTCCCACTTGAAAACCTTCGTATGGATTTTCATCCATAAACCCGACTTTTAAAGCTTTGTCGATTTCGTCAATTAATTCTTCTGTTGAACCGAGACAAATTTCTTCTGAACCATCCTCTGTTCTCCAAATTGGCAGCGGAGTGCCCCAGAAACGCGAGCGGCTTAAATTCCAGTCAACCAGATTCTCCAGCCAATTCCCAAATCTTCCGGTTCCGGTTGATTGAGGTTTCCAATTTATGGTCTTATTCAATTCAACCATTTTATCTTTAACCGCTGTGGTTTTTATAAACCACGAATCCAATGGATAATACAACACTGGTTTGTCAGTTCGCCAGCAATGCGGATAACTGTGGGTATGTTTTTCAATTTTAAATGCTTTGTTTTCCAACTTTAACATCACAGAAATATCCACGTCAACGGTGTTATCTTTTTTGGTTAGCTGCTCATCGTACTCGTTTTTCACATAACGACCGGCAAATTCATCGTATTTTTCAACATTAACCTGATTGGCAACAAAATCCTCAGCCATATTTTGAATGAGGTAGAACCGCCCTTTTTTGTCAACCAAAGCCTGCGATTTTCCTTCAACATCCTCAATAATTAATGGCGAAATACCGTTTTGTTTTGCTACCCGGTCATCGTCTGCACCAAAAGTTGGGGCAATGTGAACAATTCCGGTTCCATCCTGGGTAGTAACAAAATCACCAATTATAACTTCGAAAGCTTTTCCTTTTGGTTTAACCCATTCAATTAATTGTTCATATTGAATCCCTGTTAAATCAGAACCTTTGTATTCAGCAATAATTTCATAAGGAATATTTTTATCTCCTTTCTTGTAATCATCGAAAGCAAGATTCGCATTTTTTGGATTAAAATGAACATTTAAAAGGTCTTTTGCCAAAATAAGCGCCACAGGAATTCCGGTATATGGATTGAATGTTTTAACCTTTACGTACTTAATTCCAGAACCTACACAAAGTGCAGTATTCGAGGGAAGTGTCCAGGGTGTGGTAGTCCAGGCCAAAAAGTAAACATCGGCATCAACTCCTTCAAAAATAAATTCCGATTTTTCGTTTCTGATGGCTTTAAATTGTGCAATTGCAGTAGTATCTTTTACATCGCGATACGAACCCGGCTGATTTAATTCGTGAGAACTTAAACCGGTTCCGGCTGCCGGCGAATAAGGCTGAATACTATACCCTTTGTACATCAAACCTTTATCGTAAATTTGCTTTAAAAGCCACCAAACCGACTCGATATAACGATTATCAAAAGTAACATACGGATCGTCCATATTCACCCAATAACCCATAATACGCGTCAGTTCTTCCCACTCGCGGGTATATTTCATTACCTCGGTGCGGCACGACTGGTTGTACTCTTCAACCGAAATTTTTTTGCCAATATCTTCTTTGGTAATGTTCAGGGCTTTTTCAACGCTCAATTCAACCGGCAAGCCATGTGTATCCCAACCCGCTTTTCGGTGAACACGGAAACCTTTCATGGTTTTATAGCGGCAGAAAATATCTTTAATAGCACGCGCCATAACGTGGTGAATTCCCGGCATTCCGTTTGCTGATGGCGGACCTTCGTAAAACACAAAAGTTTCATGTCCTTCGCGCGTAGAAATACTTTTATGAAAAGTATCATCTTCTTCCCAACGTTTTAACACATCCTTATTTATCTGCGACAAATCTAATTGTTTGTATTCCTGAAACTTATTACTCATAAGAAAATACTAATTTTAAAAAACATGCAAATATAGGAATTTTTTTAGGGTGCAAATGAGATTTTTCGGTTTTAACAAGAATGTGTTAAGTCTAGTAAAACAAAAGCAACCAGAACGATTTCCTCATTCCATTTAGAGCTAATTTGAAGTATCTAATTTAGGAAAACTATAATTTAAAAATTATCTTTATAATTCATTTTTATAACTCGAAAACTTAAAGTCGAATTAAACCAACAATTCAATGAAACACCTAATAACCATTTTATTTGTTTATACTTTAATCACCTTATTTGCAGGATGTGATTCAAAACCAGAAGAAACTAAACGCCCAAATATTTTGTTTGCCATTGCCGACGATGCTTCGTGGAAATATTTTGGTGCGTACGGTTGCAATTGGGTAAAAACACCGGCATTCGACAAAGTTGCTAACAACGGGATTTTGTTTACACGCGCATACACTCCCAATGCGAAATGTGCACCTTCGCGCTCGTGTATTTTAACCGGAAGAAACAGCTGGCAGTTGGAAGAAGCCGCTAACCACTCGCCACTTTTCCCTAAAAAATTTAAAACCTATGCTGAAGCTTTGGGTGAAAACGGATATTGGGTGGGAAGTGTTGCCAAAGGCTGGGCTCCGGGCGACCCAGGGAAAATTAACGGAATTAAACGTGAGCTAACCGGCAAAAAATTCGATGAGCACAAAACTACACCACCGGCAAAGTACATTTCGAATAACGATTACGCCAAAAACTTCGAAGCTTTTTTAAATGCCCGTCCAAAAAGTCAACCCTTTTGTTTTTGGTATGGCAGCACCGAACCACATCGCGCCTACGAATTTGGTGCGGGAACGAAATATGGCAATAAAACGCTAGATGAAATAGACGAAGTTCCTCCATTTTGGCCCGATGTTGATACCATAAGAACAGACTTGCTCGACTATGCTTTTGAAATTGAATATTTCGACAAACACCTTCAATTGATGTTGGAAAAATTAGAAGAAATTGGCGAATTGGAAAACACACTGATAATTGTTACTGCCGATAACGGAATGCCATTTCCTCGAATAAAAGGGCAGGTTTATGAATACTCAAATCACTTACCGCTGGCAATTATGTGGCCCAATGGAATTAAAAATCCAGGGCGCATGGTTGACGATTTTGTGAATTTTATAGATTTCACGCCAACATATCTTGAAGTTGCCGGATTAAATGCTGCTGAAATTGGAATGCAACCAGTTACAGGAACAAGTTTAACTGAAATATTTAATTCTGAAAAAGAGGGGATTGTAATTCCTGAGCGGGATTTCGTATTGGTTGGCAAAGAGCGACACGACGTTGGCCGACCCGACGATCAAGGTTATCCGGTGCGAGGAATCATCCATCAAGGGTTTTTATACATCCGGAATTTTAAACCCGAGCGCTGGCCCAAAGGAAACCCGGAAACCGGCTATTTAAACTGCGATGGAAGTCCAACCAAAACCTATATTTTAGATACCCGCCGTAAAAAAGGAATAATGGAATATTGGCAACTCAATTTTGGAAAACGTGTTGCTGAAGAGTTATATAACATTGAAGAAGATCCCTTTTGTATGAAAAATTTAGCGGACGATATAACTTTAACGGAGTTAAAATCGGCCTTGAAAAAAAGTTTGATTGATAAACTCACAGAGCAAGGTGATCCACGCATTCTTGGAAATGGCGATATTTTTGATAACTATCCGTACACCGGTGCCGTTAAAAACTATTACAATCGTTACATGGGAGGCGAAAAAGTACCAGCCGGTTGGGTAAACGAAACGGATTACGATTCGGATTTACCGGAAGAATAGCACCAAATATCTACTGGCATAAAACAAAAAGAACCGATTTCTTTTATAGAATCGGTTCTTTTTGTTTTATTCTTTGAGCACTATCTCCTAATAAAACTTAGATCTTTTATCTACTATTTCAACCGAGCTGCGATGTGCTTCGAAAGCTTGCGAATTGGCACGAATACTTAAAGTCTGCGCCAAACGAGCTTGTTCTGCTACTACATCTCCCTCGATGCCTTCCTCGGTAACCGAGGTAACTTTCACAACAAATACGGCATTATTCCCGGCAATTGCTTTTGAAATCTGGTCAACATCAAGTGACGCAACACTTCCAATAACTGCTGGTTCTAAACCTAATCCGGGAATTGAGTATGCATTAAAATCGATGTTCGTGGCATTTTTCACAGTTGAACCAAGCTCACTTGCAATCGCTTCCATATCTGTTTTACCAGCTAAAACAGCATTCGCTTTTTCAACCAAATATTCTGCTTTTTTCTCTTTTATAACACTTAACTCAACTATTTCTCTTACATCCTCAAAAACAGCAACTCCTTCGTCGGTTGCATCTGTTAAAACTGCAATTACAAAATTATCTCCTAATTCAAAAATTGGAGACTCTTGCGAGCTAATAATAATATCTCCCTCTTCTGCTTCGTATGCCGCTCTAATAAGTGTCCGTGAACTCTCCAGACCAACAATATCACGGTCAGTTTCACGAATTGAAGCCACACGTTTACTTAATTTTTGTTCAACAACTGCTGCATTAAACTCATCCCCTGTTTCATTTTCTCCGGCAAATTTACTTGCTAGCGCATAAATATCCTGATAAGTTCGGGTACTTGGTTCAACATTACGCGTTAAATAAGCAATTTGGGCTTGTTTCGATTCAACACCACGTTTTGTAGTTTGAACAATATGAATCCCAAACTGTGATGCCACAATAGTGACTTCGTTTTTTGCATTATTAAAAGCAGCATCTTCAAACGGTTTTACCATTTGTCCACGTTTAAACCAACCTAAATCGCCACCGCTAATTGCAGAACCCTTATCAGTTGAATACTGTGTTGCTAATTTTGCAAAGTCACTACCACCATCAATTAAAACTTTCAAACTATCGGCCAAAGCTTGTTGCGATACAGCTTCCTCCTGAGTTGCCACAGCCAACAGAATATGTCTTGCCTCAACTGAGTCAGGCATCATTTCAATGGCATGTACTTTTGCTAAAGTATAAGTTTCATTTTCGAAATAGGGTCCAAAAACAGAATTTACTTCTGCTCCTTGATCGAATACCCATGCTCCGATATTTGCCGGCAAATTCTTTTTATTTCCCCAGGTTCCAACAAAATTTTGATCTGAATTTGAATTTACAAACTGAATATTATCCTTTGTGGTTTCAAAATCACTTTTGATATCATTCATCCAATGTTCGGCTTCTTCATAATCGCTTGCCGATGGTTTTACAGGATATGTAATGTATTCAATTTTGCGCAATTTTGCTTGTTTGTAATTGTCCTGATTTTCATTGAAATAGTCATTTAAATCTTTCTCAGTAACCGTTACTAAACTATCAGAAATCGAACTGTGGTTTAATGCCACATAATCGAAATTTATTTTTTTACTTTTCGCAGTTAAACTTTGCTGTGCCTCTTCGCCAGTTACATACAAACCTTTTCCAACCATGTTTGCATATTTACTTTGCTCGCGTTCTTCAACAATTTGTTTTTCCAAATACAACCAATAATTTCGTTGTTCGGGAGCAACACCAGTTTCCAAACTTTTCAAGAAACGTACAACCGCTCCACGATCTACCTGCCCAGTTTCCGGATTACGAAATAATTGTTGAATGATGGGATGAAGATTTGCTCCTTGAATCATATCAAAAAGTTCATCGGAACTAACTTCTACTCCTAATTCTTTATACACATCACCCATTACAATTTTACGGACAAAACTTTGCCAAGTTTGCTCTCTTACTTGTACCCAGCTATTTTCGTCTAGTTGATTTTGCTGGGAATTTTGCTTGTAGATCTCCCCCAATTCCTCTAATTGCTTTTGAAAATCAGGATATTGAATCGATTCACCATCTATTTCACCAATTTCCATTTGACTTCTTTGGAACATTGATGAACCACTTTTTAACATGTCGCCAAGTATAAAAGCGGCCAATGAAATACCAATTACAATTGCTACCAACAATCCTGCTTTTGTTCTAATTTTTTCTAATGTTGCCATTGATGAACAGTTATTTTAATGCGAATTTTACTTAAAAATTTTCGAGCTACGAAGGTAACAATTTTAAGTATTTTATATACAAAATGCCACTTTTTTTGAGCTCCTGTTAACCAAGAATACAACTTACTGATAATAAGAAAATTGAATCTGTAAAAAAGTAAGTACATTTACTCTTCTGAAAGGGTGAGTTTAACCAATTCTATTTTAGTATTGGTTACCTTAAGTATTTTGAAATGGAATTTTCCAATTTTTATCAACGAATTGATTTTGGGAATATTTTCGTGGTAGAACAAAATTAATCCAGCCAGTGTTTCAAATTCTTCTGTTTCAGGAAGGTCGAGAAAATACTTTTCATTGAGTAAATCGATTTCAAACCTTCCTGAAAAAATAAATTCAGTATCGCTAATTTTCTTTTCAATAATATCCGAAGTATCGTGTTCGTCCTCAATTTCACCAAATATTTCTTCCAAAATATCTTCGCTGGTAACCATTCCCGAAGTTCCTCCAAACTCATCAACTACAATTGCAATGCTTCGGTGTTCCTTAATAAATGTGCTTAGTAATTTATTTGCCGGCATGGTTTCAGGAACAATCAACACATTTTGAATATATGGTTGTATGGCTTCAGGATTTTGAAATATAACTGATGAATGAACGTATCCAATAATATTGTCGATATTTTCTTTAAAAAACAATATTCGTGAATAACCTGTTTCCACAAATTTCTGACGAAGTTCACCAATGGATGAGTCAACATCTAACATCTCAATTTCGGTGCGGGGAATCATAATCTCTCGCAACTTTACTCTCGAAAAATCGAGAGCATTCTTAAATAGTTTTATCTCTGTCTCAACATTTTTATTCTTCTCCAGACCCATCAAATCCGTCTCGTGTACAAATTCGTCTAAATCTATTCTACTAAAAACCGAATTATTATTGTTTGCTTTTACATCTGTTTTCAAAATTCCTTTTAACAGCAAATTCGTAATTCCCACGGCAAATTGAGTTATTGGATAAAATGCGATATAAAACAGTGCCAAGGGAAACGAGAAAATATTTAACAGTGTATTGGGGAAAATCCGAAATAAGGTTTTTGGAATAAACTCAGCAAAAACCAATATTATTAATGTGGAAACTACAGTTTGCAACAACAATATTACCAATTCGGATTGAAAATAAACCTGAAAAACGGGCTCTAACAAAGTGGCAAAAGCAATTCCATAAATTACGAGGGCAATGTTATTGCCCACAAGCATTGTAGCAATGTAATTCCCAGCATTGCCAGTAACCATTTTTAATATTTTTGAATTGAAGGGATCGGATTGTTTATCCAATTCCAACCGCAGCTTGTTGGCAGATACAAAGGCAATTTCCATTCCCGAAAAGAATGCAGAAAGAAGAATGGTTATGATAATAATAATAAACAGGTTCATTCCAGATTATTATTTTTTTAGTTTCAGCGGGCGTTTAAATGGTTGAATTTTGTCGGGTTTTATATCCGGTTCATTTATTACTGAATCCGGTTCATTTTTCTTTTCGTTATCTACCGTTATGAAAATAGTCCCTTTTAAATCTTTAATTTTCCAGTTTTGAATAGATTTGTCGGATGTAAATCCAATTCCTGTAATTATTTGATCGGGGCGAATAATTTTGACAAAATCTTCGGTATAAATTTTCTCCTCTTTTTCTTCCCAAATAAGGTGTTCTGTTTTTAATGTGTCGCCTTGTGCGTTAGTAGCAACTACATTGTTTTTGGCTTCCCACCTTTGTTCTTTTAAAAACTGTTTTGCATAATCGGACTTTAAGCTCGAAACAACATTTTTGTTGGCATCGTATTGTATCAGTTGCATGCCTTCCGGAAATTCATGAAACTCTTTTCCGTTATTTTCGAAACGAAGTAATTTTGGAGTTTTTAATAAATATCGAACTTGCCCGGAGTCTGTATAAAGGGTCTCAAAATTATAGGCTTCAAGTATGGGCAGATCTTCAGGAGAAGTGAAAGCTTTTATTTTTTCTATGTCGTTCTCGCATCCATAGAAAAGTATTGCAGCCCCAAAAAGAAGAGCTGCAATACTACTATTTTTTATGAATTGAAAAAATTTAAAATCTAACTTTCGTTGTTTCATTTATCCAACCTTCAACTTTATACGTTGCTCCTTCTTGCAAACCTTCCATAAAAGCTTCCTCCTTTTTTGGAAAATATTTTTTAAAATCAGAGGCCTTTTTTGCTGCATCAATAACACAGTCTTCACCACGGCGGGCTTTGTTGTAATAATCAACAGCTAACCAGAATATTGCACCTTTTTCAATAGTTGTACCATCGAAAGAGCGACTTCCTGCCACATAAATATCTCCAATTAACATATTTGCTTCGCATAGGTCGGGATTAATAGCTAAAGCTTTTTTAGCAAAATTGCGTGCTTCGGAAAGTGCATTTTCCTTGGCATAAATAAACAGGCCATATTCGTAATAATAGGTAGCAAGCAGATCTTGGTCTGTTTCCTGGTCCATGGCTTGTTTGTAATATCCTTTTGCTTTTTCAAAATCGTTACGTCTTAAATATCTGTGAGCCATATTAAATGCTGCCTCAGCCGACGGTTCAATTTCGTAAAGTCTTTCTGTTGCTTTTTCATACAACTCACTGTCATCACAACGTGCTCTGCGCAAACGGCGAAGGATGGTCTTAATAAATTCAATATCATCTATATTTTCTTCGAACTGTGGAGTAAAAATACTTACCAATGCTTCACAATCTGCTGCTCCCGACTTGCCAAATATGTCCTCTATATATACCTGAACTTTTTTTGCCGTCTCCAATTTTTTAGCATCCGTTTCTTTCTTAATATTTGCATTAACAATTGCACTACTCTTTTCATAATTAAGAACTACGGTCTCTTTCGGGAGAGTTCCTAATTTGAACAATGATCTTGATGTTTGCATAAAAAGAACCAAAATCGCCAATTCAGTTTCATCATCTTGTATGTCAACAGATTCTTTTACCCATTCGTATCCACTTTTTAAAGCTTCTATTTGAGCATCACCCTCAAGAGTTCCTTCTTCTAATTTAAATTTCAGCCAAGTGGTACCTTTACGGCCTTGCACATAACCCCTTTGTCCAAAATGCTTTGATCTTTTGTCATAAAGGTTCATGTAATCATCCAATATTTTATTTCTTTCGGCTTCTGTTTCAGCTTCTCGAATAAAAGATTCATACATTTTGGCTCCTTGAATATAAATGTTTGGAGTTGACCTTGGATATTTTTCGTACAAAACTTTCCAATGAGGAAGAGCCGAATTATAATCTTTTTGTTTATAAAATTCGTTATATAAAGAAAACTCAGTTTTAAATTCATTGTTTTCCAGTAATTCCCCTGCTGATTGAAGATTAACATCGCCACTTTCCTCATCATCTCCACCAGTTGGTATTTCTCCGGAAAAGGCAAAATCAATTTTATCCCCTGAATTTTCAACCAAATCCAGTTTTTTTGTTTCATTGATAAAGGTGTATTTAATGTATTTCGATTTGGCATCAGCCTCAATTTCGTACATTCCATCAAAACTGGTCATCATTGAACCACCTTTGTGTACTTCAACAGTTATTCCTGCAGCCGGTTCTCCATCCAAGTAAACCGTACCTTTAATTATCCTCTGTGCAACAGAAACTGAAACAGCGATCATGAAGATCGAGGAAAATAAAAATGCTATGCGTAAAAAAGCTTTCATAATTGTAATTGTATTTTTTAGTTTTAGTCAAATCTTCTCTTAATAAACCACAAATCATATAAATTTACACTTAAGTTCAACCTGGCATAATTTTCAAGAACCAAGCCATTTTGTGTAGTCCCCCTTCTACCAAATTCTGCAGCAACATTAATTGTTGAACTAGAACGGTAAACAGGTAACCCAACTCCAAAACTTATGCCAAAATCATTTATTTGTTCGTCACCAAATGTCAAATAAGTCTCTTCATACTTAAAACCAGCTCTGTACGCGATTTTACTTAAGTAACTTCGAATAGAGAATTTATTGGGAATCCATTCAGCTCCAATGGCAAATTTATTCAAATCTGTTAAAAAGGAGCTCTTAGATCCAAAAAAAAGTGCATTCGACCAAGATTGGTGATAATAATCGACATTTATTTCCAATGAATTATCTTTTACAAACGAGATTCCCCCTCCAAAAGTAAGCGGCATATTAATAGCACTTAATTCTTCTTCAGCAAAATACAAAGTATCATTATCAGTGCCATTTTCTGAACTTAGATTTTTTTGCGTGATATTTGAAAAAAGCGATGTGTATTCTGGTTTATTTTCGAGCACTACTGCAAAAATTACACGTGTATCCTCTTTTAGAGGCACTGTAACCTGTGCACCAAAATCAAGCCCGAAATCGCGCAATCGAAAATCATCATATTGCTGAATACCATAAAAATCGGATGCTTCAAGAAAAAATACTTCTGCATTTTTGTTAAGTTTCCCAAACAAATAATTCAAGTTAGCTCCAATTGATACATTTTCAAATGGTTCAATAGCAAGCCCAAAATATGCATTCGACACCGTTCCAGAACCGGAATACCGGGTTAAGATAGCACCAGCATTATCAATTTCTTCGTTTACATCAACGGTATAACCAACGTCAGAAAAGGGTAATAACCCTAAACTTGTGGCCATCCAGTTGTTTATCTGTAATTTCATAGCAAAATACTGAAAATTTACATTGTTAGCATTTGTACTACCCAAGTCGTTTTTATAATTTGAGAATTTCCCGTCAATACCAAATTCAAACATAAAAACCAACGAATCGATTGCAGTGTAAGAGGCAGGATTTGCAAGGTTTATTTGTTGTTTGTATCGACTTGCCAACGAAGCTCCCCCCATTGCCACTGACCGACCAAAACTGTATGATTGAAGATCACCCATTCCAAATCTCGAATATGGAGATGATGTTGTATTATTAAATTGTGCGAATAACAATGTCGGAAACATTATCAACCCAACGAACAAACTTACTCTGCTATTTCTCCCCATTATATTCTAATATGCGGTTTAAACCCATGGCTATTAAATTAAAGTGTACAAAGAAAGAATTTTTTAATTTCTTATCAAAGAATTCGGCATTGCCTCCAGTAATAATAACTTTTAAATTATTATAAAATTCCTTAAAAGTATCAATGGCTCTATCGACCTCAAAAACAACACCATTCTGAACCCCCGCCAAAATAGCATTCTCTGTAGAAGTTCCATAAAGTTTATTGTATTCTTGCTGGCGTACCAATGGCAATTTATCCGTAAATTGATTTAATGCTTTGAAGCGCATATCAATTCCTGGAGAAATATTGCCTCCCAAATACTGTCTTTTGTTATTTAAAATATCGTATGTAATTGCAGTTCCGGCATCAATTATTAACACATTTGTATCCGGGCTTAAATCAAAAGCCCCAACTGCAGCTGCAATTCTGTCTTTACCCAAAGTGTCTTTTGTTTCATAACAATTCTCGATTGGCAAGGGTGTGTTTGCATCCAATTCAATAAACTGTTCAAAATTTTGCTGAAGTACATTTTTAAGCTCCGGCGAATAATCTTTGGTAGCCGTAAGAATAACTTTGTTCAGTTCAGGATGCTCATTTTTCAAAACATTAATGTGCTCGACTTTAAATTCATCAACCGGTACAGTAATCAATACTTCACCACGATTAAAAATTGAAAACTTCGTTCTGGTATTTCCTATATCAATAACGAGGTTCATTTAATCAATAATTCGTTGGCTAATATCAAGTGCTTTCACCGAATGAGTTAAAGCCCCAATTGAAATGTAATCTACGCCGGTAGCTGCTACTTTTCGAATTCGTTTTATTGTCATATTACCAGATGCTTCAATTTTTGCTCTACGATCGATTATTTCCACACATTCCCGCATTAATTTCGAGCTCATATTATCTAACATTATAATATCAACACCAGCACTCAACGCCTCCTGAACCTGTTCTATGCTAGTAGTCTCAACTTCAATTTTTATACTTTTTGGAATCTTTCCCCTGATTGCATCAACTGCCTGAATTATTCCTCCTGCTATTTTAATATGGTTGTCTTTAATCATTACCATATCATACAATCCAAAACGGTGGTTCGATGCTCCACCCATTCGAACAGCATATTTATCAAGATGTCTGTATCCAGGTAAAGTTTTTCGGGTATCAAGGATTTCTACATTATGCCCTTTCATTTCTTTCATGCACATATTTGCATAAGTTGCAATCCCCGATAATCGTTGCAAAAAGTTGAGTGCTTTTCGTTCACCGGTTAATAATGCACGATAGTTTCCTGTAAATTCAGCCAAAATATCTCCGGGAACAACTTTGCTACCGTCTGATATTTTTACGTTCCATATAAGGTTTGGATCAAATTTTTTAAAAACCATTTCAACCACCGGAAGCCCAGCAATTATACCCTCATCTTTTGCAACCAGAATAGCTGTTTTAATATCACCTTCAGGAATCAGATTATTTGTTGTGATGTCGCCATCTCCAATATCTTCTGCGTAGGCCAAATCAAACAAAACTTCAGCCGATTTTAATACTTTATTTTCCATTATCTAATTTTACTTTCTTACTGGTTCAAACTGTATTTTTTTTCCTAGTTGCTGAATGGAATGAACTTTAAAATCAGGGCTTTCTTTTTGAAAATCTTCACGAATGTGCCCTCCTCTACTTTCTTCTCTAATAAGCGCTCCCTTTGCTATTAATTTACAAACAGTAGCCATATTTTTAATTTTCAGCAAATTATATTCATTATCAAAATCGGTAAATTTATTTTCTATTTCCTGAAACCGAAAAAAAGCTTTTGTAAGTCCTTCCCTATTTCTCACAATTCCTAGATTATTCGACATTAGCAATGAAATCTCGTCGTGATAATTAAGATATTTTTCCTCATTCTCCGAATTCATTCGAATTGGCTCTAGTGCAGGAACGTTGAATTCTGATTTTACCAATTTTGAAGCTGCTTCGCTTGCTCTTTTCCCAAAAACCAAACATTCGAGTAGCGAATTACTCGCCAAACGATTAGCTCCCATAACACCAGTAGAAGCTGCTTCGCCACAAACAAACAAACCCGAAATATTTGTTTCTGCATCTAAACCGGTACGAATGCCTCCCACCATATAATGTGCCGCCGGAGCTATTGGAAGTAAATCTGATGTTAAGTCAAATCCAAATTCTTTTAAATGTTGGTCGATGTGATAAAACCGTTTTTTAATAACATCTTTTTCCAGATGTTTTAAAGAAAGAAAAATATACTCGGAATTTGATTTCTGAATTTGACGGAAAATACTATATGCAACTACATCGCGAGGTGCCAGTTCGGCCAAAGGATGAATGTCTTTCATAAACCGCTCACCATCTTGATTCAACAACCAGGCCCCTTCTCCGCGTACCGCCTCACTAATTAAATATGCATCTTTCCCGGGAACATACAATGCCGAAGGATGAAACTGTACAAACTCGATGTCGGCCAATTTAACCCCAGCCTGATATGCCATTGCAACGCCGTCTCCGGTAGCGGTATGCGGGTTGGTCGATCGGGCAAATAACCGAGAAAGACCACCTGTTGATAAGATTACGGATTTAGCTTTGAATACAATATTTTCGCCCGTTTTAAAATGGAATGCCTGAATGCCGTAAACAATTTGGTTCTCTTGCAAAATTTTCACTGCTGTAATAAACTCAAAAGATTGCACTGATTTTTGTTTTTCAACCAGCTGTAACAAAAAACAGGTAAGTTCTTTACCGGTAGCATCGCCACCGGCATGTAAAATTCGCCGTTTTTTATGCCCTCCTTCCAGTCCCATCACTAAATCACCATCTTGTCTATCGAAAGGCATTCCCATCTCTATCAGTTCTAAAACTCGATCCCGCCCTTCGTTAACCAACACATTCGTAGCGTCGTTATCACAAAGACCACGCCCCGCAACATGTGTGTCCTGCGCATGTAGTTCAGGAGAATCGTCATGCGAAATGGCTGCTGCAATGCCACCCTGCGCATAATACGAATTACTCGTATCTAATTGCGACTTAGTAACAATAGCAACACTCCCAAACTTCGATGAGTGATATGCAGCAGATAAGCCTGCCAGCCCGCTTCCAATTATAATTGTATCAAATTCAAGTACTTGCATAAGAACTAGCTTCGTAATTTGAGCGGGCAAAGTTAGTATTTCTTTTAAGCAAAAACATTTATTTCTTCACGAAACCAAATAAAATTAAGGTAGATAGTTGGGTTGGATATGCGAGAACCGTTCTAACACCACGGAATCTTCAAGAATTTCAACTTCGTGTTCTACATTTCCAGGGATACTCCAGCTGTCGGCTTCATCTGTCAATTGCCAAATTTTGTCTATTCTCTAATTCCATTTTCCCGAAAGTAAATAGCTGGATTGTTCATCAGGATGATGATGCGAATAAGGTTTTAATCCCTTTTCTAATTTGAATTCGCAAGAATTGTTTTTTCTTCGAAAGCCAGCGGACGCAATGTAATTTCTTCGATTAACGGTCGAAATTTTTTGAAATCTTTTTTTGCAAACATAAACTGTAATTTTTAAGGTTCTGTGTTTAATCGAATTTTTCCTTTCCCTGAATTCTAAAACAATAAAATTTTCAACTTTTTAACAACTTATTAAAGGTTTATTAGAATT
>CAYZBC010000071.1:0-19369 GCA_964476535.1 uncultured Maribellus sp.
TTATTTTTTAAGGTAACAGATGGAACTCCCATGAATTATAATCATGCTTTTTTGTGTGATTTTTATTCATGGTCATTTCAAAGACTTAATAGAAACGGTCTAAAAATCATTCACCTTTTTAAAAATTATCCTTTCCGTTTATCCCTTGCTGAAATTTTCCCAAATAAAAAAACCTAACTTTTTTAATCTCAGTAAATAATAATAGACAATTAAGTCTTTATTTTTATATATTTGCTGATAATAATACTATTTCAAAAAAGGTGTTACTATGACAGTTTCAAGAATTGGTGTATCGTTGGAAAAAGATCTTTTAGATGCTTTGGATGAATATGTGAAAGCAAATCATTTCTCGAACCGCTCGCAGGCGATTCGCCATTTAGTAAATAAAAATACCATTGAACAAAAATGGCAATGTAACAACTATGTTGCGGGTTCGGTAACTTTATTATACGATCCTCATCGTCGCGAAATTCAGAATCAAATCTCCGATATTCAGATAAATCATCCGGAAATATTATCGTCTCAACGAATAATACTTGACACGGCAAAACACATGGAAATTATTGCAGTAAAAGGAATTGCAAGTCGCCTGACAGAAATAGCGGACAAGTTAATTACGATTAAAGGAATGCAAGCCGGGAAACTTACAATGAGCAGAGCCGATTAATTGTATAAGCCGTTATGGTATGTTTTCAAATTTGAATAATACAGTTTTTATTAACGAACAAAATTTATTTAATGAATAATCTCAGTCCACATCTTCAAGATAGAATTCAACTTTTAGAAACTTGGTTTTCAAAAAGAAAAGGTTCAATTGTAGCTTTTTCGGGAGGAATTGATTCCACTTTAGTTCTTTTTTTAGCCCGAAAATTCCAGGGGAAAGAAAATGCAATTGGTGTAATTTCAAATTCTGAAAGTTTAAAAAGCAAGGATTTTGAGCTGGCAAAAGACTTTTGCAAAACCTTTGACATAAATCTTGAAATTATAAAAACACTGGAATTAGCCGACGAGAGGTACAATCAAAATCCGGCAAATCGTTGCTATTTTTGTAAAGAACATCTTTTTCACGATTTACAAACCATCAAAGATAAATACCCGGAATTTGAGGTGTTAAGTGGGACAAATTACGATGATTTGGGAGATTACAGACCAGGGTTGCAGGCAGCCGCAAAATATAAAGTTTTGTCGCCAATGGTAGATTGTAATCTCACGAAAAATGAATTGAGGCAAATTGCCAAACACTTTGAGCTTCCCAACTGGGACAAACCAGCCAGCCCGTGTTTAAGTTCCCGAATTCCTTACAATCATCTCATTACACGAGAAAAACTGCAACAAGTCGAGGACGCCGAGAGTATTTTAAATGATTTTGGTTTTAAGGATGTACGTGTTCGTCATTACGGAACTTACGGACAAATTGAAGTGCAAAAAGGAGAGTTGGAAAAACTGCTTCTTGTGGAAAATGAAGTTTTGGATAAAATTAGAAATGTTGGTTTTGCAGAATTAAAGATAGATAATGAAGGATTAGTTTCTGGGAAACTGAACCGGGTATTGAAGAATGAAAAATAGCAATAATAGAAGGAAATGAAACGAGTTTCGGACAATCATTAAAAACAGAAGACTAAATGTAAACGAGTTCCATCGAATACCGTTAAGAATTTAAAATTACAATGAGATGAAAATATTATATTACGATTGTTTTGCTGGAATCAGCGGGGATATGAATCTTGGTGCTTTGATCGACTTGGGAGTGGATAAAGACTATTTAATAAGCGAATTGAAAAAGCTGAATATTGAAGGTTTTCATCTGAAAGTAAAACAAGACCAGCGTCGCGGAATTACAGGTATAAAAGCGGATGTTATAATAGAAAATCAGGACAATGAAAAACATCGTCATTTGCGGCACATCGAAGAATTAATTAATGGCAGTGAATTACCTGAAAGAGTCAAAATTAATTCATTAAAAATATTTGATTTGATTGCCTTGGCAGAAGCCAAAGTTCATAATATTTCAAAAGAAAAGGTTCATTTTCATGAGGTTGGGGCATTGGATTCAATCGCCGACATTGTTGGTGCTGCCATTTGTCTTGATTATTTAAAAGTGGATAAAGTAATGTCATCTTCCATTCAACTTGGAGGAGGAACCGTAAAATGTGCCCACGGAATTATGCCCGTGCCAGCGCCAGCCACCGCCGAAATTGTAATGAATATTCCTGTAAAAACCGGATTGGTAAACCATGAAGCTACAACTCCAACCGGTGCAGCAATTTTGGTTGCCACAGTTGATGAATTCACAGATAAAATAGATTTCCCGATTACAAAAACTGCCTACGGCATTGGAAATCGCGACAGTGAAGTTCCAAATGTTTTGCGTGTTTATTTGTGCGAGGATAAAGAAACTTTTCAAGATGTAGAAACCGAAGAGGCGATTCTTTTGGAGAGTAACATTGATGATATGAATCCGGAACACTACGATTTTATTCTGAAACAATTGTTTAAAGGAGGAGCGAGTGATGCCTGGTTGGTTCCTATAATAATGAAAAAGTCGCGACCTGCAACCACACTTTCAATTCTTTGTAAAGAAAATCTGGTAGAAAAAATGAAGGAAATAGTATTCAAGCACAGCACTTCAATTGGAATTCGTGAACACAAAGTAAAAAAGAATATGTTACGTCGCGAAGAATCAACAATTGAAACAGATTATGGGGAGGTTCGAATAAAACAAAGCTTTTATAATGACAAACTGGTTCATTCAAAACCCGAATTTGAAGATTGTAAAGAATTAGCAGAAAAACATCAAATCAGCATCTCTGAAATTGAAAAAAAAGTAAATCAAATAGTTGATAAATAATGAGTCCAAAAGATATTCTTGAAAAATATAAAGCTGGCGAAATTGATTTGCCGGAGGCACTAGAGCAATTTCCCAAAAGTGGAATTGTTGAAATGGGATTTGCAACCATCGATACCGATCGTCAACGTCGGACCGGACTTCCTGAAGTAATTTATGCTTCGGGAAAAACCGTTGAACAGGTTCAGCAAATTGCAGAACGCATGTATCAAAATGGAATTGATGTATTGGCAACGCGGGTAACTCCTGAAATGGCCGAAGCAGTGAAAACCGTAATTCCCAGAGCAGAATACAATGCAATTGCGAGAACAATTTCATTCAAAGAAAAAAATGAGATCATTTCGAAAGGATACATTGCCATTGTTGCTGCCGGAACCTCAGACATGCCTGTAGCTGAAGAAGCCGCTGTAACTGCACGATTTTTAGGCAATAAAGTTGAAACGATTTACGACGTAGGTGTGGCTGGAATTCATCGTTTGTTTAACAAGCTGAAACTCATACGTAACGCACAGGTTTTAATTGTTGTAGCCGGAATGGAAGGAGCGCTAACCAGTGTGGTTGGTGGATTGGTTGACAAACCTGTAATTGGAGTGCCTACAAGTATTGGTTACGGTGCCAATTTTCAGGGACTGTCGGCATTACTTGCCATGCTAAACAGTTGCGCAAGTGGTGTTAGCGTAGTTAATATCGACAATGGTTTTGGAGCCGCTTGCCAGGCTTCATTAATAAACAAGTTATAAGCTTTTTTTATGAAAGAATTGTACTTACTCTTTGTTTCGGCAGGTTCACTCGGATTTTTGCATACCATTTTGGGACCTGATCATTATTTACCTTTTATTGTTTTAAGCAAAGCCAGACGATGGTCGAGCAACAAAACCATGTGGATTACTTTTATTTCAGGCGTAGGACATGTTGGAAGTTCGATACTTATTGGAATGATTGGTATTGCACTCGGTATTAGTTTAAATAAACTGGAATATTTAGAAGCTTTCAGAGGAGAAATAGTTGGCTGGATGCTTTTTGCATTTGGTATTTTATATACCATTTACGGAATTTATAAATACTTAAAAAGCCCCTCTCATTTTCACCTGCCCAATTTTTTGCTACCAAAGAGAATACGTGGATTGCAACATCTTCCAACCGAAGATCAAAAGGAAGATAACACCAAACTTACACCATGGATTCTATTCCTGATTTTTGTTTTTGGCCCATGCGAAGTTCTTATTCCCATTTTGATTTTTCCTGCCTACGAAAACAGTACTTTTGGAATGATAACCGTTGCTTTAATTTTTGGGATTGCAACTGTTCTAACAATGATGTTAGCAGTTTACATTGGACATAAAGGCACATCGCTTATAAAATTCAAAAAACATGAAAAGTACCTCCATTTATTTGCCGGTATTTTGATTTTAATAAGTGCTTCTGGGATTTTGTTCTGGGGGTTGTAGTGTTCTCAACTTGGTGATTTTTATTCCGGGCAAAACAATATTTCCTTAATTTTGTGTATAAAAAAAAGAAAACAACAAAAATTTGTACTTTCGCTTAAGCCGAACTCACCTTATTTTTGTGTCGGGAAGTAAATTATATTAGAAAGCCAATTATTGTTTAATAAATTTCCCGGAAAATGTATTTCCATTTTCATGAATTTTATAAACGTATAATCCGGAAATGAGATTTGATATATTTAGTTGAATAGTTTGATTAAATATATTAATATTGGGAATGGTATTTACTTTCACTGCAGTTCCGGTTAAATCGTAAAGAGTGATATTAATTTGACCCATAATATGACTTTCGGAGCCGATTTTTAAAATCTCAATTACCGGATTTTCATATAAAAAATATGCTGATTTTTTATTCATTATATTTTCTGTGAAATTTAAATGACTTTCGAATTCCACAGCTCCAATATCAGAAGAAAATCCTTGCGGGCGTTCAACTCCAAAAAAGTCGAACCGAACCAAATTGTCGAAATCTGCAGCATCGATTAACGGTGAGTTTTCTAACAATCCAAAATCTGCAGGATTTGATAATTCTGAAGAAATAAATCCGGCATTTTCTACAGTTCTATCCAAAAAATTATTTTTCATAATTACATCGGTGCCCGCAAATTGAAACATCATGTATGAATCAATTCCTTTAAAACTGGTGTTCCCATCTTCATAATAATCGAAATTACCTGGATTAACAATTACGTTGGATTCAATTCGGTTATTTTTACTTTTTATACTTGAAAAACGTATTCCATCCGATTTTGGGTTTATGATATTATTGTGGATGATAATAAAAGAAGAATCTGCTTGTGCAGAAACATCGGTTACGAAAATTCCATGTTTAAGTTGTGACAAATCATCGGGTTTAAAAGTTTTGCCGGCATTTAAGATAATATTACTAAAAACCCGAATTCCCCCCAATCCATGAATTTCAATTCCTTCCCCTTTCCCGTTTGCAATATAATTATTGAAACAATCACATTTTGTTCCTCCCCCGATTAAAATACCGGACATTTGCGAACTGGTTTCGAATTGACTGTCGTACAGAATTATATTGTTAAAAATCTTACAATCTTTTGAAGCTGAACTTACCTGGATTCCGTCCCACCCCGAAGAAATAATTGTATTGTTATATATTCGCACACCCTCGAGAACATGAGGCAATAACAGCGTATCTTTTCCATTGCAACTTATAGTTTGCCCGGAATATTTTGAACTACCAATATACATTCCTTCCAAACCGGCATTTTCAATGTAATTATCATGAATGATTGTATTGTATTGAACAAAGGAATCGCGAACGGAAGTAAAAGTACAACCGGGATCGGTTTTAGCATAAATACCCGCAGTAAAACAGTTTTTAATGGAAAAATGGTCGATTTCAAAATCCGAACTTAAATATCCTATTCCCATGCCACTTCCTTTATCAACCCTTTCAATCATAAACCCATATTCGCTATCCAGTGCGCCAGTACCTGTAATTTTTATGTACCTGCAATTTTGAATTGAAATCCCAAAATAATGGTCAGTATCTATTGTTACTACCCCTCCGGAATTGGTTATAATTATAGGTTTTTCGGGACTTCCATGAAAGTTTTTTATGATAAAAAAATCACGATTACCGTTTTCAAATAAAAGTGTATCTCCAGGTTTAATATTTTCAAATACAGGATCATCACAATTTATGTATTGTTGATCTGCATGAATTAGATAACTGGCATTCTGACTAAATCCGGCGAGAGCATGAAAAATATAAAAAAAAAACAGAATTACTGCTACCGAAACTTTCATTTTTGAATTATTATTTTCCTCGTTTAGCTCGTTCCCAGTTCACCGTTTGAGAACCTTTCAAATATCTCTTTAGTCCCAAAAAAACAGACAGATTCATGATAAAAAAGTAATAGGGAACAAATAGTAATTTTATTTTAATTGATTTGTTTTCGAGATACCACCCCAGCATAGCAGCTACGTAAAAAAGAATTTGAAGCCAAAACAAAATATCGTAAAATCCCTGATTAAAAATTCCTTCATTAAGTGCCAGTAAAAATCCTATTGGAATCATAAATAAAAGCGATAACGGCGCCAGTGTCCAGCGTAATACGCGATGAGAAATGTATTGAAACGATAAAATCCCATATTTAAATACATTTAACAAGGAAGCCAGCCTGATTACGGACTGTATACCGCCTGCTGAGATTCTAACTTTCCTTTTTAATTCTTCTTTTACATTCGCCGACGCAGTTTCAATGGCGTAAGCTTCGGGATCATACTGAATGGTAAATCCTTTTTGTGCCACCCGAAGAGAAATAATAAAATCGTCGAGTAATGTATCTTTTTCTACTTCTTGAAAAAGTTCGGTTCTTATTGCAAACAATTCACCTGCTGCTCCAACTACCGAATACAATTCGGCATCCCATTTTTTAAGTGTCGATTCATATTTCCAGTAAAGCCCCTCTCCTGCTCCGGCAGCACTATCTTTTTCCTTGCTGTAAATTCTTTTCTCTCCTGAAACGCAACCCACTTTCGGATTACTGAATAATTTTACAATCCGGCGAATTGATTCTTTTCCAAGCATGGTATTTGCATCGCAAAATACTACAATGGGTGTTTTTATCAATTTCATACCCCGATTCATGGCACCAATTTTTCCGTTTCTTGCAGGAATATGATGTACTTCAACCCCTTCATATTTTTTTAACAAGTCGGGAGTTCCATCATCAGAACCATCGGTAACCCACACCTGATGTAATTTATCAGAAGGATAATCCAGCTCTCTGGAATTGGCAACTTTTGCTTTAACAAAATATTTTTCATTAAAAGCAGCAATAAACAATGTAACATCTGGTTCGTATTCAATTTCAGAATATTGTCCGGTTTTCTTTTTAAAGATTCGTTTCAGTTTTACCAGAATAAACAACAAAATCCCATAACCCACATATGCATAAAAAACAATAAATAACAAAACCCAGAATATTATTTCAAGTGCTTTCATATTTTTTGATATTAATATATACTTTTAAAACTGTTAATTATTTCAAATCAACGAATTCGATTCAATCTTTTTCAGAACCAAAATTCCTGATTTTTTTTGCTGCCAAATTAAATTTATCTATTCTTTCAATTTCAAATGTTGCAATTTTTTCCAACTGCTTTATAATCTTTTCTTCTCCACTATGTTTGTCTTCAATAATCAAAATTACATGAGGGAAAAGCCGGATAAATTCAGTTGCCCCCATAATAGCTTCTACTTCCATTCCCTCAACATCAAATTTCATGAGAACCTTCTCGTTTTTTCTAATGTTCAATTCATGAAAGAAATCATCGAATTTTTTGATTTCTACAACTTCACTGTTTTTTGATTTTTCGGAAGTTATTTTAGAGGCACCAGTATTTACAGAATTGAAAATGAAGTTTGATTTATAGTTTTCAGCGCCCAAGCCAAAGGGGAAAATTCGTATTATATTTTGCAGATTATTTAACTCTTTATTTCGTGTCAGGGCATTTAAATTTGACGGTACAGGTTCGAAAGCGATGCATTTTTTACTTTTTTTTGCCAGCAAAATGCAATATTCTCCAATGCAAGCACCTGCGTCAATAAACAATGAGAAATTATTTAACTCTTTTAAAATGTATTTTTTTACATCCCATTCGTAATACAAATTGGCAAATTGAAAATCGTTGGTTTCTTTTCTGCAATAAAATTTCCCAACCGAAGTTTTTATGGTTCTATCGGTTTTATGTGAAGTTTTACTGATTATATATTTCACCGATGTAATTACCGACAACAAATCGCCATGTTTCAGATAATCAGTAAAATAAAAAAAATATGTAAGTAATTTATTCAATTTGATTTCTTTAAATAGAAGCTGTGAATAATTGACTTGAAGTTCTATTTTTCCTTTTCAATTTCATTGTATATTTCCAACACATTTTCAGCCATTGCTTTCCATGAAAATTTCGCAGCCCGCACCAATCCATCTGAAATTAGTTTTTCCCTTAATTTTTCATCGTTTACCAAATCGATAATGGCTTTTGTAATTTCCTCTGGTTTATGTGGGTCGATAATTTTTGCTGCATTGCCTGCCACTTCTGGCATGGAAGAAGTATTGGACGTAATTACTGGCACTCCACAGGCCATGGCTTCCAACATTGGAATACCAAAACTTTCACGCAATGACGGATATAAAAACACTTTACAAAGGCTGTAAATAACCGGCAAATCAGTGTTTACCACGTATCCTGTAAGTACAATCCGGTTTATCAGGTTACTGTCACCAATTTCGTCCAAAATCTTACTAAGTTCACTGCGGTCGTAATCGAGCATTACCAGTTTATAATCGGCTTTTGTTTGTTTTATAAAATCAGAAAAAGCTTTTAATGTTCCTTTTGTATTCTTTTTTGGATCTGTATTTCCTAAAAAGAAGAAAAAATTATCGGGAAGATGATATAGTTCTTTTACTCTTTTTAATTCGGTTTTATTGGTAATGGGCTGAAAATATTCGCTTACTCCGTTGTAAACAGCTTTAAGTTTGTTATCGTCATTAATTGAAAAATAATCGCTGATTCGTTTCTTTTCGAAATGAGAAACCGTGATAATTTTTTTACTCAGTTTTACCACCCGCGGAACAACCAGTTTTCTGTAAATATTACCAAATTTCTGATACGAAGTAGCACTTCCGATTAATATACGCAAATAGCTACTTTCCATATAAATAATATCGTGCAGCGTAACAACCAGAGGTATTTTGGTTTTTATAGGTGCAGTATTACTGGTGCAGTGCAAAATATCGCAACCCGCCTTTTGTGCCGCTTTTCGAAGCGCAAACTGTTCCCACAACGGATAAAATCCGCCTTCAAGTTTTATGATATTAAAATTTGGAGTTGGCGTAAAAATAGAATCATCTTCATCGGGTTTAATAAATATAAAATATTCATTCTTTTTATCAATTTTCTGAAGATTCCGGATTAATTCCAGTGCGACCATATCCATCCCGTGCTTTTTCTTTCTGAAAAGACGTTGGCCTTCTATTGCTATTTTCATATTTATAAATTTCTGATGAGTAATTCTTTTAAATACAACTTGTTACTATATCTTTTTTTCCACGAAATCTTTTAATATTTCGCCAAACTGATCTGCACGGCTTTCCCACGAATTATTTTTTGCAAATTCAATTCGTTTTTCAATCTTCTCTTTGCTGTCCGATTCGATTTCCTGCACAACTGCATCGTGAAAAGCTTCTTTATTTTCTGTGAATTTTACGATTCCATAAAATTCAGGCAAGTGAGCAAAAGAGGTTAAAACCACAGGCACACCAACCGACAAATATTCGTTTATTTTGAGTGGATATATATTTTTTGTGTATTCAGTACATAAATATGGAATAAGACCTACATCGCAATCCCGCAACAAACCAGGTACTTCGTTCGGCTTAACCGGTGGGAAAAACCTGACATTTGAATATTTTGAAAGAGTTTCCTGAATTGTTTTATTCATTAAATCACCGACAAATTCAAAATCGTAACCGGATAAATTCTGAATAGTATATTCAACTGTTTCCAGATCAAACCGATGATCGAGACTTCCAATATATCCAACCTTTTTTCTTTTCCTATTTTTATCCGTTTCAGTCTTTGCCTGTTCATTAAACATACTAAAATCCACCCCATTTTTAACCACTTCTATTTGCGGATTGAGATTTTTCATCGTGTTGGCTAAAAATTCGGATGTTACAATAACACCGTCAACTTTACGTGCAAAACCATAATCCAAATCAACGGCACGTTTCCCGTATCTTCTTTCATCGGGCCCGTCGTAACAGTAAAAGACATGAATTTTTTCTAAAAATTTGCCCAGTAACTGATTTCCATAAATGGAGTTGTATGCATTTATGCAAACCGGTTTTTCTATTTTGAGTTTACGCATAGCTCTTCTTACCGAATGACCGTAAATAAATACATTCAGTTTAAAAAGTATTTTATAGAGCGCCCTAATTTTTATGAATTCCACAGGTAAGACTGGCGGAACTACCAGGTGATTCACTTTTACTCCCGGAATGGGTTCTTTTTGTACCAGACGTTTTTTCCAGCCAGCCATTCTTGCTGCAGGAGCCCTGCCTTTCCCGGCTATAGTTAAAATGAAGTCCTTCAATGTAAAAGGATATTCAACAAAAAGAATTGTATTTTTTTTGGCAAGTAAAGTCATTAACTGAACTGTTGATTTAGTATAAAAACCTTCCCAGGTAGTATTCGATACACATACAATATTTTCGTTGCTAATCATGTTTTTTGTTTTTACCTAATTTTATTTTCCCTTTTCTGAATTGGTATTTACAGCACTGTGCTTGGTATGAATAAATTGCTTGTTTGCTCCTTTTATTTTCAGCAGTGAACCCATCATTAAAATCATTCCTTTAGGTAAACTAAGTAATGCACGTAAGGTTTTGGAATTATAAAATGCTCCTGGAACTGAAAATATAAATGCCAGAACACAGGTAATTATTGTAATGAGCCAAACAAGAATAAATACAGGATTATTAATTAACCACAGATCGATTGCAATAAAAATAATTCCCGTTAAAAAAACCGCGCCGAGAAGTAAAACCCGTGGAAGTAAAATAAATTGAATGGCTTTATTAAAATATTCAATATTCCCTTTTGTAAACAACGCAGTTAGCGATGCTCCAATATCTTTGCGAAAATAATGCAACTGTGCTGCAAGCCATCTTCGGCGTTGGTTACTAAAAACATCAGCTTTTTGCACTTTTTCATCGTACACCAAAGCATCTTTCAGATAATCAATTTTAAATCCGTCGCTCATTAATTTTAACTCAATTTCTTTATCGAAACCACCAATTGCTTTTACGTTAGCCATCATAGATTTAAAGAAATCGTATTTGAAAGCCATTCCTGAACCTATAATTGCCGAAGAAAGTCCGAGTGCCCGATGTCCCTTGCGAAAAATATGATTGTTAATTTCTTCACTCACTGAATCAAGAACAGCCAGCGAAGTATTCATGTTTTTTGCTGTTCGATGTCCCTGCACAGCAACAAAATTATTTTCGAAGGCTGCATTTATTTTCTTCAGGAAATCTGTTTCCATCAGGTTGTCTGCATCAAGAATAACGGCAATTTCATAGTTTGTGTTTAACTGTTCCATTGCTTTATTTAATGCTTTCGATTTTGTGCTTTTTTCAAACTTAACTTCTGTAACTATCAGAGGCAGTGTTTTTAAAGCAGCCAGAGTTTCTGGCTGGAATGAATCGGCAATTATTACAACATCGTATTTCTCTTTCGGATAATTCTGTTTAAGTGCATCTTTAGCCACTTCAATAATTACTTCATCTTCCTTATATCCGGGAATTAATACCGCAATTTTCTTCATTTTTGGATTAGACACGTATGGAGTTTGTTTATAAAATAACCCGGCAACGGCAAATACAAAAATATAAAGTGAATTTAAAAGAAGTACAAGAAGTAAGACTCCCTGAATAACCTGAAAAATAGATATTATTACATTCATTTCAATGTTGATTTTAAGTACAATTATTAAAATAGATTACTCCATTTATTTTCTCATACTCCTCAATTTATCTCTGATTTTTAAAGCAATCTTTCTAAGCCGAGGGAAATACTTTCCGCTTTTCATATTGTAAAATACAGATTCAGAATCAAAAATCATTTCAAAATTTTCGGTGCAAAGCACTGGTTTTTTTGAAATTCTGTTAATTTCAACTGCCTGGCTTAATGAACTTTCCACAAAAAGAACGTAGGGCTTAGCCATGTAATATTTTGCTTTGTGCGATGCATGACTGTTTGCTTTTTGCCGCGCTTCCATATCCGGAAGGTCAAGCATAATTAGTTCGTTATATTTTATATTATTCGCTTTTAACCAGATTTCTGTTTCTTTCCGGTATTTTTCGAGCCTCGAGGTTACAAGTGTTCCAATTTTTGCACCCGGGATAAAAAGAGGCGGAACATTTAAAACAAAATCTGTATATTTTTCACCGTCATCATTTTGGTCTTCGGTTGGATCTACGCATAAAACGCCGTCAATATCGAAACAAGCTTTTTCTAAAGTAGTATGATTTAAAATATTCCATTGGAAATACCGTGGCAACGGAACCACTTCAAAGAAGAAATCGACCATCTTCTCTTTTCCCGGAATAACATATATAGCGGAATAACTAATGTTAAAATCCTTTTCCAAATGCTTCAGACTTTCTTTACTTTTAAGCATTGCCGAACCCGATGCAATACTGTCGTCAACTACTAAAACCTTCTTAAATTGTTTAATGTCGAAAAACTGGCCTCTTTCGCCTGCTTTGTAAATGTGTCCGTTTATAAAAGAATGAATATCAGTATACGGGCGGTTCAGGTACAAAGCCAGCAGATTTGCCGGTAGCATCCCACTTCTTGGTATTCCTACAATTAAATCAAAATCGCGGGGTAATACCGATAATCGCTGAAGAATAATCTGATTTAAATTGGATATATTTCTGTAATACATAGGTATATAATTAGAATATTTACATTGAAAAATATTTACATTAAAAAAGCTTGTTATTGTTTTTGTCCGATTTAATTACTCCCAATATAACATGAATATTTTAATATTAATAATACTTTTTAGCATTGATTTTCAAGATTGAAATTCTAGTAATCAATACATAATTATTTTCCGGTTGTTTGTAACGCCTCTTTCATATACAACATTGCTTCCTTTTTTTTATCATCCAGTATTTTATTAATGCGGTTAAAATCAATTTTTTCATGAATTATCTCCAAACCATTTGTAGCAGAGTTATCTATTAACCGGTTTTCCAGGCCAAACATTTTCAGTAAAGAATCAAAACGCGTCATTCCCCGTTTTTTATTTCCAATAGAAATAAATGGTTTATTAAAAATGATTGAAAAAACAGTTCCGTGAAATGAATCGGTTATTACAAATTCTGCATCCATAAAACCACGTATCCAGTTCGTTACCGAAGGGAAAATGCATTTTTTCATGTGGTTTTTACCTACTTCTCTGAATAATCCTTCAGGCATTGTAGATGTTATCTGTAAATTTAAATCATTCTGAATCTGCTGAATTATTTTCTTTTTTTCTGCCGATAAGTCCAATACATAAACCACCAGTTTACCGTTTATTTCGGGAATTTTATCTTTCTCGACCAATTGAATATATTCTTCCTTCTCGACTAACATTGTTGGATCGACATGTTGAACTGCTTTTACTCCCAAATTCTGTTCGCACAATTGTATGGCTGAATATTCGCGAACAGAAACAGCATTAAAACGTTGAGCCAGCACACTGCATTTTTGTGTTTGCAAAGGCGAAAATTCCCAATTGTCGACACCAAAGGAAGCTGCAAAAGAAATACGTTTTGTTTTTGAATCAGCAGCCAGAAAATTCAAAAAATGATTTTCTATTACCGGCGAATATTTCGGTCTCCAAACCTGGTCGCTTCCCACCACATAAGCATCAAAATTGTATTTATCCAAATTTTTAAAGTCTTGTTCCGATTTAAATAATTCAGTAACTTTTATGTTTTCATGCAAAAACCGGTTGGTATGCTTTGCAATTCTTTGTTCTTCGTTTTTATTTGGCCAGGTGCGAATAACAACTTTTTTCCTGAAAATAGTTTTTAATATAATCCTTCTGCCGAAAGAAAGGATTTTCATTTTTAAAGACATCCCCTCAGTTATGCGATATACAGTGAAAACTTCGTGGTCCATCTTTTTCAAAACCGATTGTAATGCAAAAGCCTGTATTAGTCCTCCGTAATTTGAATTAAAAGGTAAAGTAACAATTCCAATTTTCATACTTGTCCTCCATTTTATCGCATTTATACTCCATCAATTCTATTTTGTTTCTGTATTCAGACAACATTATTTTTATAGATGTTCCACTGTAATTTCATGTGCCTTTTTTCTTGGCGATGAAGCCACCGAAAATTCATCGGGAACAAAACCGCACGAAATAACCAGCAGCACCACTTCATTTTCCGGGATGTTTAATATTTCCCTCATTTTCATATCCTTGTCGTTCGACACACTCCAGTTTAACGAGCAAGCCGCAATTCCGTAAAAATGCAATGCATTTAAAAGTGTCATACTAAACATGCCACCATTCAAGTGATTTTCGTTCCGTTCGTGAATATCTTTTGTAGTTGAAATTACCGAAGAAATTACTAAAAGTGTTTCGGCTAAATCGCCAAATCCACGATTTCCGTTTTGAATACTAAGAATTGCTTTTTTCTTTTCTGCAGATTTTACAATATTTACTCTTGTGGGCTGCCGGTTACAAAACGATGGCGATTTCTGAGCCAGTTCAATACAATCATACAAAACCGGTAAAGGAATTTCCTGACTGGTGTAATTTCTTACAGAATATCTTGATTTACAAAATATGTCAAAAGGTTTATTTACATGTTCAAAATATTTGTCTCGTATTGTTTTAATCTGCTTAATTCCAATAATATCGCCAAACTGCGAATCAATAATTTCAAGTTTTTCAATTACTTCACTATCCAGTTTAAACCCAATCGATTTATGAAATTCATTGTATTCTTTTAGTACCGAAACTGATTGTTTAAATTCCAGTTCGGAAAGCGGCAGGTTTAATTTTTTATATTTTAAAATTGTGTTTACCAATCCCATAACCACAGGTTTACCAAAGCCGGGACGCGGAACCGGCATCGTTAAACCTTTTTCAACAATGTGGTATGCCAGCGTTAAATCTCTTTTTACTTTGTCGGTTTCTGAGTTGTTGTAAACTTTGTCGTGTACTCTTCTTTTAATATCGGGCATACACGCTTCTTTTGCCGTATGCAGATAATAGTAATACAACATTTTTGGGAGAAGTAAACTTCTGATTTTCCTTTTTAAAGCTTCCATATTATTCTTTTCAAGATGGGTTATTCTTTTTGATTTTCATTTTCACTAAAGCACGGTTTACCGGAACCAGCATAATATCACGTTCAATCTGGTTCATTCCAATAAGCCAGAAAAGAGGAATATAAATAGCTGAAAAGATAGCGATTGCAGTGCCCAGGGTAAAAAAGGAATTGAGCTGGAAATACCTTAAAATAAAATACGAACTGATACCCATTAATGCGGGAACAACAGACATTTTTCCTATTTCTTTCCAGAACTTTGGAATATCGATGTTTTGTTTTCTATAATAGTAAATATTCATTCCGATAACATGGCCGATAACCAATGCAATACTAATTGCGATGGCACAACCAATTCCTCCATATTTTTTTACAAGAATTAGTTGAAGACCCAGACTTAATATTGCAATTACAATATAAAATAAGGCCCTGAAACGAATTTTATTGCGAGCCTGCAGAATTGTTATTCCCAGGTTTTGTATTAAAGGAATAGTAAGCGGAACAAAAAACAAAAGTGCAATTATATATACATCAGCATAATCGGCACCAGCCCATAAAATAATGAATTGTTTTCCAAATAATATAAACCCGGTTAAAATAAAAGCCATAATTATAAACTGAATTCGCCCGGTTTTGATAAACAAATCGGAAATGGATTTATCGGATTGAGCCTTTGTGGTCATTGCAGTAACTTTCGGAAGAAAAACCCCTGAGATAGCCGTTGAAAAAGCCATATACATTTGCTCCAGCTGAATTCCGACGGCAAAAACAGCCACCGCTGCAGTTCCTACAAAGGCGCCTAAAACCAATTGTCCGGTACTCCAGTAAAGTCTGTCGATAATTGCTCCGAGAAATATGTAAAAAGAGTAAGTGGCTACTTCACGAAGAAAGCCCCATTGAAACTTCCCGAAAACAATTTTAATTTTTATCCGGTATTTGCAATACCAAAAGTTTAAAAGCTGCGTAACAACATTAAAAATTGTAATTAATACCACCATCCCAATTGCCCGGTAACCTAGTTCAAGCAAAACAATCATAACAGCAGTATTTAATAATATACGCACAATTTGAATGATCTTTTGAAAAATAAAATCTTCATAAGCGGTAATTATTGAACCAAAAATGCTAAATGGGAAAGTAAAAGCCAGGTTAAAAACCATGAGTAACATTAAAACACGTGCTTTATCCAGTTCTTCCGGAGTCATGGAATTGCCATAAAAAGTATCAACATTCAGGTATAATCCCATTCCAAGAATAAATGCCACCAATCCAATAAAAGAATATAAAATGATAAACATACCGAACATTGATTGTTGCTCTTTTACTTTTCCTTCGGCTCTGAATTTAGCTGTGTACCGAATTATAGCATTTCCAAATCCAAGGTCAAGAATGGTGAGATACGCAACAACAGAAGCAACCAGTGAATACAATCCATACTCACTTTGCCCCATCATACGCAGCATGTACGGTGTATATAGCAATCCAACGATATTGCTTAATCCAAGTACCACATAAGATAATAAAGCACCTACTTTTAACTGATTAACTTTCATTAGATGTTGTTATTTTCTCTGATCCATTTTTCTCTTT
Source organism: uncultured Maribellus sp. (assembly GCA_964476535.1). Taxonomy (GTDB): domain Bacteria; phylum Bacteroidota; class Bacteroidia; order Bacteroidales; family Prolixibacteraceae; genus Draconibacterium. Next base: position 16,824 of record CAYZBC010000071.1, read on the forward strand.
TTCAATATCAAAAAAATCGGTATTAAGCATTAAAGCCATCGAAGTATAAATGTAAATACCCGTTGGCATTTGCCCCAGAACTCCATTTCCGTATGAAGCTGCCATTATTCCCATCATTCCAGAAGTGAGCGCTGTCATTTTTATTCTATGTATCGGATCGCGGATACGAAATATTATCATATACGATGATTTTATAACCACATAAAATAGAATTGACAAGTGAAGTACGAGTCCAACTATTCCCATTTCAGCCCAAATCATAACATACCAGCTATCGGTTGGGACATTCGATAAAAAAGCATTGGGAAGAAATTTTCGTGCTTTTCCTCCCGCATGGCCAACACCACCTCCAAACGGGCGTGATGCCAGATATGACTTTAACTTTCGCTGATTTTCTAACCGAACCTGCAACGATGCATTATTGGGATCAAAAGCTGATCTCATCCTTGCAACTTGTGAATTTCCCTGCGCTATAGTTGTGTATTTAAAAAATACAAACAATCCTACTAAAATTATAAATCCGGGAATTAATATCCGAATATTTTTGTTCAATACTAAATAAACTACAAAACCAACTAACGGAACACTGATTGATCCTCTTGTTCCAGAAATCATCATTCCGTAAAATCCCATTATTGCTACTACATAAAAGAATACCTTTTTCTTGATGTTTTTTTGTGAGCCGGCATAAATAAAAGCTACAACTCCTGAATATGCCTGATTAGCACCAAATTGACCGGCGTCGCTTAAAAAGGAAAAAACCCTGAGCTTACCAAATAACATATGAGTTGAATAGTTTCCCGGAATACTCAGCCAAATATGTTCCCATGGGTCGAGGCCAATTACATTTTGCATGATTCCTTTTGCGGTTGCCAGCAATGAAAATATTCCCCAAATCAGAAAAATATTGTCGAGCTTTTTTATATTATCAACTAACAATAAAACCAAAGGAATTAATAACAACATGTAAAGCGCCACTACCCTTCCGGTAAACCACGCATTTACACTTCTGGCTTCCGGATTTAATACTTCCAATAAATAATAACTAAACCAAATGAGAGCAAGAACTGTAATATCTTTTTTGACTGGCTTCCAATTCACTTTTGTGTAAAAGTTTTTGAAAATAAATGAAAGGAGTGTTAGCACCAGAATTCCATCCATTCCTAATCCTATCGGAATTCCCGGAATATACCTGCTTAAACCGAGTAATATAAAGGCAAATATAAAGGCAGTGTACAATCCAATTAACGGGCTGCGAAATAAAAAATACAAATAGGCGAATGCAAAAGGTAAAGCAATCAATCCGAATGTTGCAATAAGCCCCATTTTACCAATAATAAAAGCGGTGAAGGCAATTATTACAAGCAGTGTTAGCAGCAGTGGTACCGACCTAATTCTATCTGAACCAGTGTATCTGCCAAATGGATTCTGAAAACTTTGCATCAGTTTTGATTTCAATGGTTCTATCTTTCCTTTTAAATTCTATAAAAACGAAGTATGTCAAATCTGTGATTTTGTTGAAAACTGAAACTGAGCTATGGTTTTCACCTTTTTTCTTAGCCAGCTTCTTTTTCGGGGTACTTCACCTAACATCGATTCTACCACCTGAATATCAACTCCGTTTAATATAAAATGTGTTTTATTTTTATTTAATTCCATCACATTGTCAAGAACTCCCTGATCGGCTTCTGTCCAAGTGCGGTTTGAGCGACAAATTAATAAAGGAAGATCGGCTTCAGAAATAAGTTCAACCGGAAAGGGATAATAAAGAATAGGAGGAATTTCAATTAAAACAATATCGGGAATAGTTGTAGGTTCTGTGTTATTTTGTGCAAGAATTTCCTTATAATTTTTTAATGCATAAAAATTCTGATCTACCTGATAAGTCATGTATTCAGTATCATCCAAGTAGTTTTCAGGTTTATCCAAAAACAAATTATTATAATCTACTCGAAGATCGGGGTAACCTAACAAAAGGCTAAGAACTGGAAGTGGTTTATTTTTGGTTATAAGCTTTTCTGTTTCGCCGGGTAAAGGCATTCCTGAATAACCCGGTTGTGTGGTATTGATTTCATGAACCGATTCATTGGTATAATTCAATACCAGTACTTTTTTACCCTGCATTTTGAACTTTCTGGCCAAATTTCCCATCATTATTGTTTTGCCTTCTCTGTTTTGTGTGGAGAAAAACAAAATGGTATAGGGATCTTTTTCAGGATCCCCTGATTTAAAAGAAAGTTCAATATTCTGAATTATTATTTCGAGTAAACGGTTATTTATAAACGACTGGTTTATTTTTTTTGCTTTTAAAAGGACTTTTGGGAAAACTCCCAAATAAGGCAGTTTCAGTATCCGGTTTGCTTTTGTTTGTTTTTTTAGTGTATCGTCGAAATATTCTAAAACAAAAATAATGACCAGTACAATAATCAACCCAAATAATCCGCCAGCAATTATTACTACACCCTGTTTTGTTGGTATAGGTGAAATGGGATAAAAAGGACGGTCAACCGGTTTAATATTTGACGATAATTCGTTATCCTGAAGTT
>CAYZBC010000072.1:0-19217 GCA_964476535.1 uncultured Maribellus sp.
AAGAAAATCTATCTTAACTTTGAATGATCGTTGTCTAAAGGTGGGGAGTATTTAAATAAGCCGTTTTCCACATCAGGCATCATATTGTGTACTTGTTTAGGAGTGCCTGATAATGATATAGCTAAGTGTGGGTCTTCAATTTCAATATATTCATTATCCTTTCGACGGAACATATTGGTGCTTTCATGGTGGAACGCCTTACGTAATATGTCGCTAAAATTACCCCATTCCTGTTTTAATGTTCCTGCCAAGGTATCTGCTTCAGTTTCAAATATGATTCCTTTAAAATTATTATCGGATAATGCTTGGATGAATGCGGATGAACTGCTATTGGCGGGAATGTAAAACATATTTCGTTTTGGTTCCTTTGGGCGGTCTATTCCTTTGCGTTGGTTTTTATTCAGGTTGTTGTAGTTTTCTAAATCTTGTTCGTATTCTTGCTTTCCTAGGTTGGATTCCTCTACCATTGTTTTGTGGATTTTTAAACCAAAGTATTTTGCCCATTTTAATTTCCCTTTTCCCGACCCGGCAGGGGCGGTGATAAAGGAATAAAGATGTGCTGAAACAGGTTCATCAAAATAGATGCCTTCAACATTGGGTAAACATCCGCTAATAACTGAGATTGCACCAATCAGAAATACATCTTTTTCAAAGCCATCGTTGAACATTTGAGTGCTTTCTATTAAAATCTCAGGTAGGTTTTGATAAACTTCGGATGGAATTAGTGGAGTGTTGAAAATAACTTCATCAGTCCCTAAATCTGCGGAAACGGATTTGGAAATGCTGTCAGGTCTTTTAGAATCTGATAGATTTTGTTTCGGAGGAGTAGTTACCAAACTAATTCCGGCATGCTGTGCAAGGTGGAAGAAAGTTTTAATGGTAACGCCGTGTCCTTTTGCTTTTAGACATTTGTTGTATTGCTTATCGCATACGGAATGAGAATATTCTGAATAAAATCTACTTACGCGGTGGAAATAATCTTTTCCTGACTCCCCAAGTTCATCGGCTAAAGCAAAGCCAATATCCCGCCAATCGGAATAATTGGCGGTAATATCTGTATGTGATTCTTCAAGACGTTTTATAATTACTTCGACATCGCTCAGCACAGGCACTTCTACGTCGCTAAGAGTAAGCATTTCAATATTATTATCCTGATTGTTTTGGATTGGTTGCTGAGGAGGTGTGTATGTCCGTTCTTTGGCTGTCTGGTCTTTGTTCAGCCAATAGTCTATATCGAATTTCTTTTTCATCTTTATAAAATTATTTGGGTGAACATTGAGAATTTGAACATGTGAATGGCGTAATATAAAAGGAAGGGGATTACGGTCCACCATAAAGGGTAGAGGAGGGATGCAGATTTTTGAAGCATCGTTACTAATAGAGCAAGAAATTTATTTTGTTTCATCTTATTTCAATTTTGTATTGTTTAAATATTTCGGATTGATGTAGACCTCAGGGTCTGATGGTAAAAAACAGGCTCGGGAAATGTCTTTGCCCGATTTATCAACTTCCTGTTGGTACGCTTCTTTAATGTAGTTGGCAACCGCATTAAAATAGTTTTGGTGAGTTGATTCGGTGATGTCAATGGGAATAATCCATTTTAAGCCATCACCAGATGGCGAGACAAAGAGAATTTCTGTTTCGAAGTATTCATCTTTCAGTAATTGATTCTTCAATTGCTGAAGGTTGGGGATGTGGTCAAAATCAATGGTAAGCAAACCAGAATGGTTTAATAATGACTTGTCGTTACGCTTTTCAAAAGTTCCTGAAAAAGTAACATAGTCGAATTTAGAAGCTTTATATTTTCTTGCTTCATCCTTTGCCTGTATTGCCCTTAATTGTTCAGTGTATGAGGTGTTTTGAGTTGATTTAATCAAGGAATAAACCTCCACTACACTTATTGTATTCTTAGGGTAAATATTACTTACAGGAGCTTTGAAATAACTGAACTTGGGAATGTGAATTACTGGTTTAGCTTCTTCGGGATGGGCTTGTTCTGGGAAATCCCAGTCGCCATGAAAATGGCGTTGTTCCCCAATGTGAAGATGCATTTCTTCGTTAAGCTTTTCAAGAAGTTCGGTTCCATTTAATTTATAATGCAATGTTGCGAAGTCGAATGGATTTCCATTGAAATTGGGTAAGTCTAAATCACTGTATGTGAACACCCAATCCACATTGATGAGTTTAAGTGTAAGCTTGTCCTTATTAAATGGGTTCTTTGAAGGGCTACACTCTTTTCCTGAAAGGTGGACCACAACTTCGTTGGGATAATATACTCGCAGGATATGCGAGTATATATTTAGCCCGTATTGGGTTTTGGTTAAAATATCCTTTTCCTTAATCATGGCTTGCATTTTTAAGGTTTCTGGAATAATTGCTTTCCAATAACTTTTCGAGGTCTGCAATTTTATAGTAGAACTTGCCATTGATGCGGGAGTAGGGGAGAATCCTTGTGTCACGCAAGGATTGTAAAGTTCGTTTGCTGATTTTGAGGGCAAGCATTACATCCTGCCCATCAATCCAGGCTTGCTTAAAAGCTTCTGTTCTGGTTTGTTTCAAAACCATCATTAGAGCTTTGACTTCTTTTATGGTACCTGAGAGCTCTAATAGCAATTGCATTATTTGTGTCATAGCTCAATCCTCCCTTTTTTGATGAGGTAATTGGCAGCTTGCTGCTCAATTTCCTCTTGAGAACATTGCTTATTTGACATAAGCCAATTATCCAACTCTTTTCGGTTGAAGTATAATTTCTTGCCGTTGGGTTTGTAAGATGGAACGACTGATGTACTTGTCATTTTGTAGAGGTGCGAATGCGATACCTCTAAATAAATGGCAGTTTCGTTAAATGTTAGAACTTCTTTCTTGAGCATATTCTGCTCCTTTAGCATCTTCTCAATGCTATTTAATTTTGATAAAATAATCTCGTCCATGATATTTCGGATTTGAATAAAACATGGACCTTAGCGCTAAAGTCATCTTTGAATCTCAAAGACCTAGCGAATTTATAACGAATGAAAAGGTAGTATTGGTGGTATATAATAATACCATTTAAACTAATTGGTAATTAGCTTATTAGTAAATTCGATGGTATTATCTAAAAGTGCAAAGTGGTATAATTGGCACTTAATACCATATTAAGAAATTCGGCTAATATTATCTAACCAAGGTAATTTGATTTTTGATTCATCAACTTGTTTTTGGGTAAGCCTTCTAAATTGTTGTGAAGTATCTGTTGAATATCTTTCATCCAGATATTTACGGATGTCGAGGTCGGTAAACTTGGCATTGGAGCCAATGATATTTCTTCTGAAATAATTATTGGCTATTAAGATTCGATACACCGCTGCAAGTAGAGTATGATTAGATTGTTTTCTACTCTTAATGAAGTAGTATTCAATATCAATAATCCCATACTCATAAAGCTTCGATTCAACCTCTCCAAATACTCGTGGTTTATATACTATCTCATAATCAGCTTTAGATTTTAGGATTGGTTTAATGTCCTGATAAATTGGTTTAAATTCTGGTTTAGTTTTGGTTTCATGCTTTTTGATAGGTACTGCAATATCTTCACACTCGATTATATATGGTCGTTCTGGTGCAGCTTCATTGAAATAGGTATAGTAGATTTCATCAGGTGTTAAATCATCTTCTTTCATGAATTCCTGATAAGAATCCTGTGTTTCCATTACCAATCTAACCAAATGCTGTTTTAGAAGGTGGAGGATGTAGGATTCATCTGCAATATTGGTATCAACTTTCTTGCTTTGAAGTTTTAAATCGAATTGCTCTGGGGAGTATTTTCTTTCCTGAATTACTTGTGCTGTTTCTTTGAGTTTCTGAGAAATCAATTTACTTAATGCAACGTGAATGAGATAAGATTTTTCATTATCACTTAATGCTGCTGATATTTCGGTATGTAAATCGTTTAAATATGCAATGGCTTCATATTCGATTATTGCATGGTAGTATTTGCGGATATTGGAAAGAGGTTTGATGAAATCAATCTCATACTTGGGTTGGTGGGTATAGTACTCTTTTTTGACTTCAAGTAATAGTTGCTTGAATTTAATGTCAGATTGTTTTCCGAATTTCCAAGGTCGGTGATTCAAAAACAAAATATCGTGAAATAGTTCTAAGCTGTGGCTCATAGTTTTTAGAATTTAATTCGGTTAGCGGCTTCTTTTTTCTTCTCATCAATTACTTTAGCGTAAATCTGCGTGGTTTTCAATTCTCGATGTCCTAAGAGTTTAGAAACAGTGTAAATATCTGTACCCATTGTTAACTGAAGGGTGGCATAGGTATGGCGAGCACAATGGAAGGTGATGGTTTTGGTGATTCTCATACTAAAAGTCTAATAATTTGCGCTGGAAACTTTCTTTGGTATCATCTTCAAAACTATCTAAATAGCTTTCTGTTGTTCTCAAATTGTTATGTCCCAAACTTTCGCTAATAAATTCTATTGGTGCACCCGAACGCTTCAGAACAGTTGCGAATGAATGCCTTGCGGTGTATGTGGTCAGTGATAATTCAAAACCAAGCTCTTTGCCAATGCGCTTTGTATATTTATTAATGGTCTTTACTGCTTGTTTAATTTTGTCATATTCCTGCTCAGGAGTGTCATTCAATGCAAGTATAGGAAAAACGAAGTTTTCCTGGGCGACACATTTATTTCCCCATTTTTCAATAATACTATTGATTTCCGGAATACGAATAGCAGTTATATTTTTTTGATGTGCCTTGGTTGACCGTTCGGTTTTAGACCTCACAAATGAAATGCGTTTAGAGTCCAGGTTCTTATATTTCAGTTTTGCAATATCCTTAATGTTTACACCATTGCACAAATAGCTAAAAAGCCATAAATCCTTGGCTCTTGCTTCAGCATCGGTTTTAGGTATGTGTTCTATAAATTGTTTAATATTTTCAATGGTAAGTGCTTTCTTGGTATTTCTTGCTGATGGTATTTGATATTTATTTTTTGAAAAAGGATAATTTTCGCGAGGTAACAAGCCATCCTCAATACTTTGATTAAGAATAGTTCTGAGGTTTCGGAGAAACATTCCTGTTGTTGTAATGGATTTATCATTTGCGGTCATCCAGTCCTCGAACGACTGGAGCCACTCTGGCGTAATGTCGGCATATCTCAGCTTCTTCCTTTTTATGAACTTTAAATAGTTCTCAATCGATTTTACAGTGTATTGATAAGTAAGTGCAGTGCTTATCCGATTACTATCCAAAAGCTCTTTGTGTCTTTCTCTGAGGGCATCCAACACAAAAGATTTCTGTTGTGGTTTGGCATTAAATTGATTGAAAAATTCCGCAAACGAAAAGCTTTCCATCTTGTCTATTATTTTAACCGCTCTATTCTCGATGGAAGAAAGATGAATATCTAGCTCTTTAAGCTTTTTGTTTCTGTGCTTTCCTGATTTAAGGGTTTTCCAATCTTCTTTTGTAAGAAACTTACCTAAAGGGAAATATTTTTGCTCACGATTACATGTTACTCTTAGCTTTATAGCGTATGTACCGTCCTTTTTTCGTACTCTTATGTCGTGCACTACTGCGGTTGTTGCTCCTATCATGCTGGTATATTTACAATTAGACTATGCATGTATCAATTTTTAATACATACGAAATACATACAAATATACTAAATAATAGGAAAACAAAGGAAAGAAAAAGAAAATAATATAACTCAAATTGCTGTTATGTAGCAATATAGGAATATAAAAGAAAACAAAGGAGACTGAATATTATGACTGGCAGTCAAAAGGTCAGCGGTTCGATTCCGCTATTCTCCACCTGATAATTAAAGAGTTGCAAGATTTATTTCTTGTGACTCTTTTTTGTTTGCATACAATTTGCATATATACCTCCTTGTTTTTATCCAATCTGAAAAATACACCCGGGCAGTTGATGAACTAAAAAATATAGCAATCAATGGAATACCAGAAATTAACCACTGAATAGTCAGATTACATTTTAGTTTAGATATAAACTGATTAACATATTCATAAATCAATTAATATCACTTATTTTTGATTTGAATATATAATCCTTAATTTCTAAAATTCATTATGACTATATCCAGCCTGTTAACACTCTTTGCCATTATTCTGGCAATCATCGCGTTCATATCTGAAAATGACAGACGATTTGCAATATTAAAATTTTCAGGTTTCGAGTGGTTTCTAATAGTATTAATATTCGTATGGATAAATTACTTAATAGGATATAACTGGTTTAGAGGTCATCTTAGTTTTTTAGCGCGCTTCGAATATGAGGGTTATCCTATAGCCAGCACCTATGCTTATTTAGTGTCTTTAACTACTTTAATATGGCTTACTTGGAAAATATACAAAGGTCCTTTCCCTGAATCAAATCGTGAAAAAATATTATCATATTACAACCAACTCTTATTAAAGTCTGAATATTCATTGCTAACCACCCTTATCGAGAAATATCATTCGCCTGATATTCTTAAATACTTGACAAAAGTGAAAAATATTCAATTACAGGATATCACAGGACTGGAAATTTATGACAGACCAGAAGAAGAAAGAGCTTATAACGAAGCTATTAATACAGCTCCATTAAAGATTGCAGCAAGTGTATATGGTCGCATTATTAACTCAGAGGCATTTATTGAAGAAGTTACAAAGAGGCATCCATACTTTTTTGTTGGAATCATTGAAAAATTGGATACCCAGAGAGTATCAAACAAAGACTTGGTACATTTATTTGTTTCGACACTAATGAAAGAAAAAAACACGAACTTTTTCAGGGAAATAAGAAGTACAATCAACCATACGGAACACTACTCATACGTTATTGAAAAAAATACACAACCAATTCTTTACTCCCTGTTAAACAATATTAATGTTGCTAAAATTAATCATGCATGGAGTTGCGTAGGAGAACCTGCAATTCTTGAGATACAGGAAGATACCAAGCAAGAATTTAGTCCACTGAGAGAATTAACACGAGGTAACGATGAAGAGATAATGTGGGAATATCGAATGTATAATTCTATTGTTTATTTTGATATAATGATACGCCAGGCTATAGTTGCTAATCTCAATGATTCCTTGAATATGACTTATTACTGGTTTTTTACACGGTTCATACTTGACAACATAATAAGTAGAGACTTATACAATGAAGATGATAATATTCCAAGTAAGAATCACAAGTTTCTTCAAGAAATAACGACCAGACAATTAGATTGGCTAACATGCATCGTGAAATCAGAACAAAGCAACCTATTAGAATCCGTTTGTAAAAACATAGGATTATGTGTCTTTGAAATTGCGACATCACAGCTTCTAACAGATAAAACTAAAGAATATTTAATTGGGTGGATATGGTCGGATTTCGTTTTGTTATTTGGTGATGGTGATGCAAAAGCAGCTATTGTGGAAAGAGCAATTAATCATTGGATAGTGTATTTCAGAACTCCTGTTAGCAACCTTGACATACACAGTGAACGGCATGAATATGTTAGGATAATTCGATATGTATTTGACCATAGAGATGCCCCAAAATTTGATGGAGCAGTAGCAGAAAGCAGGGTGCAACGATTTGAACAAGAAGTTTTAAACCCACTTGAAAACTTGTAATAATGAACTTCTAATTTAACTTGTCTTTTTCCCTTTCGTCTTATTAATCACCTTAGCAACCCTAATTATGTCTTTTTCTCTTGTATCGTACAATTTAGTAAGCGATAAATCGAGAATTTCGTATGCTGTTAAAATATCATTAATCGTTACATTTTCGTAATGGCTTCCTTTATTGCCAATCCATTTTACTGCTAAGAGCAAATCGGATACATTCGCATTTACACTCTTAAATAAGACAATTCTTTCATGAAGATTCAAACGTTTCATTTTACTTGAACCGACATTTTTTGTTTTTCTTATTCTAAAATTATTCAATAATAATTCAATACTAATTCTAATTTTATTTGCACAAGACGAAGCATCAAGAAAAAAGAGTGCAAAAGAAATTGAAAGTTCATCCTTAATGTTCTGCGGATAATTCTTTTTTAATGGTATTATATTTATAGGTGGGTAGAACATTTTTGGATAATAATTAAAAATGTATTCTGGCTGCGGATAACCTTCATTGTCAGAATAGTACTCAACATCAAAAAAACCTCTTCCAAGTGATGTGATTACCTCTTCACATTTTTTATTATTACAATTAAAATGAACCGTATAACGGGATTCAGACTGCATAGGGTCGTTATTGTCGCCTTTTCTCTTAATCTCCTTTAATTCTCCTGTATCTTCTTCAAAAAGAGATTTTTTGTTCAACTCTAAAATACCTTCATTACAGATGGGACATATGATGCGTGGTATCTTATCTTTTGTAAAAGAAAAATTTTTCCAGTGCTTTTTCTTAAATTCCATTATCTATCGAATGATTTAGTGCGATTTTTAACAATAATAAACTAAGAGTAATTCTATATCTTCAAATAAGTAATCTCAAACGCCTTACAAAGTCTTTCTTCCTGAATGTTGTTTGCGAGGTTAAAAGGGTTTTTGAAATCGTAGGGTTGAAAAATATCAAGTCCGCGGTCTAAGCTAATTTTCCAGCCGGTTTCTGTTTCTATGCTTCTGGCGTGAAAACTCAATGACTGGTCAAACTCATAGTTAAACTCAATGCCGGAACCATCGAAACTTCCTTTAAGTTGTTCCAAGCGTTCTTCTATTTCCATTCGGTTAAAATCATCAAACTTGGTTACCAGCCTTACTTCAATGTCTTCTCCCAATGGGCGTATTTTCAAAATCATTTGCAGAAACTCCATCACATTCTTCACTTGATAAAACTGCCGAATATAAGGGTCGGAAACGATGATTGATTTTGAACCTGCTAAACAAGTGGCAAACAGGTTTTCATAACTGATTCCGGTGGTATTTTCTTCAATGACCCGATGTTTGCCAGACAAAAGATTTACATCTTCTTTTTTTGCTGCACTTACTTTTTCCTCTGATGCTTCATTCGTACTAAGCAATTCTTCTTTTTGTTCTCCAACAACCGACTGCCTTTTTACAAGTGCCGGGTATTGCTTTTCTTCCAGCGTAATTATTTCGGTTGTTGCATTACTTTCTATATCCGTGTAAGAGAAAGAAACTGTGTTAAAGGTTTCATCCATTTCAACCAGTTGATTCTTTACCCTTTTTCTGCCTTCCAAAGCAAAATCAAGCAATTCTTTGGCTTCTTCCCTGGTGCAAGTGCCATGTGGATAGATTATTTTGCACAGACCTGAAAATGTCTTTAAAACTCCTGTGCGGTCACGGGTAGTTATTGCCTCCGATAATTCAAAGTATTGATTGTACATTAAAGAATAATCGTCTTTTCGAAGCTCCTTTAAAATTTCGGCAAGATAATCTACAATAAAACCATAGTCGTCAGTAAATAACTCATTCCTGAGCTTTTGCACTTCCCAGCCCGGCAAATAGCAGTGTATCCTATCTAAAAATGCAGAATCGTAATAGGCTTTTGGCAGGGCTTCAAATAAATCGGAGTGTTTCAGCATGTATGAAACAGAGTGCATTGTATTTCCAACAAATGAGAAAGATGCTGTTGCTCCATAAGGTGTGCTGCCTCGTGAGAAAGATTTATTTGCCATGTAGTTTTTCATGGTATCCACAAGGTTCTTATCCACTCTTTTTGTGATTCCGGCAAATTCATCAAAGGCAACGTTATCCCAATATCCAACCAAACCAATCTGCCCATTGCTATTGTTTACAAATAGCTTTGCCTGGGTAACTTCACCTCCCGAAATCAACATTCCATGTGGCGATAGTTCAGAAAAGATGTGACTTTTCCCTGTTCCTTTTGGTCCTAATTCAATAAGGTTGTAGTTGTTTTCGCAGAATGAAACCAAACGTGTTAGCTGTATTAGTTTGCTTCTAAAAGTTAACAACTCAGGATTAAGCCCCATACTTTGTAGCAGTAAATTAATCCATTCCTCTTTTTCAAATTCAGCACGCAGCTTTTTAAACTCACTTAATTCAACATTTGATATTTGAATTGGCTTTACAGAATCAATTACCCAAGGGGAGCTGTTTGAATCGTCACTCTTTTGGTATGCCATTTTTATGATACACCAAACACCCGATGTCAGCAATTTTTTATGTGCCGTTACAATATCAGAACTTATCAATACCTTTTTAAGTCCGAGGTTTGAAAATTCTGCTTCGTAAATGTCCTTTCTATCGTTGAGTTTAACCGATACTTTATCAATTAAGCGATGGTTTCCATTTTCTTTAATGAAGGACTTTACAATCTCTGCCTCATCGCGGTGTACAAAGTGTTTTTTTATAATGTCCTTTACCCGTTCCACTCCCTGATTTACAATTGCATCGTCGAATGATGCGCAATGCTGCCCTAATAAATATTCAAGCACATAGGTTGGAACCACTGCATTTCCTTTTACCAATTTGGTGAGGTCTTTACGAACTACTCTACCTTCAAAATGTTGTAATATTTTGTCTTTCAAGTTCATAATTAAAATTCATCTTTTTCCATTAAGGTACTTATCTTAATCAAATCGCTAACATCAACCGGGTTTAGACGATTTTTATCTTTAGTGCTATAGGCTTTCAGGTAAGCAAAACTTGCTTTTGAACCCGATGCGTTTAGTGTGAGTATTCCTTCGTAAACCCTTTCGCGCGGGTTCTGAGATGTAGATTTTAAATGAAGCTCTATTTCATTGGAGTATAGTTCCCCCTTATCGGAATACAAGCCAAATACAATTTCGGCGGTTTTATATTCATTTGATACCGGTCGGTCTTGCAGCACAACAAACTTCATACTGCCAGAGCTTATTACTTCTGTTTGGTCGATACGTTTAAAAGCAACGAACTTTTGCAGCTCTTTTTTGTGCTTGTAGAATTTAATTACCGGAACAATAAGTTCCTGCAAACTTGCACCACCATGCACAAACTGTACTCCCACATTGCCTTGTTTCCGGTAACGGTTAATGGCTCGTGGGATTGCAATTTTTAAATCGGTGTCCACTTTCGATGTATTACTCATTGGCATAGAATAGCCATCCACTTTACCCGCAAAATCATCGGCAATAGTAAAACGTACATGGTCGTTTGCATAGCCTAAGGTTTCCGGCATTATTTCCCTGCTTGTTTCCGATAATGTGTTGTAATTAAACAGAAAACCATGGTCGGCAGTTACCATTACGTGCGCAATACCTACTTCGCCTGAAATATTGTTAATCATCCACTTTACATCGTCTTTTGCTTTTGTGGCAGCATTAAACGTTTCGTATTCCGTTCTTTTGGTGTCACCAATGGAGTCAATCCAATCGTGATAAACATAGGTAACCATGTAGTCTTTAAAGAATGCTCTACGTTTGGATTTATTCTCATTAAGGTTTAATACCTCGAGGCTTGCCTCGGGATCCAAAAATATTTTCTTCAATGCCTCGTGGGCTTGCCCCGAGGATTATTTACTCATTTTTTTCAGTTCCGAAAAATCGATGGTTGCGCTTTCCGGTTTTGCTGTTTGCAGAATTGCTGCCCGATTGCTGCTAACTGTTGATTTTCCATCAATTTTATAGCTTAGCTTTGGTGCTGTTTTTTCCGCGGTAATTGTTTTGTGTGGTAACAGGTTTGTCATTCCAAGGTTGGTATTGGAAGGAATGGATGCCAAATAAGGTTCGATGCTTACCTCGTTTTTACTTTCCGACAACAACTCTTTGTATAGTTGATGACCAACTTCGTAACGGAAAGCATCGGATATTATCACTACAATTTTATAGTCGAACTTTTCGAGGTTGTTTTTATAAAAGTCGTACTGTTTATCAATGGCAAGCGATTTCAGGTTAAAGTTTTGTTCGCTCAGCACTTTCTGCCATTCCACGTTTAAGTCGATTAAAAATCGGTCGTACTTCTGGTTCAGTTTATTAAATACTCCAACAGCGTTGTCTTCAAATTCGTATAAATGGTCTCTTGCATTGTCGAATGCTGAAACTGCTTTGCGGTAGGAGGAATCAATCTTAAATAATTCTTGGGTGTATTCTGTTACAAAATCGTTGGGTGTATTAAACTGGAAATTACGATAGCTTTCTAATACCCCAAACACAGTAGCCGTATGATAAATAAAATCGACCTGATGTTTAACCCTTGTGTTTAGCATTGACGAACGCATCCATTTAATACAATCGTCTTTTGTTTTTAATGGGTTATCGGCAACTTTATGGTAAAGACCAACAATAATTTCGTTGAGCATTTCATCCGAATAGAATCCAAACTCGTGTTGGGAACCATACCACTCCATTAAGTTTGAACTCTTAATGTCTTCGCCCAAGGTATCGAACACTGTTTCAACTGTATTTTTTAATGTTGGATGATTTAACCAATCTTGAATAAATGCACGAAGACGGTTTATGTCGGTAGTACGGTCTATTTTTAATTTAGAGTAACTATCACTTATACTGACTTTTGTAACATTGGCAGCCAGAATGTTATATTTTAGTTTACAAGCTATTTCTTTTGCAAAGGCGGTGTTTAATTCGTTGCCATGTAAGTTTAACAATACATTAAATCCGGCAATTATATTTTCACTAAGTTCCAAATCGTCCAATGCCTTGTTGGCTTTAGCAAATTTATCTTCATCGTTTGCCATGGCCAGCCACTTTGCCATACAAAGGTGTTTATCCATTACACCACTAAAACCAAGGGTTATCGACATTAATCCCAACTTTAATGCATCTTTTGAGAACTTAGATGGTTCCAGTATTTGGGCAAGTTTATTTTGGTTTGTTTTCGATTTTAACTGTTTTAAATAACGTTTTACCAGTGGTAAATGATGTTCTTTTAGGTGGTAATCTTCGATAAACTCCGAAGCATCATCGGTACGTAATTCGGTATTTGCTATCAGTAAATCTAAAAGCGGATATTTTTTTAGTTCAGCTGCTGTGGGCTTGTTAAAAGCATGGTATAAAAAAACCGGCTGCTTGTTCCACTCGTACTCCAATTTGTATTTTAATTCGAAGTAATTGTTTTCGACAAGCACCACTTTAATGCCAGCTTCTTCAATAGCTAAAAGCTCTTCAAAGAAAGTTCCATCGCCATCGAAGTAAAAGAGTAGCTTTTTATTTTGCTGCTTTAGTATTTTCTGAATTTTCTCTATCACCATTGTCTTATATTTTTGCTACGGCAGGCTCAAACTTCTTGTAGTTTACATCCACTCCATCATCCAGGTCGAATTCAATTTGTTGGTTTGCCAATTCTTTTAATACTTCGTTGTAGTCGCGGCATTCCAGTCGCCAATCGCGGAACATCTCCAGGCGTTTTTGTTTTAGGCGGTCGAGACTATCTTCGTTTTCTTCGAGTCTTTCAATTTCGCGGTTGATGTATTCCTGATGTGGGTGCAAATAATCGCGTTGTATTTTTTGCACGGTGTATTTATCCATGCGGTGCATATACACCAGCACTTTAAATCCTGCATTTTGTGGTTTTTTTGGGTTAGAGCTAAACAACCAATAAATGGGTTTCTTTTTGTACATTTTGGTGTGGCAGCCCCAGAATTTTTCGTTTAACCATTTATGTAAGTTTATACCCAAACACTCGTGCAAAAAGTTCATGTTTTCGGTTAGGGTATTTTCGCCCCAAACGGCAAGAATAATTTCTTTACTACGCACCAAAGCATCATCGGGGAAAGCACAGTTTTCGCCCATAATGGGCAGTATGGCATCCTCATCAATTTCTATGGTAGTATTGTTGTATTTGTACGGTGCCAATTCCTCTTCCGATGGATTTGGATGTGCAATGTTTAAACCCGGCTTATCCAAACGGTAACGCCCCAAACAAATACCTATGGAATAACTAATAAAATGAAAAATACTGACTTCAGGATTAAATGGTAATTGTAAGTTCTTTGAACCTTCAACTTTATGCAATCTTTCAAGATTACTCCATTTTGGACTCCATTTCTCCTTGTTATCTACTTTTGTTCTTTTTTGTTTCTTTTTTCTTGGCACCAATTCTTCATGCAAAATAGTTACTTCACCTATGTGTATATCCGATTTAAGTTCCTTTTGCAAGCCATAGATATTGATAAAAATACTATTGAGTTCTTCTTCCTTTTCAAGCATGTAAAAAAAATGGTTTGTGACTTGTTGTTTCCAATCCAGATAAGCTTTAATCAAGGAACTGCTATTATTTAGCAAGGGAGACTTCTCAAAATCCCAAGAAACTTCTCTTGAATTATAATCTTTCCGAGATATTTCAATTAACTTTTTTGTAATTTGTTCAACCGATTCGTAAACACTATTTGGTTTATAGTAAAGCATACGACCAATGTCACCAGGTTGAAAATTTAAAGTTGGAGATAAAAATTCAAAATATCTTTTTGCCACATTTGTATTAAGCATCGCTCCTAAATAAAACAATTGGTTATCTGCAAATAAGGTACAACCACCATTATCGAATAAACACCCCTTTGGTACATATCTGCAAGTGAATCCACTCGAACTTACTGTAGTCCATGTAAATCCTTCCCTAAAATGATATTGGGAATTCCTAATTGTCGGTTTCTTGGATTTCCACGATAGGCGCGATTTAATTTTTTCTCCATTATTCTCCCAGTTAACAACAATTTCGCGATTTCCATACCATTTTCTGTATTCACCTCCTTTGTTGTATGGGAACCAATACTTAGAATCATCAAATACTTTTAAAGCTCCCTTGTTAAAATTTATTTCGTACCAAAATCTAAGAAAATAGTCATTCTCACCGGTATCTATACCCTTTTTAGGATAACATTCACTTTGAAAATAACTTCCACTACTATATAAATCTCTTTCCCTTTCGCTTACCCAATAAGCAATTGGGCTACCCGGTATTTTTGAGAAGTTAGATTGTGGAATTTTTGCGTAACGCCCATTATTTTTCTTTGGAAATATCAACGGTTCATTTTTAACTCTATCAACATCGTCAATGGTTAAATAAGAATATTCACCTTTGATTATATCTTTGGAATCCTCGATTATTAAAGCAGCAGTTCCGAAAGCAATGCCAAGAATATGCCATCCAAAATGGGCTAAACTAACGATTGAGAAGTTATCCAATAAGTGACTTCTTAGTTTTTCATAAGAAGATAAAAACATCCAAGATTCCATTGTAATGCATCCAACCCTTGCATTTGGATTAAGCATAGAAGTCATAGCCTCTATAAATACAGCGAATAAGTCAGATTTGGTAAGAGGATAATGTGAATTTATGTAATCCTTTAAATCAGAATTCATATTCTTTTGCCCCATATATGGAGGATTAGCTACTACCGAAGTGTATTTCTTGCATAGAATTATCAGACCTTCTATAAAAGGTTTGATTCTATTCCAGGTGTCTTCCTGGTGAATTTTAAGAATGCCACCCTTGTTAAAATTAGTTGTCCAGCTTTTATACTGCGTTTCAATAATTTTATAAGCTTCCTTATTTAAGTTTAGTTTTAGTGCCGAACCAATGTTTTTGCCTTGGTTTAAAAGGATTAATATTTCGCGTAGGTCGGCAGTAAATTGAGTACCGTTGTAACCCAGGAAATCCTGAATTTCCTCATTTGTAAAATGTTCCGCATTGGGGAAACTAAAGATATGTGGCAGTACAATGGTGCTGGCACCGTTAAGCGGAGTTAAAATTTCGGGATAATAAAAGGCAGCTTTAATTAGTACGGCAAAGCGTGCCAGTTGCATGGCGCGGTCGTCGATGTCTAAACCGTAGAGGTTGTGTTCCAGAATATTTAAAACCGCTTGTTTGGCACTGTACCCTTCTTCGCGGTACATAAGGAATAATAAATCGAAACCGGTAACGAGTATATGCCCGCTGCCACAGGCGGGGTCTAATAGCGTTAATTCGCTGAGCTTGGAGATTAGGGGATTTGTTTCTTTTTGTTCTGTTGCGTTTTTAACCAAATAGCGCATTTTATCTTTTAGCTCGGAATGCGGTTCATAATCCAAGTAAATTTTTCCTACCGTATTTTCCACCATGTATTTAACAATCCACTTGGGCGTAAAAATTTGCGTTGCTGCCGGAATATCTTCAGCCCTTGCTTTTTTATTCTTTTTAAAACCCGCAAAAACCTCATCTTTTCGGTCGGAAATATAAAACTGGTACAACCAGCCAATCAGTTCCACTTCTTTGTAATCTGCTTCTGAAATTGTATTGCTGTTGATTAAGTCGAGCAATGCATCGGGCATTAGCAAGTTCTGGGGCAGGAGTATTTCGGTATAATCATCGATGTGCCCAAAAACCGCGCGTAGCAGGTGGTTTTTATTGCAAAAGTTGGTTATTAGCAAGGCAAAAGCCTGTTCTTCTTTATCTTCCTGTAAGTACTCCAGCAATAAATCTTTTTCCGATTGTTTTGTTAAGTCGTGTTGCCCACGTTTTGCATTTTGTACAATAGCGGGGGTACGTTGTGCGCTGCTGAATTTTAGCTGTTCGGGAATGTAGCCGTTTACTTCCAGAATTTTAATCGCCATTAAACGGTTAAACCAGGTATAAGCCGCTTCTTCCATTACATCTAAAACAGCTTGTTTGTCGGCTAAACGTTTTTTTAATTTCTTCCATTTTGCCGGAACAGTGGTATCGGTATAAACCTGTGCCCGGTAAATGTACCCACCATGAATTTCGTCCATGCTTTGAGTGTTGCTGCCATCATCGGCAAAACCCCAATAGAATAGGCGTTGTTTAACTCCTTCGCGTAAAATTATGCGGGCTTCGCGGGCAAAAGATTTTATATTGTTGGTATTCACGTTTTTGATTGATTATTTATTAATGATTAATTGAGGAAATTTTATACTCTCTGAATTACTCACCCTGATAAAGTCTGCGACATTATCGTCCCTCTCTACGCGTAGAGAGGGAGAAGAGGGAGAGTCAAAGTATTTGTTAATATTTCCATTCATAAACTTAATTCAAAAAGATTTTTTTGTTTTTCGCCAGTTTAAGCAATAGGCGTTTTTTTAATTTTTCGATGTATTCATCCAATTGCTCGGGTGTTTCAATGGTAGTAGGGGGCATTTCGGCTGCAACAGACACATCGATACTTGGTTTATAGGTCGTTTTATTTTTCTTTGCTTCCTGCTCTGCTTTGTATTCTTCCAGCTTTTTAAAGTTCTCCACTTTAAAATCGGTGGCTTTAAGTTGGTAAATTTCCAACTGAGAGATTTGTTTTTCCTTATTTAGTTTGCCTAACATATAGCCCGGACTTGTTGTTAGGCTTTCATCGTCAATTTTTAGTTCTTTTCTTCGTTCCTCAATGTCGTTCAATATTTGTTCGTAGGCAGCAATAACTTCTTGTTTAAGCTGACTAACACGGTCTTTAAGAGCGGTGTGCAATTCTTTGTACGCTTTTTTAAATTGCGGAAACGATTCCCAGGGTTCGGTATCTTTTTTTACAAAATCGCGCAAATCGTCTGCTTTTGTTTGCAGGATTTCATCGAGCGAGGCAAAATTATTTTTGTTATCGTCGTAAAACTGTGTGATTTGCTGGTACGATTTGTAGTTGTTCTCAACAAATTCGTCCGCCATCATAAATTTATCGCGAGCCTCTTTTAGGATGTTTTTTTGGCTTAATACCATCGTCATCACTTTTTCGGGGTTGCGTGACTGGTAAATATCACCGAACAGTTTATGCGCCGTTTTCAAGTGCACCGCAAAAGGACAGGTTTCATATTCCACTTTAAGTTGATTAATACCTATTAGTTTCTTTTCCAGTTTTGACCTGAATGATTCGATGGCATTTTTTAAATCGTTGGTATCGGAAGGGATAATTGTTTCAGCAAATATTTCGTTGTTAACCACACTTATAAGTTCATTTATTTCATCTTGCGAATGCAATTTCTCTTTGTGAACAGTAATGGCATCGCGTTCGCGCGAGTTTAATGCCTTTTCTGCAAAGGTTGCAAAGTCAATTTCTTCATTTCTCCACTCAAACCTACGGATACCTTTTTTAGCAAGCGCAAGCAGCACATCGAGTGTAGCAATGTCTTTCCATCCATAAGGTGGCTTGTCGAACTGTTTTACAATATCACCAACCACCGGGTCTTCTCCTGCAAGGTTGATTTTAATATTCATTTCCTCTTCGGTTGGTTCCAGGGTTTTGAAAGCGGCTTTTTGTGGTTGTTTTGCATTTGACAGCAGCTCTGCATTTGAATGGGCATAGCCGTTGCTAAGGTAATGTTTGCGGTAAATTTGCTGCATGTGCCGTTTTACCATATCGTCGAATCTGGCAAAAGGAGTACCTCCGGTTATTTCATTTGCCGGAATAACAGTATAGTTGGAAACTAAAGCTGTTTGCATAAATCCTTTCTGGAAACGTTGTACAATTTCGGTTAACAATACTTCATTTGTTTCCCTAAAACTTTGTAATGTATCTCTGCGCGAACCGGTGGCATTGGCAAAGTTTAGTGAGATGTATTTTTGAGTGCGAACGTAATCGAGCACTTTTGATTTTAATATGGCATCGTTTTTAAACCATTCGTTTACACCTATTACTAAATCGTTTGGTGGTGTTTCCTGAGCAATTACAGCAAGCTCTTTTGTGTCGTACAAAGAAAATTTGAGGTTAAAATTACCTTTGGAACCAATTTCTTTACCATCGATGCTAATGGCAATTCGGAAGGTTCTATTCCCGAATTGCACCATTCCCATCTGTCCCAGCGTTTTAACGCCTTTCTCAACCACGTCTTCAAAGATGTATTTTAAACGGTCGTCGCTGGTAACAGGAGTACTTTTAATCAGTTGAGCTACTTCAATTTCATCTTCCTTTAAAAACCTGTATTTGCCTTCGGAAACCTGAATGATGTTCTTGCCAACCAAGACATCTAAAACAGCCTCCACTTTATTTTGCATTTCAAGTTTAGGAGCATTTACGGAATCCATCAGCAGCAAGGCAAGATGTTCAACATTAGCCGGGAAATGAACACTTTGGCTTTCTCCTAAATGAGAAACCATAAAAAGTGCATTAACAACTCTGCGTGCAAAATCTTCTTGTTTTACTTCTTTAATACTGTATGCACGATCGAGTATTCCGCGAGCATGGTGCTTAAAATATTGCAAGAGGTAGTGGAAGAACATATCGAAAGAAACAAAGTAGCCAACTTCTTTTTCTTTTTTAAGCCCAGCCGTATAATGTATAATCCCTAACCTGGACAAGCCAGAACCAAACAGGGAAATATAGTATTTTTGCACTAT
>CAYZBC010000073.1:0-19112 GCA_964476535.1 uncultured Maribellus sp.
ATAATCGGCTAAAACACTTAATCTTTTCTCCCGTCCATAAGTATCGTTAATTATATTTAAACCAATACCAACCGACTGACCACCAAGGGGGCTGTGTATGGATATAGCTTCGGTGAGTGGTGCCCGGTTAATACCGACCCATTGATTTCTTACCAAGGCAGTAAACCCTACCTTTTCCCACATTCCTGCATAAGCCGGGTTAACAACCTGGTTATTATACATGTACTGAGTTAAAATAGGATCTTGTTGTGCTGCTCCTTCCAGCGTAATAAGTAAGAAAAAAAATAGTATTATTTTTCCATAGTTCACTTAATTATAATTCGTTTCATCTCTAGGGTAAGAGCAAATGTACGTAAAAGTAACCACAAAATAACATCCGAAGTAAATCACTATTAATTAGTTAGCTAAAAAAGTTTTCAACTTCTAACAAATTAATTTACAGATACCTGTTAATAATTCACTATTCAGATAAAATCTATGTAAAAATAAATATCTCTACTTCAAAATTTTCAAAAAACTTACAAAACAATCAGGTGTTTCCTCCCTTAAAATCAGCCTGCTAACAAAATAGCAACCTTGTATCTATTCCATTAAAAAAATTGTTTTTCCTTTTATTATTCAATTTAAAAAATAATATTTAATAAATAAATTATCCAAGTTACATCCTTGATGTCCATGAACATACGTTCATCTTTGTAGAAAGTTTCAATTAAAACACATGAAACTTCTCCATCAAAATTCAATCGTATCAGGCCAAACAGATAAATTTAAATTGACTGTCTGGGCGAATAAAAAAGGATTTATGCAACACAACAGAAAAAGATCGCATATTACCAAACCAGTAATACCTGACAATTTAAGATTTTTTTTTGATAAAGAACAAATTAAATTACCTAAAACTGCTTATTTACTGCACTTTGAGAGAATCTTAGCTTTTACAAACTGAAGAAATGAAGCTGTTTTTGATTCGTTGGGGTTTATCTTTAAACTGATGTATTAGGACTGGGAGCCACTTTGCATGTTGTATGTTTTTTGAGTTTAGACTTTGTGTTTCCTGATTATTAGATATCTTACCACAGAGGACACAGTGAATGCACAGAGTTTTGTAAAGGTTTTCTAGTCCTTATCTTTTAAATGAATTCTGCCACCAATATAAGTTAACACTACTAAAACAATGGTAATTAGGATACTCACCCAAAGAGTAAATGGCATGGAAAATAGTTTAGGCTCAATTCTACCTGTTAATACCAATGGGGTAAATGTTAATACGACTAAAACCACCGCTGCTACAACAGTAACTCTCCAATAGATTTTTCGCTTTTTTTCAGTTAGTTCTCTCATTTATTTATTTTTTTACTAACAACTTTCTACTAATTACAAACTACTTCTTTACAATCTTTGTAACGTCATCCCTCCATCAACCAGCACAACTTGTCCGCTAGAATAAGGCATCATTCCGGTTGCCATTGCAGCTGCAACTTTCCCAACATCTTCCGGCAATCCCCATCGTTTTTGTATGGTTAATCCTTCTTCAAACAATCGATCGTATTTTTCAATTACTCCCGCAGTCATATCCGTTTTAATAATTCCGGGTTGAATTTCATATACAGGAATACTAAATTCCCCCAAACGGGCTGCCCACAATTTTGTAGCCATTGCAATTCCGGCTTTCGAAACACAATATTCGCCACGATTAACCGATGCCACAGTCGCAGAAACAGACGATACATTTATTATACAACATGTACAATCGGGTGATTCTTTTCTCATTTCAATCATGCGATTGGCAAAAAGCTGTGTTAAAAAATAAGGCCCTTTTAAATTAATATTTAAAACATAATCAAAACTTTCTTCGGAGGCTTCTAAAATATCTTTGCGTTCTTTGGGTGCAATTCCGGCATTGTTTACTAAAACATTTAACTGCCCAAATTCTGAAATAACAGTTTGAAGTATTTTTTCGCGGTCTTCTTTAATTGAAATATCCCCTTGAGCGTAAATTACATCAACTCCAAACATTTTTAATCCATCCAAAATGGGTTGAATTGATTCTTGCTTTCGAATCCCGTTAATTACAAGGTTAAATCTGGCTTTTGCCAATTCAATAGCAATTCCAAAACCTATTCCACGGGAGCCTCCTGTTATTAAAGCTGTTTGTTTCATTTGTTTGCCAATTTGATCGGTAAAATTTTTTGTCAATTAGAGAAGTATGCGAGGAGAAATCTCGATCTATTGACAGATTTCTCAGCTTCCATTCTCAATTTCAAAATAACAGATAAATAGTTTTGTTCTTTGACCTGAGACTGCAACTTAAAACTGATTACTGGATTTCCGGTATTTTAACCCATGCTTTCTTTTTCCAGCTTTCCATTCCCAATTCTGCCAATTGCACTCCTTTTGCACCTTCCAATAAATTCCAGGGGAAAGGATCATCCATTACAACGTGTTTTAAAAACAGTTCCCACTGTGCTTTAAATGCATTATCAAAATTCTCTTGTTCCGCTACTTTGTTCCATCCTTCATAAAAATTAATTGGGTTTGCAATGTCTGGATTCCACACAGGTTTTGGAGTTCCCTCATAATTTTGTGTCCAACAATCCCGCAAACCGGCAACGGCAGAACCTAAGGTTCCGTCAACGTGCAAAGTAAGTAGATCGTCGCGGCGTACGCGTGTTACCCAGGATGAATTAAAATGCGCAATGACATCATTTTCCAGTTCAAATGTTGCGTAAGCAGCATCGTCAGCTGTGCATTTGTAGGCATTCCCCTGTTCATCAATTCGCTCGTGAATGTGTGTTGTACCAAGGCAAGAAATGCCTTTTACTTCACCAAATAAGTTATCCAAAACATAACGCCAGTGCGAAAGCATGTCAACAATAATTCCACCGTCATCTTCTTTACGGTAATTCCAGCTTGGTCGTTGCGAAGGAACGGTGTGCCCTTCGAAAACCCAATATCCAAATTCACCACGAACGGAAAGGATTTTTCCAAAGAAATTATTGTCAATCAATCTTTTCAATTTTAACAAACCGGGCAACCAAAGTTTATCTTGAACAACACCATGTTTCACCCCCACTTCTTCACAAACTTTGTAAAGCTCTAAAGCAGTTGCAGTATCTGTAGCAACAGGCTTTTCACAATAAACATGTTTTCCCGATCGGGCAGCTTTTTTAACTGCTTCGGCACGCCGGCCAGTAGTTTGGGCATCAAAATATATTCGATAATTGTGATCGGAAATTACCGAATCTAAATCCGTAGTCCATTTTTCTACCCCGGACATTTTAGCCAATTTTTTTAATTTGACTTCATTCCTGCCAACTAAAATTGGATCGGGCATTATAAATTCTGAAGGACCAATTTGCACTCCTCCTTGTTTAATAATTTCAACTATAGAGCGCATTAAATGCTGGTTGGTTCCCATTCTGCCGGTTACGCCGTTCATTATTATTCCTACTTTGTGAATCATATCTCAGTTTAAAGTTTTTTGTTTATAGTTGCGGTCAAAGATATTGTTTATGTATAATTTAAGTAAGCATTTTTAATTTTCTCAAGATACTCATTTTGATTTGTTGCCCAATATTTGTCTGAAAAAATTTCAACTTCGTTATAACCATTGAATCCTGCTTCTTCCACCCAGCCACGTATTTCGGGAACATTTATGCAACCATCGCCCATTAATCCACGATCGTTAAGAAAGTCGGTAGTTGGAACGTTCCAGTCGCAAATGTGGAAAGCAAGTAGATTTTCATTGACTCCGCACCGTTTAATTTCCTGGCGAAGATTATCGTCCCACCACAAATGATACACATCAACCGCAACACCCACAAAATCAGAATTAATTTCTTCAGCCAAATCGTTTGCCTGTGCCAACGTATTTATTGCCGAACGGTCGCCTGCATACATTGGATGAAGTGGTTCGATTGCCAATTTTACACCTGATGCTTTTGCTTCGGGTAGAATTTTTAAAATTCCTTCTTTTATTTGTTCCCGAGATTTTTCCAAAGATTGCTGTCCGTCGGCACCACAAACCAAAACAATTACCGGAGCACCAAGCGCAGCAGCCTGTTCAATTGCCAAAAGATTATCATCGATTGACTCTTGCCTTTTTTCTTTTTTGATTGAGGGGAAAAATCCTCCGCGAGCAATCGAAACCACATTCATTTTATGATCCTTGAGTATCTGTTTGCACTCTTTCAGGTTTTGGCCTTCCAACACATTTCGCCAAATGGTAATTCCATGTATTCCCGCAGCACTGTAATTTTCAACACATTGCCGAAGGTTCCACAGTTTGTTTGTCAGGGTGTGAACACAGAGTTTTGAATAATCGTTTAGCTTAATTGTCATTTTTTTATTTTTTGCCTCGTCTTTTAATTCAAAATTTCAATCGTTTCTTCTTTCTAATTCCCTCTCCTTTGGAGAGGGTTAGGGAGAAGCTTCTATCCAAAAAAAGTGTAATACTCTTCCTTTTTTATAATTCTTTGTAAATACAATGCCGCTTCCCGCGCATGATAATCTCCCCACATGGAAGATTCTCCGCAGGCAATTTTTTTTCCTTCAGGAATATTATCCCAACCATTTGGCTGATGATAAATGCTGTGTAAAATCAATCCCTGATGATTTGGATCTGTACTTAAATAGGGATAATCCAAAAGCGAATTCATAACTGTTAAACCAGCTTGCCAATATTTTTCCCCAGTTCCATTTTCGCCTTTTTTAATTAAATATTTCCCCAAACGAAGCAATCCCTGAACACCAATCGCAGCTGCCGAACTGTCAATCGGTTCCCATTCATTATAAGGATCGGAAGGTTTATCCAGGTAATTTCCAAGTTTATGTAGATTTGGCGCACCGGTATCCCAGTATGGAATTCCATCGATTGGAGTATTTTCAATGTAAAAATCGCACGTTGCTTTTGCCGCTTCGAGCATCATTTTTTCAATTTCTTTTTTCCCTCCAAATGGTACAAGTTCATTTTCAGAAAGTGTTTGCAGAAATTCAAGTTCTTCAGCAAATCCGGTCATTGCCCAAGCCAAACCACGTGTCCAGGTAGAAAACCCTGTGTAACCTTGTTGCGAGTTGGGACAACGAAAATTACCGTCGTTGGTATTAAAAATACTTTCGTGGGCAGTTCGCCCCCAAACATCGTAACTGTCGCGGCCTTTACCATAAAAGACAGAATATTTTGCGGTTGCTGAAATGTGTTGAATTGCCCGTTCTAAAAGAGATACTTTTATGTCGCCCTCACCCTGAAAAACATGACCTAATTTATGACTTGTCATTAAAATACGGCACGAACGAATGGTGTCAACAAACAATGAATGTGGTCCATTGAACGAATAGATAAATCCACCATCTTTTATATTTGTCCAGCGGCTGGCTTGCACAGCACCGGATATTTTTACTGCCAATTCATAAAAATTCTTTTCCCATTCATTAAACTGGATTTTGCCTTCGTTCATTAATCGGAGCAAATTTCCGTAGGTACTTAAATTATTAAATCCATGGTCGTGAACTCCAATGTGACTAATATGTGGCGCCATTTTTTCGAGTGTGGCTTTTTTCCCTGAATCAAGAAAATATTTATCACCACTTGCGTCGAATTGCAAAATGGCCGAGCCAAACTGAAAACCCTGTGTCCACTCTGTCCAGCCTCGTGTAGAGTATTCTCCATTTATGGTAAACACGGGAGACCCTTTTGAAGCGTCGTATTTAGTATCTATCAGTTTTATTTTTTCTCCAGAAAGATCCCAGAATAGATCCAGTTTTTTCTTTAGGTTTTGCGGTTTAAGTTGAAAATCAATTTTTATCATACCATGTCAATTCGAGTTATAAAACGTTTGGAAAGATACTAAAGTACCGTTGTTTTCAAAATAGTTTTTTGTGCTCTTATCACAAAATTAATTAAACTTTCATTTCGAATCCTAAAGCTCGAAGATGAAACATTTATTTCTATATTGAGATTTCTCCTAATCGTCGAATTGACCTATTTTATAATTTCCTAAATTTTACCTTCTTAATTATCGATTCATCCATACAAATCTCTACCATTTGCATGGTCGTCAACCGCAATAACGGGTGTTCTAGTTCAGGTGCAATTTCATTTAAAGGAATTAACACAAATTTACGATGAGGAATGCGAGGATGAGGAATAATTAGATTTTCGTTTCCCATAAAAAGATCATCGAAATACAAAATGTCAATATCCATTTCGCGTGAAGTATATCGTTCGTCTCCACTTTTTTGTCCAAAACTATTTTCAATTAAATGAATCTTTGAAAGTAATATCTCAGGCGAATAAACGGTTGAAATTTCTATTACACTGTTCCAAAAAACATCATCCGATTGAAAACCCCAGGGCGGAGTTTCGTAAATTGATGAGGCATTTTCTATTTTTCCTAGTTCATTTCTTATCTTTCGGTAAACTTCTTCGAAATTATTTTGTTTATTTCCTATATTTCCACCTATTCCTAAATAAACCTTGTACATTGAATTGTATATTTGTAATTTTTAAAATATTAACAGACCAATTTATAAAATTTATAACGAAATTAATAACACAAATAAATATGAAACAATTTTTTAAATATGTATTGGCAACAATAGTTGGATTTATCGCCATTTCAATTATTGGATTTTTCTTTTTCTTTATGATTATTGCAGCTCTGGTTTCCTCAACTGAAAAACAAGTTGCAGTTCAAGACAATTCCATGTTGGTTTTAAATCTCGACCGACAAATTTTAGACCGTGCACCCAACAATCCTTTCGACGATTTGGATATTCCGGGTTTTAATCAGGCAAAAACTATTGGTTTAGATGACATTACAAAGTCGTTGAAAAAAGCGGTTTCTGACGATCGGATAAAAGGAATTTACCTGAAACTTTCGATGATAAATGGAGGAATGGCTTCGGTTGAAGAAATTAGAAATGCTTTGATTGCATTTAAAGACAGCTGCGACAAGCCTGTTTATGCACATGCCGATAAATATATGTTGGATCAAAAGGCATATTATTTGGCAACAGTTGCCGACAAAATTGTTATTCACCCCGAAGTATCAGTTGATTTTAGAGGAATTGGGGGCGAAATGATGTTCTATAAAAATGCATTGAAAAAAATAGGTGTTGAAATGCAAATTGTTCGTCATGGAAAATTTAAAGCGGCGGTTGAGCCTTTTATGTTGGACAAAATGAGCGATGAAAACCGTGAACAACAATTAACGTATATGGGAAGTTTGTGGAATCACATGTTAAACGGGATTTCAGAAAAGAGAAATCTTTCGATAGACCAATTAAATTTATTGGCCGACGAAGTTCAAACTTTCAATAAAGGGAAAAAAGCGGTTGAATCGGGACTTGTTGATGAAGTAAAATACAAAGACGAAGTATTAGCTGATTTACGCGAAATTACAGGAATCTCTGGCACAAAAGGAGTTCCAATTGTTGGAGCTTCAGATTATGCAGACGCACCGGTAAAAGGAAAGAACAAAAAGTTTAGCCGAAATAAAGTGGCGGTTATTTATGCAAGTGGTGAGATTGGAATGTCGCTTGGGGGGGAATTTATTAGTGGAGATGAACTCTCAAAGGAGATTCGGAAAGTACGCCAGGACAGTAGTTACAAAGCAATTGTGCTGAGAATAAATTCTCCGGGAGGAACGGTTTTCGATTCGGAAACAATTTGGCGCGAAGTGAAACTGGCTGCTGAAGAAAGAACTTTGGTTGTTTCGTTTGGAGATGTTGCCGCCTCGGGTGGATATTACCTTGCTTGCGCGGCTGATAAAATCGTGGCAAGTCCGAATACAATTACCGGGTCAATCGGTATTTTCGGACAAATTCCCAACTTTGGAGAATTGCTGAACGATAAGCTGGAAATTACTACAGATGTAGTAAAAACCAATAAAAATTCTGACTTGCTGACCTTAACCCGTCCGATGACAGATTACGAAAGAAATTTATTGCAAGCCACTATTGAAGAGGGTTACGATACTTTTATATCGCATGTCGCTGAAGGTCGTGGAATGACAAAAGAACAAGTTGATGAAATCGGACAAGGTCGCGTTTGGAGTGGCGAAAATGCCAAAGAAATTGGGCTGATTGATGAGTTTGGCGGATTGCAGGATGCCATTGATTTAGCCGTCGAAATGGAAGGATTGGAAGATTACCGTACAGTTTCGTTACCTACCTTACCCGACCCATTTGAGGAACTCTTTAAAACCGGAACAGACAACATTCGTGCGAAATTCATTAAAAATGAACTGGGTGAAAAATACCGTTACTACGAATATTTCAAAAAAGCATCGCAAATGAATGGTATTTATGCACGAATGCCTTACGATATTTCTTTAAATTAAAAACATTTATTGAAAAGGAGAAGGATGCACTTTTTTTAGGTGCATCCTTTTTTCTTATCTTAGCAATCAATAAAACAAGGATTTTATGTTGAAACTTCTGTTATATCCTCTGGCGTGGTTGTACGGAATGGCAGTTTCTTTTCGAAATTGGTTATACGATTTTGGCTTTTTGAAATCGAAGGAATTTGAAGTACCAGTAATTTCAATAGGTAACATTACTGTTGGGGGTACGGGTAAAACACCGCATGTTGAATACTTGGTGAATCTGCTTCATGATAAATTTGAAGTAGCGACCTTAAGTCGCGGTTATAAAAGAAAAACCAAAGGCTTTCGGTTTGCAGAGACCAATTCGACAGTGTTCGATGTTGGCGACGAACCCCTTCAAATTAAAAATAAATTCCCCGATATTACGGTTTCGGTATGCGAAAACAGAGTGATTGGGGCCGAAAGGTTATTAGATTTAAAAAATGCAAATATTCAGGATGTGGTTTTGCTCGACGATGCATTTCAACACCGCAGAATTACTCCGGGAATTAATATCCTGTTAATTGATTATAACCGTCAGATAAAGGAAGATTCACTTTTACCAGTAGGCAGATTGCGAGAAGGTGTTTCACAAATACGCCGGGCAAACATTATCGTTTTTACAAAATGTCCCGATGAGATTACACCCATTATGCGACGAATTTTTATGAATGATGTGGGGCTAAAACCTTATCAGGAATTATTCTTTACCACTTTGAATTATCAAAAATTAGAACCCGTTTTTTCAGCTAAAAAAATTGATGTCGATTTTTATGAAAAAAAAGTTTATTCATCACTAATTGTTACAGGAATTGCTTCACCAAAACCGATGCATAAACATCTTATACAATTTTCTGAAAAAGATGAATTCCTTGTTTTCCCCGACCATTATAATTTTAAAAACGAGGACGTATCTAAAATCATGCTTAAATTTGAATCTATTAATGCAGAAAATAAAATAATTATTACCACAGAAAAAGATGCCATGCGTTTAAAAGATTTACCAGATTTACCTGACGAATTTAAAAATGCATTGTATTATTTGCCAGTGAAAGTAAAATTCCTCGATAATGAGGGAAAGGAATTTGATAAGAAAATAATTAATTATGTTGGAGAAAATAAAAGCAACCGCGAATTACATAAAAGGAAGAATAAACGCTAGTCCCGAAATTGGCATTATTCTAGGAACAGGCTTGGGTGGTTTAGTTAATGAAATTGAAATCATCGATTCCATTCCTTACAGCGAAATTCCGAACTTTCCTGTTTCAACCGTGAAAGGTCATGCCGGAAGATTAATTTATGGAAAATTGGGTGATAAAGAAGTACTTGCCATGCAAGGCCGTTTTCATTATTATGAAGGATATTCGATGCAGGAAGTAACATTCCCAGTGAGGGTACTTCATTCTGTGGGAGTCAGGTATCTTTTTGTATCAAATGCTTCCGGCGGATTAAATCCTGATTTTATGGTTGGCGACATTATAATTATTAACGACCATATTAATTTTTTCCCTGAACATCCTCTGCGTGGTAAAAATGTTGATGAACTGGGACCACGTTTCCCCGATATGAGTAAATGCTACGACAACCGCTTACGCTACAAAGCCAAATCAATAGCATTGGAACACAATCTAAATGTGAAGGAAGGAATTTATGTTGGCGTTTCAGGACCAACTTTTGAAACTCCGGCCGAATATAAAATGTTCCGGATTTTAGGTGCCGATTTGGTTGGAATGTCAACAGTGCCGGAAGTAATTGTTGCACGACACATGGATTTAAAAGTGTTTGGTGTGTCAATCGTAACCGACAGCGGCGTACCCGGTGAAATTGTGGAAGTTTCGCACGAAGAGGTTCAGGAAGTTGCCATGAAAGCGGAACCTAAAATGACTTTATTAATGAAAAAACTCATAGAAAGTTTATAGAACATTACCTGATCTTCAGTTATTCCCATAAAAGTAGGAATCTCCTACAAAACAACAAGAATCTATGAAAAAAGCACATCTTCTCTTTTTAATAATTATCATTTTCATCTCAAGTTGTTCAACCCCAAAATCAAATGATGTGGAATTGGTATTCGATTCAAAATCGGAATTGGGTGAAGGAGCCATTTGGAACTCTAAAACCGGTGAGTTGATGTGGATAAATATCACAGGGAAGATCCTGAATTTCTATAATCCACAAACCGGGAATAACAAAGAGATGTTTACCGGACAAATGATTGGCACAGTTGTTCCTGCCGAATCGGGAGCAGTATTGGTGGCGTTGCAAAATGGAATCTACATACTTAATCCTGCAACCGGAACAAAAAAATTGATTGCTGACCCGGAAGAAAATTTACCAAATAATCGGTTTAACGATGGGAAATGTGATCCTGCCGGTCGTTTTTGGGCAGGAACAATGAGTACTATTGATGAAAAAGAAGCGGGAACTTTGTATCGTTTAGATGCAGATACTTCCATTCATAAAATGATTGAAAACGTCAGCATTTCAAACGGAATTGTATGGTCGCCCGATAATACAAAAATGTATTACATCGATACACCAACTCAAAAAGTTATTGCGTACGACTATGATAATGAAACGGGTATAATTAGTAATCCGAAAGTAGCTGTTGAAATTGCAAGTGAAATGGGTTCTCCAGATGGGATGACCATTGACACAGAAGGAAATATTTGGGTTGCGCTGTGGGGAGGTTCTGCTGTTGGCTGTTGGAATCCGGAAAATGGTAAGTTACTTCACACGATTGAAGTGCCTTCAAAAAATGTTACTTCCTGTGCTTTTGGTGACGATGATTTGGGCACTTTGTACATTACAACTGCCCGGACTGCCACCTCCGACGATGATTTGAAAAAGTTCCCAAATGCAGGCGGCGTATTTAAAATCCGTCCGGGCGTAAAAGGTATTGAGGCTTATTTTTTCGACGATAAATTTTAATTGATTTCAATGAATTTGATCATTCTTTCTCTTGCACCGGTTTTAATAATTGCAGGGTACATTTATTTCCGCGATAAATACGAAAAAGAACCAATTATATTGTTACTGTTTGCAATGCTTGCAGGAGCAATCACCGTAATTCCAGTTTTATTTGTTGAACAGTTTCTGGATGGTTTTACCGAATTTTTTCCTGGGTTAACTTCAGCTGCCTGGAACGCTTTTGCAGTGGCTGCTTTTACCGAAGAGTTTTTTAAATTCATCGCACTTTATCTGTTAATTTGGAAAAGTCGGGAATTCAACGAAAAATTTGATGGAATTGTTTATGCTGTTTTTATTTCGCTGGGATTTGCAGGGGTTGAAAATGTACTTTATGTTATGGAGGGCGGAATTGGAACCGGAGTAATACGAGCAATTACAGCCGTTCCGGCACACGCTATTTTCGGGATTACAATGGGGTTTTATTTTGGCCTTGCAAAGTTTTACGAAAAAGAGAGAAATATATTAAAGCTTAAAGCGCTCTTTTTTCCGATTTTATTACACGGCATTTACGATTTTATTTTGATGACAGGAATTCAATGGCTGACCGGAGTGTTTTTCGTGTTTGTACTTTTTCTCTATATTTTTGGATTGAAAAGAGTAAAACGCCTTTCAGACCAGTCGATTTATAAAACGGATTTTAATTTGTTGAATGAAAAACTTGGGCAAAACAAAAAGAGTTAAAATAATTAATCAGTTTTTTGGATTATATTTGGGTTATGGTTATTAAAGATTTAATAAAAAATAGGGAGTCCGATTTTGAGATTTTATGTCAAAATAATTCCGTTAAATTCCTTTTTGCTTTTGGATCAGCGGTAACCGATAATTTCGATTTCGAAAAAAGTGATATTGATTTAGTTGTTGAGATTGAAGAACCTGATCCTATCTCCCGAGGAGAAAAAATTATTTCGTTATGGGATAAACTTGAAGAATTTTTCAAGAAAAAGGTTGATTTATTAACCAATCCAAACATCAGAAATCCATACCTCAGACAAAGTGTAGATGAATCAAAAATTTTAATTTATGACGGTTCAAAGCAAAAAATACCTGGATGATATTCTTTTTGCAATTGAATCAATTGAGGAATTTGTGGAAGACATAAATTCCTTTATTGATTATAAAAAGGATAAGAAAACCCGTAGTGCAGTTGAAAGACAAATTGGTATTATTGGCGAAGCTGCAAATAAATATGATAAATGCGGATGAAACATTAGAAAATATTACACAAATAATCGGGCTTCGAAATCGAATTATTCATGCTTACGATAGTATTGACGATACAGTTATTTGGGCAATTATAATAAAACATCTTCCTTCCTTAAAGAAAGAAGTATAACAAAAACTAAATTGAAACCATGTTGTTTTTACCAACCTTTTCTGATATTGAAAATGCACACCAAATCGTTCAGAAACATTCGCACCGAACACCTGTTTTAACTTCTTCGAGTATAAATAAAATTGTTGGTAGCGAGCTGTATTTTAAGTGCGAGAATTTCCAAAAAGTAGGAGCGTTCAAATTCAGGGGAGCTTGCAATGCTGTTTTTTCTTTGTCAGAAAAGGATGCACAAAAAGGAGTGGCAACTCATTCATCGGGTAACCACGCGGCAGCTTTGGCTCTGGCGGCAAAAATGCGCGGAATAGCAGCGCACATCGTAATGCCCGAAAATTCACCTGAGATTAAAAAGAAGGCAGTTGCCGGATACGGAGCAAACATTACTTTTTGCAAACCCACTTTACAAGCACGCGAAAGTACACTGGCTAAAGTGGTAGAAAAAACTGGAGCAACCGAAATTCATCCGTACAATAATTTTAGTGTAATTGCCGGGCAGGGAACGGCAGCAAAAGAGCTAATTGAAGATTTCGGTGAATTTGAAATTATTATGGCGCCGGTTGGAGGCGGAGGATTACTCAGTGGAACGGCACTTTCGGCAAAATATTTACTGCCAAATTGCAAGGTAATTGCCGCGGAACCATTGGGTGCTAATGATGCGTTTCAATCTTTTCAAACTAAAAAATTGGTGCCTTCCAAAAATCCAAATACAATAGCCGATGGATTACTTACCTCTTTGGGAGATAAAAATTTCGCCATTATTTTAGATAAAGTAGATGATATTGTAACCGTTACCGAAGCGAATATTATTGCTGCAATGCGAATGATTTGGGAACGAATGAAAATAATTATTGAACCTTCTTCTGCAGTTCCACTGGCTGCAATTTTGGAAGGGAAAGTTGATGTACAAAATAAAAAAGTAGGGATAATTCTTTCGGGTGGGAATCTGGATTTGGGTAAGTTGCCTTTTTAAAACATCGGACTAACAATATGCGCCAACGATTCGCGTACCTTAAAATGCCACGGTCGTAGTTTCCATTCATTCAATTTTATTTCGCGGCAGTTCTTTAAATCAGTCAGAAAAATAGTTTTGAGTGATCCAGTAAATACTTCATCGTAAATAAAAGCATTTACTTCAAAATTAGTTTCCAAACTTCTAAAATCCAGATTAGTAGTCCCAATGGTTGAAAACACATCATCAACAATCATAAACTTGCTGTGCATAAAACCTTGCTGGTAGAAATATACTTTTACACTAGCGTCTAACAGCTTCTCAACATAAGAAAACGAACACCATTTTGGGGTGATTGCGTCCGACTTTTCGGGAATGATAATCCGAACGTCTACATTACTCAAGGCTGCCGTTTCAAGTGCAGAAACAATAGATTGAGGAGGCATTAAATAGGGAGAGGTTATGTAAATTTTTTTCCGGGCATTGGTTATAGCGGCAAAAAAGGCTTGTTCAATGTTTCCCAGTCAGAGTCGGGACCACTCGCTGAAATTTGGACAGGTGTTCCAGGCTTTTCTGTCAAGGGTAAAAAATACTTTTGCCCGGTGAGGTTTTCATTAAGAACAAAATACCAGTCGGCGGCAAAAATAACTTGCAAACAAGCCACCGCATCACCATTAATTTGCAAATGAGTATCTCTCCAATGTCCTAATTTTTTTACTCCTTCGATGTATCGGTCGGCTATATTTATTCCGCCCAGGAATCCGATTTTACCATCCACAATTGCAATTTTTCTGTGGTTTCTGAAATTTACCTTTGAGGTGAGTCGGGGAAAACGAACCTCCATAAAAGAGTAAATTTCTATTCCATTATCCTTTAGTTCTGAAATGAATTTTTTGCTTAAACCCCAACTTCCAACGTCATCAACAATTATTCGAACTTCAACACCTTCTTTGCTTTTTTCTATCAATATATTTTTTAATCGATTTCCAATTCTATCATCAGAGAAAATATAATATTCCAAGTGAATGTGATGTTTTGCATTTTTAATGGCTTCAAAAATTGCCTGAAATGTCTCATTTCCGTTGTTCAAAATTGCAAGTTGATTACCAGTCGTTAAAAGAGAATCTGAATTGTTTAAAAGCAGACGGATTATGTTTTCTTTTTCTAACACTTTTTCATTTAAATTTAAATGAGTTTGTCCAATATCTCTAAGTTGCTGCGATGAAAGTTTTCGTATTTTACTGAGGCTTTTAATTCCTTTTCGAGAGTAAAGTTTTCGCTTTCGGTATTCCTGACCAAAAAAGAGATAGAAAAATAAACCAATAATTGGGACTAGAATTAGAACCAAAATCCAGGCTGCGGTTTTGTACGGCGACCTTTTTTCCAGCACAATTACAATGGCTACCGGAATTGCAGTGGCTAAAAACACCAAAGAGAATATTCTCCAAAATACATTCCATTCAATCATTTTATATTTATATTTTTGTAACTCAAATTTCATCAATTTTGAGGTAATAAACAATATGCCAAACATTTTGCACAAAAAGATAGTTGTTGATTTAAAAGGGTTGATAATGAAACAATTAATATTATCGCTTGGAATCATACTTATAATTGCCGCTTGTTCAACCCAAAAAAGTGCAACAAAAGTTGAAGGAAATACCAATGAAGAATTAGTAGACGAAAGCATTGAATACGGGATAATAACCTTTGGGTCTAAATTTAATACCTGGTACCAGGAACATAAAAAACCGGAACTTTATCACTCGCAAGAATATTACGAAGATTGGAATATAAAATATGTTGATGCCTGGAACAGAAAGGTAATCGGTTCGAATAGAAGTCACTTTTTTAAATCAGCTATCGAATATACTTCAGGTATTGATTATGGATTTGAATTAAATCACGAGCTTTTCTATTATTTTCAGTATGTCGAGAAAGTTTTGAAAATTAAAATAGTACAGGATGGCCCAAAAGAATAAATTTTTTAGCCGTTTCTATAAACAATAAATTTGTCGGAATCTAATTTCTCCGTTGAAACGATGTTCCCGGAAATTTGTGGTGCTTTAATTCCATCATTAAAACATTTGTCCCCAATAAATTGATGCGCTTCATCCCAAATATTAGCAACAAGAAAACTTTCCAACAACTGTTTCCCTCCCTCAACAATTACAGAAAGAATATTTTCATTGTAAAGTTTTTCCAAAATTTGTGGCAAAATATTTTTGCTGAAATTAATTTTTACGAACGAAATGTTTTCAGCTTCTCTGTTTTGTTTCGAATTAAAAACGATTGTTTTTACCGAACCATCAAAAAGGTTTAGGTTTTTAGGTAATCGCAATTGATTGTCGAGTACTACGCGAATCGGGTTTCTTCCCGGACAGCGGCGGACAGTTAACGAGGGATTATCTTTCAGCGCGGTATTTGTTCCCACAAATATTGCATCTTCCACTGCTCGTATTTCATGAACGCGCCGCAATGCCTTTTCTCCGGTTATCCAGGTTGGTTCTCCAAATTCTGTTTCGGAGCGTTCCAAGTCGATAAATCCGTCGATTGTTTCTGCCCATTTTAAAATGATATAAGGTCTTTTCTTTTCATGAAAAGTAAAAAAGCGTTTGTTAATTTCGCGACATTCTTTTTCTAAAATACCAATTTCAACTTCAATACCGGCATTTCTGAGTTTCTCGATTCCCCTGCCCGCTACTTTTGCAAATGGATCGATTGTACCAATTACAACTTTTGGAATCTGGTGGGCAACAATTAAATCGGAACAAGGAGGTGTTAATCCAAAATGTGAGCAGGGTTCCAAAGTAACATAAAGCGTACTTTTCTTTAGTAATTCTAGATTTTTTACAGAATTAATTGCGTTTACTTCGGCGTGCGGTCCACCATGTTTTTGATGATAACCTTCACCAATATTCTCCCCATCATAAACAATAACACAACCCACCATTGGATTTGGAGAAGTGCTTCCTTCGCCCAACTTTGCAAGTTCGAGGCAACGGTTCATCTGTTTTTCGTTTGTCGTCATTTTGCAAGGAAAAATTAACTTTGTCGGGTCAAAAGTAAAAAATGCAGGCAACTATTCAATACATCGAAAAGGAATTAGAGAACCATTATCCAAAATTAGAAGTCCAAGGATTTGAAAGACTGATTTTCGAATCGGTTTGTGGCTGGCGTTATACCGACCAGATTTTAAATAAAAACGAAAAATTAAGCCTGCCTGAAATTAAAAAGGTTGAAACAATTGTTCAACGTTTGAAAACTTACGAACCTCTTCAATATATTTTGGGTGAAACAGAATTTTACGGACTGAACCTAAAAGTAAACTCATCAGTTTTAATTCCCCGTCCCGAAACAGAGGAATTGGTGCAATGGATAATTGAAGATAATTCACTGAATTCACCTCGGATTTTAGATGTTGGAACCGGAAGTGGGTGCATTGCTCTCGCGCTAAAAAAACAAATAAAAAATGCTACAGTTTCAGGTATTGATATTTCAGAAAGTGCATTGGAAGTGGCCAAACAGAATGCCATTCAGAATAAACTGGAGGTGAGTTTTTTTCAATCGAATATTTTAAACTGGGAGCATTATAATTGGAATAATTTTGATTTAATTGTAAGTAACCCACCGTACGTTCGCGAAATGGAAAAGCAGGAAATGCAGTCGAATGTTTTGGAACATGAACCCGAAAATGCATTGTTTGTATCAAACCAAAATCCGCTTATTTTTTATGAGCGAATAGTTGAATTTGCTCAGAAATATTTAATCGAACAAGGAAAACTATTTTTCGAAATTAATGAATACTTAAGCGCTGAAATGTGTAATCTGCTAGAACAC
Source organism: uncultured Maribellus sp. (assembly GCA_964476535.1). GTDB lineage: Bacteria > Bacteroidota > Bacteroidia > Bacteroidales > Prolixibacteraceae > Draconibacterium. The sequence goes on from CAYZBC010000073.1 coordinate 17,456, forward strand.
AAAGGTTTTGTTGACATTGAATTGAGGAAAGATATTAAGGACAAAAATCGAATGCTTTTCTGTCGAAAGAAAAAATAACTACAGAGCCCTTATTAAACAAATTTTCTCATCACTTTTTTCTATCTTGCTGATTAAAGTAGAAAATCAGAAACGTGAAAAAAGCCCTTTTAAACCTATTTCTATTTCTAAACTCATTAGTAGTACTGTCACTATTTGTTGGTTATTTGTCTGTTTATATTCCACCCGATAAATATTGGATACCCTCGTTTTTTGGACTTGCCTACCCCCTTTTTTTAGTGATGAATATTTTTTTTATTTTATTTTGGCTAATATTTAAACCGCGCTATTTATTGGTTTCACTTTTTACAATACTTATTGGCTGGGGTTTTATTTCCCGCTACGTTCAACTAAAAGGGAATGTGGGTAAGGGCGATGTGAAAGTAATTTCTTACAATGTGCAACATTTTATTGCCGATGGTAGCCAGCCTCAAATAGAGAATGCAAAAAAAATAGTTTCCTTTTTGGACGAGCTGAATGCTGATATTATTTGTTTGCAAGAGACTCGATTAAGGCAAAACAATATTTTTAATTTATCCAACACTGTAAAAAATTTGGGTTCAATTAATCATTATCAATACGCCCGAACCAGTACAACTTATGGTTCGGTTACAATGACACGCTACCCAATTATAAACATGGGCGAAATACGGTTCGAGGAATCGCGAAATATGTCAATTTATACCGATGTCATTATTCAAGCAGATACGGTTCGAATTTTTAATGTGCATTTGCAATCGTATCAAATCGATCCCAACAAATATTCTATTATCGACTCGTTGGGAGTTAATCAGGAAAAAGATTTGAGAGAGGTACGCGAAATGGGCTCCAAATTTAAAAAGGCGTTTCAAATGCGAGCTAAACAAGCCCGGGAAATTAGAAAGTACATTGACGAATCTCCGTATGATGTAATTGTTTGTGGCGATTTTAACGACACCCCGGTTTCTTTTGCTTACCAAAAGTTACGCGGAGATTTAACGGATGCTTTTGTGAGTTCAGGAAAAGGAGTTGAGCGAACTTACATCGGGAAATTACCTTCGTTCCGAATCGATAATATTTTCCATAGCGAGAAGTTCGAGTCGTATAATTTTCAAACCTACGATTTTCAATTGTCCGATCATTTACCGGTTTCATGTGAATTGGCGAAAAGATAAAATCAAAATTCCGACGTTAAAAACATTGTTCCTGGGATTCAAATCCAAAATAGTTAAAATATCAAAGAAAATCGCCAGGGTTTACTAACCCACGGTTCGCCTGCATAATCAATTCCGATTCGGGGAGAAGTGGTATATTTTATTTTTTCGCCGGAATCTTCAATCCAAATCCTTTCGGATGTAAAAAGATTTTCGCCATAAAACGATTTGTCCAATTGAAGTGCTTTTCCCACGCGGCCAGGACCTGAAATATTTTCGATACCTCTAATCAAAACTGCAGATGCATCATTTTCCTTTCCTGCAACAACGTTGAGCATCCAATACATTCCATAAATCAGGTAAACGTAAACAACTCCACCTTCACGAAACATTACTTCTGTTCTTTTGGTTTTCCCTTTGTGTGCATGGCAAGCCAAATCGTCGCGGCCACGGTAAGCCTCAACTTC
>CAYZBC010000074.1:0-18997 GCA_964476535.1 uncultured Maribellus sp.
AATACCAAATGTGAGCAACGGGAACAACCAAAGAAATATGTCCCATTCTTTCACGACGGACTTTTTTCTCCGTAACTTCAACACCACAGCGGTCACAAACAATTCCTTTATATCTGATTCGTTTGTATTTACCACAATGGCATTCGTAATCTTTCACAGGCCCAAAAATACGTTCGCAAAACAAACCATCGCGTTCCGGTTTATATGTTCTGTAATTTATCGTTTCAGGCTTTAACACTTCCCCAAATGATCTTTCCAAGATCTCTTCGGGCGAAGATAAACCTATAGAAATTTTTGAAAAACTAATTTTCGCTTTATTATCTTTTCTGAATGCCATAATACTAATTGAAAGTTATTAAAACAGAACCAATTCTCTATACAAATAGATTCTACTCCATTCTTACACTAAGACCCAAACCTCTAAGTTCGTGTAATAATACATTGAGTGATTCAGGAATACCTGGTTGTGGCATTGGCTCGCCTTTAACGATAGCTTCATACGCTTTTGCCCTTCCCATTACATCGTCTGATTTAACAGTGAGTACTTCCTGCAGAATATGTGCAGCACCAAATGCTTCCAGTGCCCAAACTTCCATTTCACCAAAACGCTGACCACCAAACTGTGCTTTACCGCCCAATGGTTGCTGCGTAATTAAAGAATATGGTCCGATGGAACGAGCATGCATTTTGTCTTCTACCATATGCCCCAGTTTCATCATATAAATAATGCCTACAGTTGCCATCTGATCAAACGGTTCACCGGTTTCACCATTAACAAGCTGAGTTTCACCAAATCTTGGAACACCTGCTTTATCCGTATATTCACAAATCTCATCCAAAGTTGCTCCATCGAAAATAGGGGTTGCAAATTTAACTCCTAAATTCTTACCAGCCCAACCAAGTACAGTTTCATAAATCTGTCCAAGGTTCATCCTTGATGGTACTCCAAGTGGGTTTAGAACAATATCAACAGGGGTTCCATCCTGTAAGAATGGCATATCTTCGTGACGAACAACTCGCGAAACAATACCCTTGTTTCCATGTCGCCCTGCCATTTTATCACCAATTTGAAGTTTCCTCTTTTTAGCAATATAAATTTTTGCGAGCTGAATAATTCCAGCAGGAAGTTCATCTCCAATTGTTACATTGTATCTTTCACGCCGAGAAGCAGCTTCTGCTTCTTTGTGTTTCATTATGTAGTTATTGATTACTCTGAAGATCAAATAATTCTTCTCTTTGTCTGTTGTCCATTTTGCTGGATTAACATTCATATAATCAAATTCCTGCAATTGTTTTAAGGTAAACTTAACTCCCTTAGGAATAATTTCTGTTCCATAATAATCTTTTACTCCTTGTGAAGTTTTTCCACTTACAAGATTGAAAAGTTTATCTTCGAGTTTTGTTTTAATAGCTGCAGTTTCGCGTTCTAATCTTTCATCTATCGAATCGAGAAGCGATTTTGTTGCCTTACCCTTTTTATCTTTTGCTACACGCGAGAATAATTTCTTGTCGATAACAACACCATTTAATGATGGAGAAGCTTTTAATGAAGCATCTTTTACATCTCCTGCTTTGTCGCCAAAAATTGCGCGTAATAATTTTTCTTCCGGAGAAGGATCCGATTCTCCTTTTGGAGTAATCTTTCCGATAAGAATATCACCAGGTTTTACATTAGCACCAACACGAATCAGACCATTTTCGTCTAAATTACGAGTTGCCTCTTCGCTAACATTGGGAATATCTGAAGTAAACTCTTCCACTCCACGTTTGGTATCACGTACTTCCAGACTATACTCATCAACGTGTACAGATGTAAATACATCTTCACGAACAATTCTCTCTGAAATTACGATCGCATCCTCATAGTTATATCCCTGCCAAGGCATAAATGCAACCATCAGGTTTCTACCTAAAGCCAGTTCACCATTATCGGTGGCATAACCTTCAGTAAGAATTTGTCCTTTTAAAATGCGCTGACCTTTTTCAACAATAGGTTTCAAATCAACCGTTGTACCCTGGTTCGATTTTTTATATTTCTGTAATTGATACGTTACAACATCCGGTTCGAAACTTACAAATCGATCCTCTTCTGCAACGTCGTAACGTATAATAATTTGTTTTGCATCAACAAATTCAATTACACCATCAAATTCAGCTTTAACTAAAATCATTGAATCAGCAGCGGCTCTACCTTCCAGCCCTGTTCCAACAATTGGAGCTTCGGGTCTTAGAAGAGGAACCGCCTGACGCATCATGTTCGATCCCATTAAAGCACGGTTGGCATCATCGTGTTCCAAAAATGAAATTAATGATGCAGCAACTGAAGCAATCTGATTTGGTCCAACATCCATTAACTGAACGTCATTTTTTTCAACAATAGGATAGTCACCTTCAAGTCTGGATTTTACCTTCTCGTTAATAAAATTACCATCTGCGTCAATCGGAGCATTTGCCTGAGCAATAACCTGACCTTCTTCCTCTTCAGCCGTTAAATAAATTGCACCTGTTTCAGAAAGATCAACTTTTCCTTGCGTAACTTTTCGATATGGTGTTGATATAAAACCAAGATCATTTATTTTGGCAAAAACACACAACGAAGAGATCAATCCAATATTTGGCCCCTCTGGTGTTTCAATCGGACAAAGTCGTCCGTAGTGTGTAAAGTGAACGTCACGTACCTCAAAACCTGCCCTTTCTCTGGATAAACCACCAGGTCCAAGTGCCGACATACGACGTTTATGTGTCATTTCAGCTAACGGATTGGTTTGATCCATAAACTGAGAAAGTGCATTCGTTCCGAAGAAAGAATTAATTACGGATGACAAAGTTTTTGAATTGATAAGATCAATTGGAGTAAAAACTTCATTATCTCTAACGTTCATCCTTTCGCGAATAGTACGAGCCATGCGAGCCAAACCAACACCAAATTGGTTAAACATTTGTTCGCCAACTGTTCGCACTCTTCTGTTACTTAAGTGGTCAATGTCATCAACATCGGTTTTAGCATTTACCAATTGTATTAAATGCTTAATAATTTCAATTATATCTTCTTTGGTAAGAACCCGACTAACAACACTATTACTTAAGTTTAATTTCTTATTAATTCTGTAACGACCAACTTCTCCAAGATCGTATCTTTTATCCGAAAAGAAAAGTTTGTCTATTACATCTCTTGCCGTGGCTTCATCAGGCGGTTCTGCGTTACGCAACTGCCTATATATATGAAGAACAGCTTCTTTTTCAGAATTACATGGATCTTTTTGAAGTGTATTGTAGATAATAGCAAAATCCTGTTGATTCTGATCTTCCTTATGCAAGAGAATCGTCTTTACTCCAGATTCCAAGATTTCCTCCATATGAGATTCTTCGATGTCTATTTCACGATCGATTATAACTTCGTTACGTTCAATAGAAACAACTTCTCCTGTATCTTCATCTACAAAATCCTCCACCCACGATTTTAATACACGGGCGGCCAATCTTCTACCAAGTACTTTTTTTAATCCAGTTTTAGATACTTTAACCTCATCGGCCAGATCAAATATCTCTAAAATATCTTTATCGCTTTCGTATCCAATGGCTCTTAAAAGTGTGGTAACAGGTAATTTCTTTTTCCTATCGATGTATGCAAACATAACACTGTTAATGTCTGTTGCAAACTCAATCCACGATCCCTTAAATGGAATAATACGTGCCGAATAAAGTTTAGTACCGTTGGCATGCATACTTTGTCCAAAGAATACACCCGGAGATCTGTGCAACTGAGACACAATAACCCGCTCGGCTCCATTAATAATGAAGGTACCTCTGGCAGTCATATATGGAACAGTTCCCAAGTACACATCCTGAACAACGGTGTCAAAATCTTCATGTTCAGCATCGGTACAATACAACTTTAATTTTGCCTTTAAAGGTACACTAAAAGTTAAACCACGTTCTATACATTCCGTGATGGAATATCTAGGTGGATCGACCTGATAGTCAATAAACTCCAATACGAAATTATTTCGAGTATCCGTAATTGGGAAATTTTCCTCAAACACCCTAAATAATCCTTCCAAATTTCTATTGTCAGGTGTTGTTTGTAACTGAAAAAAATCTTTAAATGATTTAACTTGTACTTCCAAGAAGTCAGGGTAATCAAACCTGGTCTGTGTTGAGGAAAAATTTATCCTCTCATTTTTTGTTTGTACAGTCATGTATTTATACAAGTTAATTATGTAAAATACCAATACACAAAAAGGTTTAGAATCCTACGGGTGTAGGATTCTAAACCAAATAACCTTTTACAAAGGTCTAAATGCGTTATTTAATTTCAACCTCTGCTCCAGCTTCTTCTAACTGAGTCTTAAGAGCTTCAGCTTCGTCCTTAGACACTTTTTCTTTCACTGCTTTTGGAGCACTATCTACAACTGCTTTAGCTTCTTTTAAGCCAAGACCAGTCAATTCTTTAACTAGTTTCACTACCGCAAGCTTGGATTGTCCAGCTGCTTTTAAAACTACGTCAAATTCCGTTTGTTCAGCAGCAGTTTCTTCGCCACCGCCTGCACCTGGTCCTGCAACTGCTACAGCAGCAGCAGCTGGTTCAATACCATATTCATCTTTCAGAATACCAGCTAATTCGTTAACTTCTTTAACAGTTAAGTTTACCAACTCTTCTGCAAGCTGTTTTAAATCTGCCATTTTTATTACTTTTTAAATTATTTTAAAAAAATTATTCTTTCTCTTTCAGTGTATCAAGAACACCATGAATTATATTACCACCTGATTGCAACTGCGATAGCAGTGTAGTCATTGGTGATTGTAGAAGAGCAACAACATCTGCGATAAGTTCGTTTTTCGATTTAACAGCAACCAAAGCTTCTAATTGATCTGCTCCTACATAAATTGATTCTTCAACATAGGCAGCCTTTAAAACCGGCTTTTTATGCTTTTTAGAAAACTCTTTGATCAATTTAGCAGGAACATTTCCTGTTTCGGTGAACATTACCGATGTGTTTCCCTTCAGTGCATCGTAAAGTTCTTCAGCGTTCTTTCCAGAACTTTCAAGTGCTTTACGTAAAAGAGTATTCTTAACAACAACCAGTTTTACCTCTTGTTTAAAACATAGTCTCCTTAAATCACTGGTATTTTCAGCATTTAAACCACTAATGTCTGCCAAGTAAAAATGATTGTATGAATCAATTTGTTCTTGTAAATTATTTATAATAACTTGTTTTTCTGAACTCTTCATAATTCCTCATTTTTAGTCTGCAAACGACTTTGATTCAATTTCAATACCAGGGCTCATGGTACTAGACATATAGATACTTTTTATGTAGGTACCTTTGGCGGCTGAAGGCTTAAGTTTATTAATTGTATTGATAAACTCTGCGGCATTCTCTTTAATCTTTTCAGATGTAAAGGAAACTTTACCAATAGATGTATGAACAATACCAAACTTATCGACTTTAAAATCGATTTTACCTTGTTTAACCTCACTGATTGCTTTTCCAACTTCCATTGTTACGGTACCACTTTTAGGGTTCGGCATTAAACCACGAGGGCCTAAAATACGTCCCAACTGCCCAACTTTTCCCATAACAGGAGGCATTGTAATAATCACATCAATATCAGTCCAACCACCTTTAATTTTCTCGACAAATTCGTCAAGACCTACAAAATCTGCTCCGGCATCTCTGGCTTCCTGTTCTTTTTCAGGAGTAACCATTGCCAAAACGCGCACCTCTTTTCCAGTTCCATGGGGTAACGAAACTACGCCTCTAACCATCTGGTTAGCTTTTCTTGGGTCTACTCCAAGCCTCACATCAATATCAACAGAAGCATCGAATTTAGTATAAGTAATCTCCTTAACCAATTCAGCTGCCTCCGACATAGAGTAAGTTTTACCTTTTTCGAGTTTCTCTAGAGAAGCTTTTTTATTTTTCGTAATTCTGCCCATCGTAAAAGATTTATTTAGTTATTGAATGGTGAAGTACCTTTTACAGTAATTCCCATACTTCTGGCAGTTCCAGCCACCATTTTCATTGCCGATTCAACTGTAAAGCAATTCAAGTCGGACATTTTGCCTTCGGCAATTCCCTTAACCTGATCCCAAGATACTGATCCCACTTTTACTATGTGTGATTCAGGTGATCCTTTTTTCAACTTTGCTGCATCAAGCAATTGCACCGCTACCGGAGGTTGTTTAATTATGAAATCAAATGATTTGTCTGCATAAACAGTTATAATAACAGGGAGCACCTTACCAGCTTGATCTTGTGTTCGCCCATTGAACTGTTTGCAGAACTGCATAATATTAACACCTTTGGCACCCAATGCTGGTCCCACCGGTGGTGACGGGTTCGCCGCACCACCTTTAATCTGTAATTTAATTAATCCAGCAATTTCTTTCGCCATAACAATGTAATAAAGCGTTACTATTCCTTTTCGACTTGCATAAAGCTAAGCTCTAAAGGAGTTTTACGTCCAAAAATCTTCACCATTACCTGCAGCTTCTTCTTCTCTTCATTGATTTCTTCAATGGTTCCGTTAAAGCCGTTAAATGGTCCATCGACTACTTTTACAGTTTCTCCCACAACAAAAGGAATGTTCAATTCCTCATCGGTCTCAGCAAGTTCGTCAACTCTTCCCAAAATTCTATTTACTTCAGATTGCCGCATTGGAACCGGATCTCCACCTTTGGTGTCGCCTAAGAATCCGATTACATTTGGAAAATTTCTCAGTGTGTGTGTAACTTCACCCACTAATGCAGCCTCGATTAAAATATATCCCGGAAAAAAATTTCTTTCCTTACTAATTTTTTTACCGTTTCGAATTTGATAGACTTTTTCTGTTGGAATGAGAACCTGATCTACAAAACCTTTTAAATCACCAATCGCGATTTCGTTATCGATATATTCTTTTACCTTCTTCTCCTTACCACCTATCGCACGAAGAACATACCATTTTTTACTATTTTCGCTCATTTTGATCCCAGGATTTTGTTTAATAAAATAATCCGTAAATAAAATCCATTATGTTTCTAAAAGTTAGATCCATAGCGAAAATTACGAGTGATATAATAAAGGAAGCAACCATTACAACCAATGCGCTACTTTGTAGCTCTTTCCAAGTAGGCCATGTAACTTTGTGTACAAGTTCATCGTAAGCCTCTTGTATGTATATAAATAATTTCATTATAAAAATGTTCCTTAGTTTTGTACGGAAGGTAAGATTCGAACCTAGTCTTTTTAAACCACTCCCTAAATTTCAGTTTCATCCGTAAATAGTCCCGAACTTAAAAAGCCCGGGACATATATACTTATATCAATTTTAATATTATTCTATAATTTCGGTGATCTGTCCAGCTCCAACCGTACGTCCACCTTCACGAATCGCAAAACGAAGACCAATGTTTAATGCAACAGGATAGATTAATTCCACAGTAATAGATACGTTATCGCCAGGCATTACCATTTCACGTCCTTCAGGAAGTGTAATTTCACCTGTAACATCAAGAGTTCTAATATAGAACTGTGGACGGTATTTATTATGAAATGGAGTATGACGTCCACCTTCTTCTTTTTTCAATACATAAACTTCCGCCTTAACTTTAGTATGAGGAGTAATTGTTCCTGTTTTCGCAAGAATTTGTCCACGTTTAATTTCGTGTTTAGCTACACCACGAAGTAACAAACCTACGTTGTCACCAGCTTGTCCATCATCCAAAATTTTACGGAACATTTCAACACCAGTACATACTGTTTTACGTCCTTCAGCACCTAAACCAATCAACTGTAATTCATCACCAGTATGAACAACACCAGTTTCGATACGACCTGTAGCAACAGTACCACGACCAGTAATTGAGAATACATCTTCAACAGGCATCAAAAATGGCTTATCAATATCACGTGGAGGAAGTGGAATCCAAGTATCAACGGCTTCCATCAATTCCATAATTTTTTCTTCCCACTCTGGTTCACCATTCATTCCACCTAAAGCAGAACCCATAATTACCGGAGTATTGTCACCGTCAAATTCGTAGAAGTCTAATAACTCACGAATTTCCATTTCAACCAATTCCAAAATTTCTTCATCATCAACCATATCCACTTTGTTCATGAATACAACCAATTTAGGAACGTTTACCTGGCGTGCCAAAAGAATGTGCTCACGCGTCTGTGGCATTGGACCGTCCGTTGCAGCAACAACAATAATTGCACCGTCCATCTGAGCAGCACCAGTTACCATGTTCTTAACGTAATCCGCGTGTCCCGGACAATCTACGTGAGCATAATGTCTTGTTGCTGTTTCGTATTCAACGTGAGCAGTGTTAATAGTAATACCCCTTTCTTTTTCTTCGGGAGCGTTGTCGATTGAATCAAACGACTTGATTTCACAAAACCCTTTTTTCGCCAGTACCATAGTAATGGCGGCGGTCAAAGTAGTTTTTCCATGATCAACATGACCAATAGTGCCAATGTTGACATGCTCCTTATCCCTGTTAAAATGTTCTTTAGCCATAACTCTAAATTTTAATTATTATTTTTTTTAAATCATTTGAGCCAAAGACGAGAATTGAACTCGTGACCTCATCCTTACCAAGGATGCGCTCTACCCCTGAGCTACTCCGGCATTTAATACATAAAGAGATAAGAGCAATAAATATTTCTATTTACCACTCCAATCTCAAGTGAGCGGGAAACGAGACTCAAACTCGCGACCCTTAGCTTGGAAGGCTAATGCTCTATCAACTGAGCTATTCCCGCTTATTTTCACCCTGCAAAAATGCTGCGCAAAACTACATAATTTTCTAAAACAGCAAACAAAATTTCTTTTGTTCTAATTTCAAAAGTACCTTTTCTGATTTTTCAATTAAGAAACAGAATTTTTCTGTCAATTTAAAACCTCTATTTTTACATCAAACTACTTTAATTCAACTGCTTCCTGAACGTCCCTAAAAAGGGTTTGCAAATGTAAAAATATTATTTTAAAAAACTATATATAAAATGCTCAATTTTAAAAATTTATTTACTTTTAAGTTTCTCCTTATATTTTCCTATCTGTTTACGCATTGCATCCAGCGCCAAGTCAGTTGCTTCCTCAAATGTATCGGCATGTTTTTTAGCAAATAAATACCCATTAGAAGGTATCGAAACCTTCAATTCAGCAACTTTATTACTAGCTGCTTCTGGCTTTAATACCTTTAAAGTTACCTCGGCAGTAATAATACCGTCGAAAAAAGTATCAAGTTTTGCCACTTTTTTGTTCACAAAATCCACCAATTTTTGATCTGCATTAAAATGCACCATATTCATTTTTACTTCCATGATAAAAATTGTTTTTAACCCCTTGGGTGGGCTTGTTTATAACTATCGAGCAGCTTTTCGTAAGTTGTATGTGTATAGACCTGCGTGGCTGCCAAATTTGAATGTCCTAATAATTCTTTTACCGCATTTAAATCTGCTCCTTTGTTAAGCAAATGTGTTGCATAACTGTGCCTAAGCACATGTGGACTTCTTTTTTCTAATGAGGTAACTTTTGAAAGGTTGTTTTTTACAACTCTGTATATTAGTTTTTCATATACAGGACTTCCTTTTTTAGTTACCAACAATCGATCAGCATTAGTTCCTACATTCTTTTTTCTTTCTTTAACGTATAATTCAAGCAAATTGTTGATGCTTCTGGGGTAGGGAATAATTCTTTCCTTTTTTCGTTTACCAAGAACGCGGATAAGATATTCTTTCGTATTAAAATCGCTCTCTTTTAACATCAATAATTCCGAAAGACGAATTCCTGTTCCGTACAACAAATTAATAATTAACTTATCTCGAATCCCAACAAAGTTGTCTGCAAAAAAACCATCGTCAAGTAAATGATTTAAATTGTTCTCTTCTACAAAATTGGGCAATTTTTTCCTAATCTTGGGAAGAGGTAAACTTACAGCTGGATTGTTCTCAACAACCAGTTCTTTCATCAGAAATTTAAAAAACGATTTTACAGTAGTAACCTTTCGGTGTACTGAACGTGGAGAAAGTTGCAGTTCCATTAAATGAACAATCCAACTACGTACCGTTTTTGTATCTACCGTTAAAACATTAAATTCCCCGACCATCTTTGTACAAAACAGAACAAACTGATCGAGGTCATTTTTATATGCCACCACAGTATGAGAAGAAAACCTCTTCTCATATTTTAAATAGTTGATAAACGATTCCTGGTAACTCATCAATTCATTTAAAAAGTCAGGAACCACTAGAATTATTTAATTTTCTAGTTCCTGTAGCCCTTGAACGTAAATAGCTTTTTTCATTTCTTCCCTTCGTACTACCGAAGGTTTTGTGAACTTCTGACGTTCGCGTAATTCTTTAATTACACCTGTTTTTTCGAATTTTCTTTTGAACCGTTTTAAAGCCCGTTCAATATTTTCGCCTTCTTTTACCGGAATAATAATCATTTCCTATTGGTTTTACTTTTAAAAATTGAGGCGCAAATTTAGAAAATATTAGTTGCATTTCAAATTTAAAAGAAAAAAATTATTATTCCTACCGAACAAATTCGAATTATGTATTTTTAACGACACGTAAAATATGGTTTCATCTTTAAAAATGTCTCTTCATCAATTGCCTTAACACCTTGAATTGCAGATACATTTTCAAACCCTCCATTCCTTTCTCTATAATGCAACAAAGCCTCAACCTGCTTTTTGTTTAAATATGGATGTCTTAACAATTCTTTATACTCCACAAAATTTATCCGAATTCGATCAATTAAAAGTGTATCTACCCATAGATACTCTTCAATTCTAAAAAATGTTTCAACCGGAAAGTTATAAACTTCCAGTAGCTGCTTTTTTGAATAATATCCTCCAAGCAATTTACGATATTTAATGATACGTGCAGCATAAACTGGCCCAACACCGCTAAGTTTAACTAAATTGGTTGAATCTGCACTGTTAATTTCAACATTAAAAATCTCGGTTTTTTGTTTTAACGTGGGCAAGTTTATCTGCTTTTCAATTTGAATATGATTTTTAATGGTTTCAAAAAACATAGAATCAACACCATATATTTTTAATAAATCGTTAACATTTTTAAAAGCCCCTCCTTTTTTCCTGTAATTCAAGAGATTTTTTGCCTGATAATTAGTGAATCCAAATTCTTTTAACTCATCAAGTTGAACTTTATTGGGATCGAAATACCCGGTAATCTTCTTCTCTTTTCCATTAATTGAAGTTACTTTTCGCACAATTTCCTTTTTAATTTCGACAAAAGGTTTTATCAAATTAAAAATAGAATCATTCATTCCATAAACCTTTCGCAAATCGGCGACAGAATAAAATCTTGCACCCGCATTTCGATAACTCATCATATTTCGTTTAATAAATGAAGGGATAGAAAGAGAGTCAAGCCTGTTTTCAGTAATAGTATTTGGATTGAAATGGAAAAGATTTTGTATCGGAATATCCGTATGAGAACTTGCAGCCTCCCACTCATTTATCGCCTTCTCGAGTGCAGCAGAATTCGAAACAGGTTTCGGATCCAGATTGTTGACAATTATTTTTGCTGTCAGCACAATTAAGATTAAGGCACATAAAATTAGTAAAGCATTTCTGTCTGATCTGGAAAATTTGAGAAGCTGATTTAATATATGTTTAAAGGGATTACTCATTGAACATTAAATTTGAAGCTACAATTAAATGAAAAACATTGCACCTTAAATTTATAAAAATTAAGTACTATCCCAAAATTGATTGCAAAAATTCTCGAATGCAACCTTCTGTAAAATCAGCTAAAATTCAACAAACCTACTTTATTCATTAAAACAATAGCAATAGCTATTGGTGCAATAAATTTAACGAGAAACATAAAGGCTGACAATGCCACACCAGACAGTTTCCCGCCATTTGCAAGCTCTTCTTTAACTCTCTTCCTGCCAAAAAACCAACCAACAAACAAAGCAATAAATAGCCCCCCAACCGGTAACAATAAATTAGCAGAAATCCAATCCATTAAATCAAAGAAATTTAACCCTAAGAATGTGTAAGGAGACAAAACTCCCATTGACAAGGAACATAAAACCCCGAGAATAGTTATTAATATTGTTGCCAAAATAGTTGCCCCTCTTCTACCCATATTAAATTCTTCTTTAAAATAGGCAACAACAACTTCTAATATTGAAATGGAAGATGTTAGGGCAGCAACAGTTAAAAGCACAAAAAATAAAATTGAGAATACGAATCCTCCAGGCATTTGATGAAAAACATTCGGAAGAGTTATGAATATTAAACCTGGCCCTTCTGCCGGAGCTATTCCGAAAGCAAAAACGGCAGGAAAAATAGCTACACCAGCTAAAATTGCAATAACCGTATCGGCAACTGTAACTTGTATTACAGTTCTTACCAGGTTATTATCCTTACTTATATACGAACCATAAGTTATCAATGTACCCATACCTAAACTAAGGGTAAAAAAAGCATGTCCGAGTGCACTTAAAACTCCATCGCCGGTAAGTTTTGAGAAGTCGGGTTTAAAAAGAAAATCCAACCCGGCTTTTGCTCCTTCCAGAGATAATGATTTTACGCATAATGCAAGAAGTATTACGACCAAAAGTGGCATTAAAATTTTGGTGTATTTTTCTATCCCTTTTTTTACTCCAACAATAACGATTGCACCCGTTACCACCATAAATATAAGTTGAAAAATAACCGGCCTGATTGGTGATGTATTAAATGTAGCGAAAAGCGAAGCAATTTCTTCAGGGCTTTTGTTTGAGAACCCATCTTGTATTGAAAGAATTATATACTGTACACTCCACCCTGCAACGACTCCATAAAACGATAAAATTAAGAATGCCGCACTAACACCTAATATTCCAATGTATTTCCAAGGTGTTCCGGGGGCTAATACTTTAAATGCACCAAAAGCATTACGTTGCGATTTTCGCCCAATAATTAATTCTGAAAGCATTACGGGCAAACCAATTGCCACAATAAATGCCAAATAGACAAACAAAAACGCCGCGCCCCCATATATACCAGCGATGTATGGAAACTTCCAGATATTTCCTAATCCAACTGCGGAGCCTGCTGCTGCTGCAATCACTCCAAATTTTGAACTGAATTTATCTCTAGTTTGATTTTTATCTGACATAAACGAAAGCCTTAATTTGAAAACAAAATGTGTACGAAACCATTGTTTTCATATTTAAAGAGCGCTAAAATGCACAAAAAAAACAATGTTGAAAAAAAAAGAGCAATATAAAAAGTTGAAAAGATTAAAATGGGTAACCTATTGCAAACGAATAATTAAAATCGTTACCTGTAATTGGTCTGGTTCCAATAATCCACCCCTTGCTTTCTTCTTGTGCCGGATCTCGAACCTTCAGACCAACATCCACTCTAAATATAAAATAATTTAAATCGAGACGCACTCCAGTACCTGTCCCCACCGCGATCTGCTTATAAAAACGATTCAACTTAAAAATTGCACCCTCCCGATTATCTTTATCGTTAATAGCCCAAATATTTCCGGCATCAAGGAACAATGCACCTTCCAGAAAAGATGTAAATTTATAGCGATATTCGAGGTTTGCTTCTAATTTTATATCTGAAGATTGATTAGGGTATGTATTGTCCGGAGCCTCGTATGAACCTGGACCCAAGGCCCGTACTTGCCAAGCTCTTATTCCATTTGCACCGCCAGTAAAGTATTGTTTTTCAAAGGGGAGAACACCAAAATTCCCAAAAGGAATCCCAATTCCAAAAAATGCCCGTCCAACCACGGCATTGTATTCGTCTAACTGTTGACTATGACTAATCTCTATATCTGTTTTTACGTATTGTGCAAAACGAGTATTTAGTATTTGATAATATTTAATATCTCCCACCCCGAGCGTATCAACAGGTGCGACCTTTGGACGACTAAAAATTTCGGAAAATGCCCACAAAGAATTACCGGCCGACTCTGCATTAAACCTTATGTAGGTATAATTCTTTTTTGAATTCAATTTCTGATTGTTGAAGACCAGAGAATAATTCATAGCAAATATCAGGTGGTCAGTAAAACTACTTTTAATGTACAAATCTTCAATATCCTTAATAAATTCAGGATCATATTCCGACACTTTTACAACATTGAAATCAATTAAATTCCAGGAATGTCTCAAATCCTGAGTGGTTTTCCAATCGTATCCAAACTTGAAATTTGAGATGGTTCTTGTATATTCCGGTCTTTTCTGATAATTGTACCCCAGCGTCAGTACTGTTTTGGGCAGGAATCGTTCAAAGTCGTTAATAAAATTACCCGGCCCTAACAATTTTGGTATAATTAGGTTCGATTCTACGCCAAGTTCTCGAGTATTAATGAATTCATTTACATCGTCAATCAAACGCTGCAATCGTTCGGTTGCACCTTTGAAACGAAGCTGAAAAACTTCGGCCCCTTTAAATAAATTTCGATGTTGGTAAGTTATATTTCCAGCCACACCAAAATTCCCCGAAGTGTTTGTCCCTTCAATATCAAACATGGTAGACTGTTTGCTCAATGGAGCCAAGCGAATATAACAATCCAACAAATTAGAATCTTGCATCGATTTTGGTTCCTCAAACTGAATGTCAACAAAGCGAAACTGACGCAACAGGTTAAAAGCTGTAAAAGTTCTTTCCACTTCGGCATTACTATACAAGGCATTTTTCTTCAATAACATTGCACGATCGAACAAACCAGAAGGATATCTAATTTTCTTATGCTGATAAACTACAAAATTATCCCATGCCAGTGTATCGGAAAAAGCAGTTACACTGTCGCGACTTCCTGTAACCGGGGTATTTCCCGGTAAAACCGAAAAATAAAAATTATTTAATATGTAAGGCTGGAAAACTTTTGCCGAATCAATTTGACTACTTTTTGTAGTACCAATAAACAGATCGATAGCAATTTGTTTTGACACCCGATTACTGTCGGCTAAAAATCGAACATCGTCTTTCGAAAAATAATAATATCCATTGTTTCGAAACAGATCGACAATCTCCAACTGCTGTTTTTCAAGAGAATAAATATCAAATGGATCGCCTGGTTGAATTTCCTCAATATGCGATTCTCTAAAAAACAACGATTGCATTTCGGGCTCTTTAAAGTGATATTTTACATCGCTGATAACATAACGATCTCCAGATTTCACACTAAATCGAATGCTCGCCTTTTTTTTCTCTTTATTAAAAATCACCTCATTTTCAACCAATGCCTGAAAATAACCTTTATTATTCATAAATTGCATCAACTGATCCTTCGAACGCTCCGATAATATTTCATTATAAATTTGTGGCGGCTCCCCTATTCTTTTCAACCAATCATCGGTTTTCTTTTTCGACGACAGATTATACATCAATAAATGAAACTTTACAAATCCGAGAATCTTATAATTCTCCTTTAGACGAACAAAAGCTTTCGCTTCACTTTTTTCCACCTCCGGGTTGTCAATTTCAACATCGACATTGTTTACCAGATATTTGTCTTCGGGAACGAATTTAACCTGCGAACACGAAAAAAATAATGCTGCAAACAGCAAAGCACCTATCTTTAAAAATTCCTTTCCAATTAAATCCGTTATTCTATACAATCCAAATGTTTTTATTCAACAAAAATAAAGAAGTGTTCTATAAAGAAACTGTAACTTTACTACAAATATTATTTAAAATTTAAATGATTAGTAAAAGTACGATAAAACTAATAAAATCACTTGCCTTAAAGAAATTCAGGGTCAAAGAAAATTCATTTTTAGTTGAAGGAGATAAAAACGTAATCGAAGTTTTAAGTTCAAATTTCACGATTGAAAGACTTTATGCAACGCCTATTTTTCTTGTTGATAACGAAATTATCTGTAAAAAAGCTAACCTTATCATTGAAATTGAGATGGAAGATCTTCGGAAAGCAAGTTTATTACAGAACCCTCGAAACTGTCTTGCCATTTGTTCGCTTCCAAAAAAATTAGAGCTTCCCGAAAAAATAGGAAATAATTTGTCTATCTATTTAGATGGAATTCAGGATCCGGGGAATTTAGGAACAATAATTCGCATTTGCGATTGGTTTAATATTGAATATCTATTTTGCTCTCCAAATACGGCAGACTATTTTAACCCAAAAGTAATTCAGGCGAGTATGGGTTCTTTTAGCCGTGTAAATTATTTTACCGCTACATTTTCTGAGATTGCACAAATTGCAAATAATTCGCAAGCACCTATTTATGGGGCTTTCCTTAAAGGAGAAAACATATACAATGAAATTCTGCCTCAAAAAGCCGTTCTTGTGGTTGGAAACGAAGGCAATGGAATTAGAAAGGAATTGGAATTGCAGATAAATAAAAAGATAAAAATTCCAGATTTTTCGGCAAATAATAAAGGACCAGAATCGCTAAATGTTTCGATAGCTACAGCTATAATTTGCTCCGAATTTAAACGCAAATATATTGTTTAAATTCTGCAACAGGGTAGCCTTTATTATCTATTCAAAATTGAAGGAGAGTGTAAAAATATTTGAACGCAGGCTTTTAATCGATTGCGCATAATACTGTCGTTGTATTGAAGAAGGCAAATCGCCCAATTGGTCGGTTAACCCAAAACTAAATTTTGCTTCAACCGAGAATCGAAAAAATGGAAAATAATGATCCCACCCAGTTCCTAACTCGGCATAAAAACCACTTTTCGATAACTTAACTAAATCTTCGGAAGCCGATCTGGAAATATCAATCCGATAGGCACCTCCAAATACGATATAAGGCCGATCGTTATTTATTCTTTTTGCTTTATATTTTATTAAAAGCGGAAAATCTAAAAAAGTTGACTTTATTGAATAATACGTTTGCGGTTCGTAATAATTGACATCAAGAACCGGAATATTATAAGTTAACTTTCTTTCGCCAAACGACATTCCGGGCAGAAAACGTAAATTTAAATTGTTAGTTAGTCGCATACTCGAAATAATTCCAACTGTAAAACCGGGAACTAACTCTGGTACATCTGAACGAACAATACTACCTTCAACAATATCTTCTAAAGGGTATGGAATAAAATCAGGATTTTCTCCGATAGGATTATAGTTTACTACATTAAAATCCAAGGCATTAACTCCAAGTGCAAAGCCAAAATGTATCAACTTATCATCGAAAGTTGTCAAATATTTCACCTTTTGTTTTTGTGCGAAAACATTCGAAACAATTAGGATAAATAGTATGGATGAAATAATTTTTCTCACTCGGCAGTTCTTTAACTCTTTTTTTCAAAAACAATATTTTATGTCTTTTATTGTCTTGTTTACTTAATATTCAGGTTTATTTGCTTCATAAATAATAGCAATTCCGAAAGTTTGCGGGAAACTCTTATTGTTAATAAATCCCACGTCTGCTAAAATAGTTAAAAATCTTTCACCGTCAGGAAATTCATTTACCGATTCGGGCAAATAAGTATAAGCATTACTATCCTTGGAAATTAAACGTCCGATAAACGGCAAAATTTTAGTAAAATAAAAAGAATACAATTGTTTAAACGGTGTTTTTTTGGGTTTTGAAAACTCCAGAATTAGAAATTTTGCACCTGGCTTTAAAACACGCAATATTTCAGAAAGCCCTTTCTCCAGATTTTCAAAATTCCGAACACCAAAACCAACCGTTGCAGCATCGTATATATTGTTACCAAAAGGTAAATTTTCTGAGTCTGCTTTTAATAATTCAATAACTTCCGTTAATCCTTTTTTCTCAATTTTTTTCCAACCAACATCTAACATTCCTTCCGAGATATCGATCCCTGTAACTTTAACACCAGGCAATTTTGTTATTGCCACAGCAAAGTCACCTGTTCCAGTTGCTATATCCAACACAAGTTTTGGTTGAGCTGAAATTAACCTTCTCACAGCCTTCTTCCGCCAAATCTTATCGATATTAACCGACAATAAATGATTTAAAAGATCGTACTTGTGAGAGATATTGTTGAACATCTCCTCAACTTGTCCTTTTTTAGATTGTTCTGATTTTTTATTGGGAAGAGCTGCCATTAAACTCAAACAGTCATTTTATCAACATACCCCATAGATTTATCATCGATACGAATTTCTCCTTTGGTAACATGCCCGAGTGTAAAGAATGGAGTATTCATTTCTGAAAGGGCATCAACAAATTCATCTTCCTTATCGGGATTCACACCGACCACAATACGCCCCATTGCTTCTCCAAACAAAAACGAATCAATTCGTATTTCGGCGGCGGTTGTTATATCGAAACCTAATTCATTGGGAATTGCTGCACGCAATAAGGTAAAGAAAAGTCCGCCTTTACCAACGGGGCTGGCACTTTCAATTAATTTTAATTCATTCAGTTTTTTAATTGCCGACTGAACTTCAATTTCATGGTTAATATTAAACTCAGGCAAAGGAGAGTCCGAAATTCCATGATAAAACTCTAGATATTCAGAAGTTCCAATGTCATCAACGTTATGTCCAATCAGAAAAATAATATTTCCTTTTTGTTTGAATGAATGTGTCGTAATGTTTTGTTCGTTGCTAACAAGCCCCATCATACTTATAATAATAGTCGCCGGTACCGGACCATGTTCTGAAAAATGATCGAATCTTATTTTTCGATCAGAAACTTTTAGGTTAAATTTTTCCGATACATTCTCCAAGCCCTTTTTTGCTCCTGAAGCAATAAATTGCCCCTTCGGATCGGCAAAATTTATGTGATATAAAAAAGCACTAACAGCTGTTGGAGTTGCACCAAAACAAATCATTTTTCGGGCTGCTCTCGACACTAAAATTTCAATCGATTTTTGTGGATCGTTTTGCAAATGATGATGAAATGCATGAGTACTCATCGCCATTTTACTGCCATTTGAATCGAGTTCAAACAGTCCCATCTCATCGGTATCACTGTTTCCAATGGATTCGGGAGAAATATTAATTTCGCCAAAATCGTTAAAGTAATTAATACTCGAAAGATTCGGATTAACCATTAACGAAAAAATAAC
>CAYZBC010000075.1:0-18824 GCA_964476535.1 uncultured Maribellus sp.
AAAGTATTTAAGATAGCGGTTATCTCTTGGAGGTACTTCCATTGGGATGTTTAAAGCTTTCTCCAAACTTTTATTTAATACAGGATAGTATTTGGTGTAGTCGGGAATTTCTTCATCATTTACCAACCATTCCCATTTACTTAGAGTTTTGCCTTTTAGTACCCAATTGAAGTTTGTAGGTGACACCTGGTCTATTAGTTCTGCTACTGATTGCTTTAGTACTTTTGAAGTGCCATCGTAGGAAAGCAATAATTCAGGATAGTTACTGACTGTTTTTAGCTGAACCTTTAGTGAAAATTTTAGGTAAACATCAAATTGTGTAGTTGAGAATATTTTTGAATGAATCCATACCTGATTCTCTTTGATGAAACCAACTTTTACCACCTTTTTCATTATGTGGCTGAAATAGTATTTGATTTGGCGGTTGTAATACCGTTTTATCAAGTTTTCATTTTCTTCCGAAAAGTTGATTTCTATTGGTTTAAACCCTTCTTTTTCGCTTGTGAATGTGGTGTAAATAAAATCGGTTCCGTTGTTACTTACACCTGGAAAAACAGAATCTATATCTTTTGGGAAAAGTGTCTTGTGGATTTTGTGACCTTTTCCATTGTCATCTAAGGTAAAATAGAAGGTTTGATTTTCCGAAGGAAATTCGAACGTTAAGATGTTGAAATATAGATTCTGGGCGTTCATAGGGATTTGTTTTTTATAATGCTTGTTTCACTAAACTCATAATATATTCAAGGTTGTTTGTATTTGTAATAAGTAGCTCATAATCACCGTTGCCCCAATGACCTGTTTGGGAAACATCACGTGTGATTTGTTTTGGGTCGTCAATATTATCTTTTTTAAGGTTAATCCACATTTTGAGACCTTTCTTTTGAATATGTATATCGCAGATAATTCCATTGTGACGGAAGCCAATTTGTTGTTTTCTTGGTACTATCTCAATATTGTCAGCTAAATTCTGGATTGCATCCTTAAATGACTGGTATAGCTCTGTAATTTCATCTGAAATATTTGTTAGATGGTCTTCTTCTGTATAAACCTTTATTTCACGTGCTACTTTATTAATAGCCTCATTTTTCTCGGTTAATGGTTTAATGCTTGTTGCGGATGATGATTTCTTAATTGGATTTATGGCAATGATTCCACCTTCGTATTGTTTCACCTCGTACAGTTCAATGGCAATATCTTTAAAGTTGGTCGCTAGTTTTTGGTTTTCAGTGAAACTAGTTGAAACGAAGATTACACGGGTTTGTGACCAATCCACATCTTTTCGTTGCATCTTGCCAATACAGGTCTCATTATATTCGATGATAAAATCAGCTTTATTCTCTAACATTAAGTTCAGGTAGGTAAATCCTTGGTCAACCACACTATTGCTTTTAGAGCGTTTGTATTCTATAATTACGAAAGCATTGCTTTGTGTATCAAAAGCAAGCGTATCAATACGTCTGTTTTTAATACTAAACTCTGATTTAACCAATTGTAAACCTAATAATTCGGGAAGCTGGGATTCGAACAAGGTTTGAATTTCACGTTCGAGTTTGAAAGGTATTTCTTTCAGAAGTGTGACACTGTTTTTGGTTTTATTGTATAGCTTCATAGTAGGTTGTTATTGTTGGGCTAAATTATCTAAAAGGGTATATAAATCAAGTAATATATTTCTATCAAAACTAAATTGAGTTGCAGTATAAGGCAGCATGTCCTTATCTCTGTTTGCAGCATCTTTACCCCATAAGCAAGCTTGCGGCTTTCCATAAAATGTTTTAACTGCTCCTCGCTTTTCTAACCAAAGCCAAATTTGCTTTCCTAAATCGTCATTTGAGATATTACAGTTTGTTGCTTTCTTGCGGATATAAAGGATGAACTCATCATTACCCATGTTGATTTTAGTATTTGCTACCATTTTATTTTGTTTTTAGATTATTGCCGTTTTTTCAACCAGAATATCAACAAGTATCGGGTCTGAAAACGGACGAATATATTATTTTAAATCATCATTACTTTTGAATGTCCAGCCCATTTTGTTGAGCTATTCGTTACGGGTTTTTCAATGCCCTTGAGTTCGGGTAGTCTGCCCATATTATTATGCCAATTGCTTTATTATTCGGTTTATAAACTCTTGTTGTTTAAGCTCTTGATTATTATTAGTTTCTTCTTTCAATTCAATTCCATCGATGCAGAAATTTAGTTTATGTCCTTCTTCGTTTAGTAAATAGGGTGTGCCATATTTCTCGAAGTTTACTTGATTTGCTGAAATAGGAAATAATAAGCCTCCAGCTTTAACTTTATATTCGTTGATATAATTCTGTATGTAAGTATGTATTTGAAAAAAGTCTGAACGGTCAATATCAATTGGTCTTCCTAACATCCGTTTATACTTCGCATCCCAAACAGAAATCATATCCTCTTTTTGAAAAACCAAATCGGGAATCAACTCACGCTTAAAGAAATACCCTTTATATGCAATTTCTTTATCTCTACGGTATATCCATCCCTTTTTACGCAAGTTCTTTTTAAGTATCACCCTTAAATATTGTTCCCATACTTCTGCCATATCAATGAAGAAGCCGAAACCATCTTGTGCTTTATTTTGCTTTAAACTCAGTTGTTTACGTTGAATAATGTCCCAAGATAAATCTACAAAAGGTTTCCAGCTCTTGTAAATATCCTTGTATTTGATATTTCTGTATTGAGTTTCACTAATGTGTTCATTACATTTTATATCAGACTGAACCTGATTCAAAGCTTCCTGGGCTGAGTCAGGAATATTTATTTTACCTATTTGAAAATCCGACTTAAGGATTTGATATGCTTGTTGAATAATTTGAGCTACGTCTTTATCTATCTGCTTTTCATAATAATTTGAAGTCAATTCATTGCTTTGATAATAGGGAAGAATTGATTTTCGAACATTCATTCTCCCTCTTATTGTTTGTCCTTTATGTGTTTGCTTAACATTCTGCTTAGGCAGCCCATGTAAGTTTGCATTTGCCAGTTTTTGAATCCATATAAATGCGATAATGCGTTTTATATAGTGTTGCCATTCTGATGTTGTTTTATGTGAACTCGCAGAATTAGTTATACGGATATTGAATATTTCTTCCAACATTTTGAAAAGAAATGATTCTCCAAAACGTGGTTTAATTGTTATTTTATAATCTTGTTCGTTGTGGTTAAAAATGGCTTCACCCACAAAACGACCTGCAAACCATTGGTGGGTTCGGTAATTGTATTCTGCTAATTTTGAATCTGTATCAATCCGGTTATTGGCGGAAAACCAAAAAATATTATTGCTTTGAGAAGCCATAAATTTATGCAATACATCGGCTGTTGCCCTTTTATTGTCGAAGGGCAAACAATCAAATGCTGCAATATGGATGGTATTCTCTATCATTGCATAAATACTGTTCTTAATTCGTTTAGTTTATCTGCTTTACTATCTTTATCCATGTTCCCTAAGAAGGCAGATAAAATTGGTTTGATGGATATATCCCATATAATATTTGCAGCACCACCGTTTCTGTAAATCTTCTCTTTTATTCTATTGGTATAGCCATTTATGTCTTTGTAACTTTTATAAATTTCAACAACCTCAGCAAAAAAGGTGTGGCCCACTTGATATTGTTCACCTAGCTCCGGCAGTTGAATAATTTCGTTGTTTAAGGCTTGGGCGTTATTAATAAAGCGTTCAACTTCTCCATTGCTCAATCGCGTTCCTAAAGTTTTATTCTTATCCCAAATCATAGCTTTAAGAGTGCTTCTTTCAAAACCATAAAAGAACCATAAGAACCTTCTTCTTAAAGCAAAATCGATACGTTCCAATGAAAAGTCAATTTCGTTCATTGTGCCGATAACATATAAGTTTGAAGGAATTTTAAGCTTTAGGTCTCCAATGCTTAAATCAATGGTTTCTTCACGGTTTTCAAGTGCAGAGAATACTTCTCCAAAAAGACGGGATAAATCAACTCTATTGATTTCATCTAGTATTAAAACATGAGGCATTCCAATTGCCTTGTCTTTTTCGGCGGCATCGCAAATGTCAAAAAGTTTACCTTTAACTGGTTTTGTTTCGTGATTATCTAGTTGAATACCTGCTACAAAATCTTCGTAATTGTAATTGGTATGCAACTGCAAACGATGAATACGACCTTTAGTAAAATCTTCACCTCCTTTAAAATAGGTTGCTACATTTTCCTTTTTGCTGAGGTAATCGTTGGCAATTAATGCATAAGCAAGACGTTTCGCTGTAAACGTTTTACTTGTTCCTGGAGGACCATATAAAATAATGGCTTTTTTATATTGTAAACCCTGTACTTCTGAGAATCCCTCTTGAGTTAAAGAATAGTTCCAAACACGACTGTATTCCTCATCGTAGAAGTCAAAATTTGGATTGCCGCTAAACTCTGTTAAACGGTCTCGTATGAGTTTGATTCCTTCATCTCTGTTTAGTTCTTCATCTTTTTTCTCTTCATCGCTTAATAGACCAGAAAAGGAACTATAGATTTGCCATTTGTGGGCATCAGATGCAATACGTTCGTAATTATCGGGAAATGCGACATAAGTTAAAATATTACTTACAGCTAACTTTTGACTAGGAATTTCCTGCTTCAATTTCTCGGGAATATCAAAGCCTTCATATTCTTTGTCATATTTTTGATAAAGAGCCAGTATTTCTATCCATTCAGCAATATCTTCCGTTTTCTTTAGCTCTTTACTTTCTATCTTCTCTTTTAAGAACTGGATAATTAAAAGAATGAATCTGATTTCATGGTATTTATTCTGATTGTGCCATTGCCCTGCATGACCAAAGCCATTTGGGTAAACATCCGTTTTTAGTTCAGCATCGGTTAAGCCGGTTGTTCGTTTAGTATATTCTTTTTTACGCCGTTCTGTTTTGTCTGCAACTGCATATACCCACAACCATTCAGCATGGGCAAACACCAGTTTTGTATTTAGGTCGGCATCTTTAAATTGTTCTCTGATTTTATCATCGAAACTTTGTTTGCCTTCCTTGAAATTTTCCACATAATTTCTGAAACAATTACGAATAGATTCGTCATTCAATACCTCCTCGTGTTCTGTCAGGATGCTATTTCCAGTAATTAAAAATTCATCAATGAAACGATGAAAAAGTGGGTATACATTTTCTGCGTGTTTTTGCCTCATGTTTGTTACTTTAAATTTTAACTATCAGTTCTTTTTACTCCACCAAAGCCTTCAATAACCCATCCTTAGCTTCCGAATAAAACTGAATATCAATTTTTGTAGCCATGTCATCGCTTAGGTCATATAGTTGTCGTCTACAATTCACAGGCATTAGTAGGGCTGTTGCGCCTTTTTCAACGGCTATTTCTGCTAAAGTGATGGCGTTATGTACTGGTTCTATTGAACCGCCAAGATTGATTTCACCGACTACGATTAGCCCTCCTTTTACGCTCTTTTTTAATATGGAAGAACACATGGCTATTAAGTTTGCCATGCCTGTTTTAGCTCCTGATTTTGCTGCGTCGAAAGCCCTTAACTGGACTGTAAACTCATGTTGACGTGGGTCTTTATCGCCAATGAGTTGTGTGGCACGTGCATATAAGTTTTGCTCTGCAAAGCCGATACTTTCTTTGTAAGATTGAGGGACAGGCTTATTTAAAACTTTTACTCCTGAACCTGGTCCTTCATTCACTTCAATACGGAATAAACCAGCATGTTCTTCTTCATCACCTGGACTTAAAGACCAAATTTGACCTGGTTCTAATGGGTCTGAACCTATGCTATTCTCTGTATACAACTCGGGTGTAGCTACAAACTTCTCTACACCTTCATCACCCAGAGTATAGCTGAAATGCGTATTTCTGTACTCAGCAGCACCTATTCGTTTTTGTTGTTCTTTAACTCTTCTTCTGGCTTCAAGGGCTATTCTAACTGCCCATTCTAAGTCTTCATCAGAAACTCTTTCGGTATCACTTGGAGAAATGAGTTTAATTAAGCCTGAAACTGTTTTGTTTACAGCATTGGTATCACGCCCTGAGAGAGCACCTCCAAATTGCACACGATTTTGTAGCACTGAAACTCGACTTTGCTTTCGTAACTGACTCATGCTTTCAGATAAAAAATCACTTACTAAACCAAAGTGGTCAGTTAAATACTCTTTTCCTATCTTTGGCACATCCCAACCAGGAAGGTAAGAGTGTATTCTATCCATAAAAGCGGTATCATCTCGCATTTCAGGAGGCATAGGGCCAAATAAATGCCCTACTCGTTGTTGGTGTTCTACATCTACATCGAAGTTTCCTACCATTACCATTGAACCATCGGCACGAATGCTTTCTTTACCACGGCTAAATTCACCCGATTCCATATAACCTTTCATGATGTTTACACCATCTTTTTGGTCGAATGAAATACCAGAAACCTCATCGAAACAAACTACATCGTATTGACAAACTAAACCGCGTTGGCCAGTTCCGTTATTAACAAACATTTTGGCAACTGTGGCTTTACCTCCTGATACTAAGTGGGCATAAGGAGATACTTGTTGGAATAAGTGACTTTTACCTGTTCCGCGAGGCCCTAATTCAATGAGGTTATAGTTACGTTCCACAAAGGGAACCATTCTCAAGAGGAAAGCATTTTTGTTACGTTCCGTTAATAAATCAGGCTCAATACCTGTGCTACGCAATATAAAATCTATCCATTCCTGTGTGTTAAATGATTTGCGTGCTTCGGCCAGCGTATCTAATACATCTCGTTTTGATAATTGGATAGGGCGAACTACTGGAATACCAAATGGGCGACCATTTTTCTCCTGAGCTATTGCTGCATCGTATTCTAATGTAACTTCTGCATAAAAACCACCTGTTAGCATGCGTTCATTCTGATTCACAATATCCGGAGAAATACGCACATCTTTTAACTGAAGACTTGGCAGTGTAACCAAATAAGAATCTGTTTTTGCGTCAAGGCGTGCACTGATTAAGTCGATGATTTTCACTTCCCCTTTTTCGCGTGCCCTGGCTTTGAATAATTCTTCTTCGCCCGCTTTTACTGTTCTGGATTTTAGCTGACGTTCAACAATTTCTAATCCTTCTTCAATTTCATCAGGGTCGGTGCTGGCACAATATCTTCCCAATAAAAATTCAACTACATAGGTAGGAACTGGAAATTGACGACTAAATGTTCTTACCAAGTCCTTACGGACTAAATAGCCATCCAGACATTGTGCTGCTTTATTATCTAAACTATCTAATTCCATGTTTTATCCTCCTATAATCGTTTCGGTTTGAGCTAATAAATTTCCTTGTTCATCTATAAGAACTACAAAGGCTTTTTCTCCTTCCAAATCTTCATCTTCTACTAATAAGGATACTTGCTTATTAACTGTCACTTTTTTTGTTTTCATTATAATGCTTGTTGTTGCATCGGCAGGTTGTTCTCGAATATCTAAAAGAGCTGTTTCTACTCCATTTGCCAATACTTTACATCGCATACCTGACCATGTTATTTTATCGATGGAAGCGGTTTGTTTCTCCTGCGAATTTTGATTGGAAATACTTAGGCAAAGTGTTAAACATTCTTGTAGTGAAACACCGCCATGGGTATATTCTTCACCCTCTTGGTAAGTTGCAATTCCTCTGGGTGACGCAAAGTTTACATTGGGGTTCCAATACCAGGAATAAACTTCCTCTTCGGACGGCGCAGTTTCTTTGATTAAAGCACAGCGTTTTCCTTTGCTATCGGTTAAATAAGCCGGTAGTTCCTGTTTGGGTAGCCCACCAGGTAAATATAACCAACCGTGGTCGGTTACAATTTTAATGGTTTCAATCCCTTGTTCCAAAAGGCTCTGTACCTGGCTTGTTATATCTGAAAGGATAATTTCCATTTGGTGTGGAAGTTTCCATCCTCTGTGATGCCCTTCATGGTCGATGTCTCCGCTTTCAATCCACAGGTTTTTATCTCCTTTAAGCTTTGTGCTCCAATTAATGTGCTTTAGCTGCGTTTTAATGTTTGCCCAGCTTCCTTTTTTATCTTCTTCTTTAAAGTAGGGTACAAAATCGGCATTCTTAGCCGACTCAGTAGACAGGGCATCTTTAAGCGGAGAAACATAGGCTTTGCCCGATGAAGTAATGGAAGGTAAAACCGACCAAACTAACGATTCGTTGGCTTGAATGCCTGATTCCGATAACTTTTGGTTTAGGAGTTTTGCCCAATCCAAACGTAAACCATCTACAAAAATTAAGGCTGACCTTTGTGAGGGTAGTGCAAATGTTTTGGAATCATTCTCCGGGTACCCTTCTTTATTGACTGCTGCTTGAAATTGGGTGCTTATTTTGTTTAACCAATCGGTGTAAATGGCTTGAATGATTCCTTTTATTGTAGCAACTTCGCTATTGGTTTTAAAAGGAAGTATTGCTTTTTGAATGTGGACATCTACTTTCCATGCCCAATCGTAGTAGGCTGACGCCATTGTTTTGATATTAGAAATAGGAAAGGTCTTTTCCATCAATTCAATGGATTTTTCAAATTGGAGTAAAGCTTTGAGATAAGGAGATTTCTCCATGATGAACCAGATTAAAGCCTGACGTTCTTTGTGCTTAGGAATAAGCTGTTTAATGGCTTTTATGGCAGTCTCTCTTTCTGCACCTTTTAACTTATCAAGTGCGTCTTTTAAGCTGCTTTCTTCCGATTTATTCCAAACAGGACAGTTGCCATGTGATTCGGCATTGGCAAAAATATCAGCTTCTTTTGGTGCTCTTTCCAGCAAACCATAAATACCAGGGAAAGTAGTATAGCTTTCGGTATAACGTTGCCAGACAGATGCCCAATTCTTTTTGGCTTCTGCAAATAGTCTTACGGCATGTATAATGCCATCTTTATCAGGCGAAAATCCGTAGTTCAGCTTCATACTTTGACAAAAACTTTCCCATTCGGTAGTCGATAATGTTTCCTTGTATCTGTTTTCGTCAGAGAACCAGCCCAAAAGCATACGTTCAGGGTCAGGGGTGAGTATTTGCAATAATAGTTCTTGGTTTAGCGTTTTGTTCTTTAATTCGCTTTGCTGTTTTCTAAGAATGGAAGGCAATGCTTTTAATAATGTTGTTTTTGTATCGCTATCACGCTTAATTTCCATATTTAAACCTTGCCCTTTGGAAGAAAGAAATGCCAAAGGTGTCCAATCTTTTCCACTCTCTTGCGAAAAGTAGCAGCCTCTAAATTGTAAATCGGCTATGCAATGTAAATCTTTTGGTAACTCACCTACATTTCGCAAAACAGTACGTGAAATACCAGGCATATAAATGATGGGAGTTAGGCCATCTGGAATAAGCTTTTCTTCCAAAGTATTATCCAAAGCACAAGCCAACCAAATGGCAGGCCCCGTTTTTTGCTCAGGAGCATATTTACCTAACACCAAAAACTCAGGAAGTTTTTCTTTTAAAATATCGATGGATGCTTCCCACAAGCTTTCACCATCGGGCCATAAAATGGCTTTGGGTGCAACTTGTACATCGGTATTGTATTGGGCGGCTTGCTTTAGTTCGTATATGAGTTTATCAATTACCATTTCTTGCTTCTGTTTTTTCTTGTAATGTGGTATGATGGTCGTTAATACGGTCATCTTCTTTGCCACCGTACTGTTCTCCTAAATTATACCAAGGTGCTGTTTCTACATCTTTACCACGGTCTTTGCCCCAATTAATGTTTGGTTTGTCGCGTAAAATGCCTGCTCCTTTTTTACTAATATCTTTAGCG
Source organism: uncultured Maribellus sp. (assembly GCA_964476535.1). Lineage (GTDB taxonomy): Bacteria > Bacteroidota > Bacteroidia > Bacteroidales > Prolixibacteraceae > Draconibacterium. The sequence goes on from CAYZBC010000075.1 coordinate 9,751, forward strand.
TACATAAAGGGGCGGATGTTCATGCGTACTCCATCATTAATATCAGGATTCCAACCCAAAGGAAGTTTTTCTAATGGTTTCCAGCGTACGAAAATATCTAAAGGACTTTCCCCCTTTAAAATGGCTTCCAATTCTTTTTTTAGAATTTCTGCAGCCGCCAGTTTTTCCTCGGCTCCATCTACATTATTAGCTCTGGCTTGTTCCTGGTCGCTAATCCAATCTCCTAAATAGGTATAAATAAGCGTTTCCAGCGTTTTGTAGTCCAGTTTGTGGTAATTTATGAAGACTGCAAAACCATCGTTTAGTCCATCCCATATATGCCAAATAAAAGGGCGGTGGTGAAAAAGTTTGCAATGTTGGATAAAGAACTTATCGCGTAACCAACTTTCCAACGATTTACCTGAATGACCAACTAATGTTAATAGTTCGGCTAAAATATTATTGTTCCAATCTTTGGCATAAGCCGCTTCTAAAAACTCAATTAACCTATCGGCAGCACTTTGTTCCCCACGTACTGCAGGAATACACACAATGCCATCATCATCGGCTAAGGAATTTAAAGTTTGGGTTTCTTCAATGAGTTGCCAAGCCTCGTCGCTTAGCTCCATAATGTCTTCGGTTTCGCCTTTTTGTTTTTTATCAAAATCGTACTCGGCTGGCCAACGATAACCTAACAATCTAGCGATAGTTACTTGCAAACGAGATTCTTCTTCAGCTATTACAGGATGCCCGTGAAAAATCCATTGGGTGGGGGCATTGGAGTAGGGTAAGGGTAAGCCATTGGGGTATTTTTCTTCTGCTACTTTTTGCCAATGTTCTAAATCGAAAGGTGCTTTCTCAAATGCTCCATTATTTGCTTTATGTGATTTTTCAATTTTTTTAACTTCCAAAGCGAGATTTCCTGAGTTACTGTAAGCGAAAAGAGGAAGTAAATAGTTTTCTTTCTTTGGGATGATAGCAGTAATATTACTGTCATACTTACCTGAGCAGTAGATTGAACTTGGTAAAGATGACATTTGACTAACCGTAACACCTTTATTCCCCCATGCTTTTTTACCTTGACACCTAGCTAAATTCCTACCTTCGTTTTCCCATAATAAAAGAAAGCTTAATCCTCCATGGAAGATATTGTCAATAACTGTACTTTGATAAAATACCCATTTATTTGATATTTTATTCATTTCCCAAATATTCCTTCTGAATTTAGCATCATCACCAGTTTTAATACCCTGAATTGATTTTGCAAAAGCAGATAGAATTAAGTTGTTTGAATTTGAGTCAAAAGAGATTCTTAAATCACTTCTTTTACCAATTGTGTCATAATTTGTAAATGTAAGTTGTGATTTTTGTAGTGAAATAGATTTGTTAGTTATACTGCCGTTTTTAGCAACATCAATTCCAGATATATGTTGCTCCTTTACTGGTTTTGTATTTATAATAGAAATAAGAATTGGCTGAACAACTTCACCAGAAATAGTTTGAAATGCTCCAGCCCCGAGACTTGCTATATTTGAAATAGATACCTCTTTCAATATCTTTTTCCTTAGAAATTTATAGGTGGGTTGAAATAGCCAGTTTTGCATCAGAACATTACATACACAACCTCCATCATCAGTAAACTCAATACATCTATTAAGAAAAACAGTGTCTAAACCCTTTTTTGCTTCCGAGTAATTTTTATCACAATATTCTTTTAAAACATCATCTTGTTTTCCTCTACCTAAATAAGGTACATTGGTAATTACCCAATGGTATTTATCGGCTAGCATACGTGCCGCTTTAGCTAAACCGAAAGCTACCACGTTCATTTCGTGTTCGTCAATGTCTTTGTCTTCGTTACTTAGCGCTTTTTCTAATAGCTCAGCTAATTGTTTATAATCCGCTGTAAAAAGGCTTTGTTTTAATTTTGAAGGGTCGATTAAACTTCCCAAGGTAGGAGCATCCTGAAATATGCGATACAACTCGCGCATTCCTTCCTCAATTTGTTCTTTGTGGTGTTTTTCGTCCACACTTTGTTTGGCTACACGCACCCAATCTTCTACTTTACCCGTAACTGCTAAACCCGAGCAAGCAATGTTTAATTCGGGTAATATGCGGTATCCACCAGCCTCGGGGTATGTCCATGCAGTTAAGGCTAAGGCAAAAGCAGCAAGTTCCACACAACGTTGGTCAAGCTCTAATCCGTTTAAGTTATCGCGCAAAACAGCATCTGCAGCTTTTTGTGCTGTTAGTTCTTCTAATTCCATACGAACGGGTACTAACATTTGAAATGCAAACACCAAAAAGTGTCCTGAACCACAAGATGGGTCAAGTACTTTTAGTTCGCTTAGACTATCAGGCCAGCCTTCGTACCATCCACCTGCAGGTTGCCAAGTATTGGTATCTTCGCTTTTGATAAAGCGTAAATAATCGAATGGAGCACCTGGTAATGCCAATTTATCACGTAAGGTTTGTTCATCGGGAGCGTGGCGTAAATCATCATCTGTTAATTTGCGCTTTGCCCACCAAGCCCCTAAGCTATTGTCGAGCAAGTACCATACCATATAATCTTCGGTAAACAATTGGGTTACAGGAGATATTTCCCTTGCGCCTACAGGGCTGCCATCATCATTTATTCTCATTAAGGTTTAATACCTCGAGGCTTGCCTCGGGATCCAAAAATATTTTCTTCAATGCCTCGTGGGCTTGCCCCGAGGATTATTTACTTCTTTTTTTCGTTTGGCCTGCCAAAACTGATATACCCAACCTAATGAATCAGAAGCTTTAAAAACTTCACTGGACATGGCAGCTAAAAGATGTTCCAGTCTTTGCTGGTGTTCAGGTGGTAAGCTTAATTGAAAAGCAGGAGAATCGGCACGGAATATTTGCGGCAACATTTGTGAAGCAAAACGTGCGGCTAATTCCCATTCGTTACGTGCACCTTCATCAGCTGCCAATTCCTTACAATCTTCAATAGAGATAGAAACTGGGTCGTTGGGGTCGGGGTACATTAACAAATCATTCTCAGCTAAAAAGCGTGAAAACAACATGCGGTGCCAATGTTCGTAGGCTACTTCTTCTGTAAGCCTTGTTATTTCTTGTGTTTCCTTTTGTGGGTCACGTTTATCTCCTAATTGTCGGGCATGTGCACGCATTTTACGGCGTAGCTCTAATTGGTCGCCCGTAAGATGAGGTAAGGCTGTTGCAGCATCTACACCCATTTGTTGCAGTGCAATTTTCGCCCCTGCTTCGGCAATCTCACGTGCCTTTTTTATATCGTTTTCTAAGTTCGAACGAAGTGTTTTGCTTAATGATTCCATACCAATTTATCGCTATTTCTAAAGCCCTATCGAACCTGCCTTTTAATGCAGCCGCTTGGTCGTCCCACTTGTCTAAAGAGTAATTCGCCAATGATTCCATTACCTGATTTTCCGTTCCCAAATTCTGATTAGGAATAGCATATATTTGAACTACTTTTAATATGCGTTCCTGTTCATCTATGGCTAACTTTTGCCAGGTTTCTTGTTCCAGTAATAAGGTGTTTAATTCTTTGAAGTTGGTTTTAAACTCTACTTGTTTGTTATTGATGGCTTCGCGCAGTTCTTTTTCCAATTGTGCCACAATGGGTTGAATTAAATCGGGTTCAGCCAGTAATCTTCTGCTCGTCTCAATGTTATTTACTTGAGGTTTTATTTCCTCATATGAAGTTAATGATTTTGTATAAGGTAGAAAGCGATTTAAGGTTTCCCAACGTGGCCATTTATCGGCTATTTTTTTACCTGCATCTTGCCATTCACTAATCCATTGTTCAATTTCATCTTTATTATTGAATAAAAGTTGTAATACTTCATTGCCAATATTGCTTTCTAAATCATCTATAAGAGGAGCATAAGGCACTTTTGGTTTAGGCGCTTCACCACCAGCATTATTTTGTAATTTTCTTAACTCTTGGCAGAATAGAGGAACTACCTTCCATTCCTCATTAGATTTACCTTTGACATTGAGTTTCTGCAATAACTGTTTTATTTTTATGCGTTGTGGCGCTGAAATAGTAACCGATTCTGTTTTATATTGTGTTTGGGGTATGTTTTTACGTTCCAAAGCACGAGGGTCAACAGGTTTTCCGTCTCTACTAATGGCTTTTAGTATGTTACCCACCAATAATACCTGCAAAGCGCCATCAATGGCATCTTGCGACCAACCATAACCTTTCCCTGAAAATTGCTTACGAATATCAGCACCTTTTTTACCTGCTTGAATAAACTTAATGATGGCATTGCAAATAGGGTGTTGAGGAATTTCACCATTATAAGTCACATGTTTTAATGCATCAGTTAAACCTCTTTTGGCTGATTCGTAAACTTTGTCCCAGCCTTTTTCATCCGCTTCGTTGAAATTAGGGTATAAGCGTGCAGCACTATTGGTAGCTCCTTCGCTTACTGTTAGCTGTAAATTTGTTCCGAAAATTTCGTTACCACCTGCCTGAAATAATTTAGCACCGCTGAAACATTCGTTTAAAAGATTCTCAATTTTGCCTTCTGCTGTATTCTTTATGGTTTCCATTGATGCCCTGGCTTCCATTCCTTCGGGAGTTTTAGGTATTCCTTTCACTTCCAAGGTAAGATGTGCAGATTTATAGGTAATGATTTGCTTACGTAAATCATCACCATTTCGTTTAGGAATAAATAGGTATAGTACTGGAGATTCATTACCAGCACTAACTGCATCTACTTTAACTGAGTTTTCTTCCACCGACCATTGGTCGCGTACCCACAGCGTTATTTTGTCATCCGCATCGCTCGGTAACTGTACCTCGAAAGTTGGGTTTATATTGAATGGTACTTTTGTTTTACCATACATAATGCGCAATAGAGGCACTTCTTTGGTGAAGAACTTTTTAATTCGGTCTTGCCTTTCGGCTTCTACTTGTGCCGATTTGCTGTTTAAGTTGGCTTCATTGCTTTGGTATTCATCCATCCAGTTGGCGCTCTCATCGGTATGAATGCGGTATTCGTTATCCACTTTCATGGTAAGCGGACAAGCCTCTAAAAGAGCCGGTAACTTACTTCGAAGCTCAGCACTACCAGCGTTAAGGTTGGTCACCAATAAGTCGGCAATGGTTTCAATATCAGGGCTAATACCTATTTCTTTATTTCGGTGTGATAGTTTGTTGATGAGGAAAACAAGCCCAACTGCTCTGGCTATCAACTGCTCATCTACTGTTCCTTTTGCATGTTTTGTAGTAAACTCATAAATCTTACGTGGCAGCGTATGTGCCTGTTGCATTTTTACGGCATTATCGAAATATAATTCATCACCAGGTATTACATTTCCAACCTCCAAATTAGTGTTCGATTGAATCACTTTGTGAATCATGCTTAACTGGTTACGCAATTGGCTGTCGGTTCCAGTTTGGTCAAGTGCCTTTAAGGTGCTCTCCCAGAACCTTCTGCGTACAGGTAAGATGGGATAATCAGCCACAAAAATATCCACATCATCCTGGCGGTGTTGAATTTCTGTTTTATGCAAGTGGCGTGAGATTTCACCCAAGTTTGTGGTCATGGTTTCTTTAATAGTATCCATGGCCGTAGGTTTTTTGGCCAGCAATACTTTTCTAATTACAGAATCAACGTCGGTGTCTGATAATTCAATTGGAATTGTAAAACGTCCTGCTAATTTTTTAAGGTTTGGTGTACCTGTTACTGCTGTTTGCCCAGTACCTACAAATAGGAGTTTTCCACCTAGTTTTTTACAGCAAGTTTCAACCGTTTCTTGCAAGATATAACCTCTGTCAGCATTATCGCCAATGTATTGCTGCACCTCATCTAAAACAATTAAGGTTAAAGGAAATTTACCATTAGTAGATAAAGCATCTTTTATGGCTTTCACCATTTCGTCGTTGGTTACATCATCTGTTTCGCGAAAACGCTCGGCAATAATAATGGGATAGGTTTCTTCGTTAAATCGCGAAGGAAAGAGTTCGCACAAAATTTCACGAACAGGGTCGGATAAAATAAGATTGTGTAATTCTTCTAACCAATCGCCTCCATTTGATTCTACATAGTCCTTTACTTTATCATAAACGCCTTCACGTTTCAAGTACATCTGAAATTGAGCAATTTGATGACTTTCGAAAAGGCCAACCGATTTAAAAATGATGCCCAGAAGTGCCATTCGTACACTACCTTCTTTACCAGAACCTAAAGTCCCTGATGCCGCATGTACACCTCCATGTTTTTTACTTTGGTTGGAAAGCTCATTTAATAAATCGGCTACTGAATCGGGTAACTCAGCAATGGAGCGTGCTGTTGAACCATCGCTAAATTCTTGGTTGTTCCAAAGAACGCGAAGCATTTTTACCAAATGCGACTTACCAGAACCATAGAAACCACTCACCCAAACAGCTTTTTGTTCGGGTTGTAATATATTATCAATGTAATTCTGTAATATTTTTTCTAAGCCTTTTTCATATTGGCCATCGCAGACAAAGGTTTCCAATTCATATTTAAGGACTTCCTGAGCAGCGATATCAAAATTGTCATTCACATTGGCAACACCATTGTTAGCCAATTTCCTTTCGCTTGGATTTTTTGTGTAAATGTCTTTATTAAGCATAGTTAATTTTTATTGGTTTCCGTCAGGCGTGATGGTTACAGCAAGGTAATTCCATCCGTCATAAGCGTTTAATAATCTGTAATTGTCATTCTCGTAGGTTCCTGGAAAAAACACTAGCAATCGGCCAGGAATAAGCGGGGCGATTAATTCTACCAGCTGTTTTATTTTTATTTGGCCAAATAGGGCGCCAATACCGTGTATTGCAACAACGGTATTTTCATCAATTGAATTTTGACCAATTTTATCCACTATCTCTTTTTGAAGTGCTTTCTCAAAAAGCCTGATAGCAGGCTCAATTAATTTGGGGTTCTCGAAGTATTTCAATTTGTATTTTTGTTTGGATAACCAAGTGGTAAATGATTTTGTAACATCAATAGCTAACCAATTGTGATTTAGTTGCTCTGTTTTTATTTGAAATTCATCGATTTTCAATTGAAAGCGAAGTTCATCTTGCTCGTTGTACACACAAAACAGCACTCGCTGAGCTGGGGCTAGTTCGCCCTGCCAAGGTAGGCCAATGTATTTTGTATAATTGTCAAGCAGTAGGTCAATTTTGCTCATTTTCTAATTGTTTGTTTTTGGGAAATGTGGAAAATTCACTTCTAATACTTCCCCCATATATTTGAGGTTTACCCATCCTTTTTGTGATGCGATTTGAAGTTGTTCTAAGGCTTCATCCTTATTGATTTCAAGTATTTTTATGAAATCAGTAGATAAAAGAGACATACCTCTGTAACCCTGCAAACTGCTTAAATAGACAGCGTAAACCACAGAAACGGTAGTTGCTTCAGGTTTATTACGAACTTTCTTAGTTCGACCAGCCAAATGCCCAGTAAGGGTATAAGAGCCGTTGATGTTTTGCGCTAATGATTTCAGCATCGCAGGGCTAAATCTACCGGGGTATAATTCATCATAAAACTCTTCGGTATCTGTGCGTGGAATAATTACACCGTGCTCTTTAGATAATAGGAAAGGTAAATAAGCTCTCAATAATTCGTCTCTACCAAAAGAACATAATAATGCAAGTAAGGGAATTGAATTGTTGTCCTTCTCGTACAAAAATCTGAGCGCTGTCCAGATTGGAAAAGCCACATCCAAACAATATAATTGCTTTAAATTACGTATGGTGATGCTTCTGTTTTTAAGACTTTCTTTGCCTAAGCAATTTTCATCAATTATCGCATTGCTGTATGTTTCGTAATCAGCAGAGGGTTCAAGGATGTATTTTAATACAGTTTCTAAATCATGAGTCATTAAGGAGCGACTAGTATGTGCACCTGCTGACTTGTAATTAAAGCCTAATTCTTCGGGGGTCATATTATATATCTTCTACCGTTTTTACTACAATTTTTAAGGCATCAAGAGCCGTGCTTTCTTCTTTGACAATTTCGTATACCTGGCCTGCCAACCAAAAAGCGATAAGCTCGTTTTCATTAACATCAAAAAGTTTTGCCATTTTAATGACTTGCTCGCGTTTTGCTTTTCGTTCGCCTCTTTCAATCTTGCTGTACATTGGTGTGTCAATCTCCAGTTCAGCAGATAATTGGCGTTGCAGCAGTTCTTTTTCTTCCCTTAATTCTTTTATTTTTTTCCCCAGATACATAATGTTGTTTTTATTGACTTGTCAAATTATGGCTAATATAAAAAAGAAAAGGCAAACAAAAGCAAAAAAGAATCAACTATTTTTTAACAGGAGAAAGGGGAAGTGTAGGAAACGTAGGAAACAAAAAGGATGAGGTATTTAAATTTCCTATAAATCCTCCGTTTCCTATTTCCCATTTGTTCCTTTCGACCTGCTCAAAGTGGCAGATTTTGTGTAGCTATTGTGTTCATGTTCCAGTAAACCGTTTTCTTTAAATTGACCTAAGTATTTTTCTGCTGTCTTGTCTTTAATGCCCAATTCTTTTGCAACTGCTAAATAAGCTTGTCGATTAAAATTCTCAGGTAAAGCATCGTAGAATTTCAGTTTTACTCCTTTTAAATCGTTGTTGGGTAAATTCTGGAAAACAGCAATGGCATGTTTTTCCAGCGTAAAGGCAATTTGTATGGCTGTTTGAAAATCGGTTTCATTACAAATTAATGGATTGGAATAGTCGCCATCTTCGGGTATGCGAAGTGTGCGAAGCACCATAGCAATACGAAACGTGACCAACCCTAAACGACGACTATTGGCGTTAAAATCGTTACCTAATAACATGCGGTTACGTTTGTAAAGCACATTGAATTTTTCGGTAAAATCTTCGCCCTGCTCTGCTGTAAAACGAAATTCAATGGGTGATGGTTGATTGATGAGGATTTGATGTAAGTCGTAAATTTGCTGTCCTTTTTCTTCAAAGAAATCGGTGTAGTTTACTTTTTGATGTGAAATAAAAGGATTCTTAAAGTCGCTGTAATCCTCAAAAGCATAGTAAAGAAAGCGGCTGAATATATAATATACCCCAGAAATTAGACAACAAGTTAAATGATAATTTTTAATAAAC
>CAYZBC010000076.1:0-18768 GCA_964476535.1 uncultured Maribellus sp.
GCGCTGATGCCACCGATTCCAGAACGATTTCTGGAACTTCGTTGTAATAATATTTTAATGCCTGAATGGAATAAACATGAGCTTGTGCTATTCCGCCAGCTCCCAAAAATCCAACATGTATTTTTTGCATAACAGTTCGTTTCAAAATTTTCTCAAAAATAGTGTTTTGTAATTAATGTTTTCAGTGAATAAAAGAACTCTTCTAAAAATGTTTAGTTTTAGCAGATATTATTAATATAATCTCAACAGTTTTTGTGCTTATTTCGGTAATATTATTCATCCTGTATTAAATTGAATTCAAAAATATTATGCAAATAATTAGAAACGGAATACTTATTTTTCTTACTGCTTCTTCCATTTTGTGGTCGTGTCAACAGAAGACGAAATGGAAAGGTCAGGCGCCTATAAAAAAGGTAAGTACTTTAACCCGACCAGTTCAGTACCAACTAAAAAAAACATTCGATTTAGGAAATGGAATTTACTGTTCCAACGAATTCGACGGGGCGCGATTAAACGGAGTTGTATTAACTAATGATTCGATAATAACAGCACTAATAACTCCTGAAAATACACCCATAAACAGTAGCCCGTGGTACGCTTTTAAAATTTGGTCGGAAACTCAACAAAATATTCAACTAAAAATAACCTATAACGAAGGAGTAAATCATCGCTATTATCCAAAACTTAGCCCCGATGGAATAATCTGGAACAAACTGGATTCAATGCATTACCTGGCTGACACAGTTTCCATGGCAAAAGGAGAAAATCCAAAGTTTTGTAACATGAGTCTATCTATCGGGCCTGATACTCTTTGGATCGCAGCGCAAGAATTAATAACGACAAAACATATTAATAATTGGGCAGTTGAATTAGCTGAAAAACCATTTGTTACAATGTTGGAAATTGGAAAAAGTTTTGAAGGCAGACCCATTAATTCACTCCAAATTGGAAATGCTGAAAGCGAAAGAATGATTATGGTTTTATCGCGGCAACATCCGCCCGAAGTCACGGGCTGGCTGGCAATGAAATGGTTTGTTGAAACACTTTGCGAAGAAACCAATTTGGCTGAAAAGTTCAGAAGCGATTACAATATTTTTGTTATTTCGGTGGTAAATCCCGATGGCGTTGACAACGGGCACTGGAGGCATGGTTCGGGTGGAATTGACCTAAATCGCGATTGGGAAGATTTTAATCAACCCGAAACTCAGGCGGTCAGGAATTTTATGAAAAGTAAGGTTGCTGAAGGTGGTACATTCTATTTTGGCGTCGATTTTCATTCCACATTTCAAGATATTTATTATACAATAAACACCAGGTTAAAAGGAAATATGCCGGGATTAGTTCCCAAACTTATTAATGCAGTCGGGCAGGAAATTACCGGTTACGAACCAAACATCAGACCGAACGGTGTTGATGAATCAAAAATAAGTTCAAGCAGTTTTTTGTTTTATGAATTTGGTGCGGAAGCAGTAACTTACGAAATTGGCGATGGAACTCCGCGGGATTTAATAAAATTAAAAGGCGAACTTACGGCGAAGAAATTGATGGAGATAATGTTGGAACAGTAGTTCGGAGTTCAAATTTTAAAGTTTAGAGAATTGAAAATAAAAGTTGACGGGGTACCGGAAAGTCCGGTTTTTTTCGACAGAGAATAAACAATTGAGAAATTTGAAACGCTCGTTGTGAAAGGATGTAAATGGGCAACCCGAAATTCTGAAAGAATAAGATTCAAATCATGAACCGCACCCTAACTAATAAATAAATGTATCGAAGGTTTATCAGTTAAAAGAACTAATTACAAACACCTTTAATTTACTCTTTTTGAATAGAATCCATTATTCCCATTTGGAGTTTCACACCATATCGAAAACTGACGGGGAGTTAACTTAGATGGATAATGCGTACCGTTATAATGTATAAATTCAACTTGCCAAATATCATACGATTCGCCAACCTTTAAATTTAGTTTAGTTAACTTCCAATGTTCATCGATTGATAATTGAGCATCGACAAAATCTATGGTATCAGTATTAGTTACAACAAATTTCTTATTGTCGTAATTTACTTTTGCGATTAATTTAATTATTGAACTTCTCTCCTTGTTGTTTTTTATAACAACCCATAAAAGAATAAGACCAACCGCTGCAATTGGAATTATGTAGTAAAGATTTCTTCTGATCATTTTTTCTGCTTAAACATTTACGAATTTGCATAAAAATAATGACAAATATGATAACCACCTCTATTTGAAGCAACATTCAGGGATGGCATCCTCTGGGTAACTTTTTGGGTGATGCGAATTCCAATTCGCATGATATTCGGTGCAAACTGTGGTTTGAAAACCGCAGCACCCAGTTATTTCAAATACTTATCCAGCCAATTAAAGAAAACGCGTTGCCACAAAATTCCGTTTTGTGGTTGCAACACCCAATGATTTTCTTCAGGAAAATAAAGCATTTGTGCCGGAACATCGCGTAAAATTGCTGCATTAAAAGCTGCCATTCCTTGTTCCGAAGGAACGCGATAATCTTTTTCACCCTGAACAATTAATATTGGAGTATCCCAGTTTTGTACAAATTTATGTGGCGAAAATTCGTAAGAACGTTGAGCAGCCGCATTCGTTTTATCCCAGTAGGCACCGCCGTAATCGAAGTCAACAAACCACATTTCCTCAGTGGAAGTGTACATGTGTTCGAAATTAAAAATACCGTCGTGAGCTATAAAAGCCTTAAATCTTTTTTCGTGATTTCCGGCGAGGTACATTACAGAAAAACCTCCGTAACTCGCACCTACCGCTCCTAATTTAGTTTCGTCAACAAATGGTTCTTTTGCCATTTCGTCGATGGCAGTTAACAAGTCTTTTATATTTTGCCCACCATAATCTTTCGAAATTTGTTCGTTCCACTCCTGCCCAAAACCGGGTAATCCACGGCGGTTTGGCGCAACAATAATATAATCGTTGGCAGCCATCATTTGGAAATTCCAGCGGTAAGACCAAAACTGGCTAACTGTTCCCTGTGGTCCACCTTGATTGTATAAAAGTGTTGGATATTTTTTATTAGGGTCGAAATGTGGGGGATAAATTACCCAGGTGTGCATTTTTTTTCCATCGGTTGTTTCCATCCAACGCTCTTCAACTTTTCCAAAAGTTAGCTGGTCGAGAATCCCTTTATTAACGGTTGTTAAAGCTTCATCTTTTCCGGTGATAGCGTCAACCAAATACAACTCGGCAGGTTGCGACATGGAAACTTTTTGTGCCAGAAGTTTTTCACCAGCCGTTGTAACCGATTGGTAATTATGTATTCCGTTAGTTACGCGGGCAATTGAACCGTCTGCCAAATCAAGCCTAAAAATTTCGTCGGTAGCATGTTTGTTACTTATAAAGTAAATGGATGTTCCATCGGCATTCCAGTTTAAGCCTTGAACATTTTGGTCGAACTTTGAAGTATAATCCGTTTTTTCACTGGTTTCCAAATCAGCTACAAACAAACGGTTTTTGTCTGCTTCGTAACCATCGCGTTCCATACTTTCCCAAGCCAATAGTTTTCCATCGGGCGAGAAAACCGGATTTTGGTCGTACCCCATCATTCCTGAAGTAAAGTTGATGGTTTTCCCCGTTTCAATGTTGTACAAATAAATTTCGGAGTTTGTTGAAACTGAATACGCTTTACCCACTTTTTTCTTACAAGTGTACGCCAGTTTTTTTCCATCGGGACTCCACGCAATTTGCTCAGTTCCACCAAAAGGTTTCATGGGCGAATCAAATTTCTCTCCTTCCAAAATATCTTTTCCTTCACCAATTTTTCCTTTTGAATAATCGGCAATAAAAATGTGGTTGTAAGTATAATCGTGCCACGTATCCCAGTGGCGATACATTAAATCTGTTTCAATTCTTGCATTGGTTTTTGGTAAATCAGGGAATAAATCCTGTACATTATCATCTAGTTTTACACTTTTCAAATAATATATTTTTGACTGGTCGGGCGAATAACTAAATCCGGAAATTCCCTTATCAAAATTTGAGATTTGTTTTGCTCTGCTTCCATCAGCATCCATTTCCCAAAGCTGAACACTTCCCGAAACCGAAGATAAATATCCAATCTTTTTTCCATCGGGCCGCCAAACAGCGTTAAATTCTTTCGCACCCGAGTTTGTAATATTTTTAGCCTCACCACCCGAAACAGGAATGGTATAAATGTCGCGATACGACTTATTTTCTTCAATATTATAATACGTAACGGTGTATAAAACTGTATTACCATCGGGCGAAACCTGTGCGCCACCCAAGCGGCCAAACGACCAAAGTACCTCAGGTGTCATAATGTCGGAACTTAACTCGGGAGTTTTGGGAACGTAGTTTTTTGTTGAGGTAACTGTTTCTTTTTGCATGCAGCTAAATAAAACTATTGCGGCGAGAAAAACCAATCCTAGCTTCTTCATTTACTTTTTTATTGAATGATAATTCTTCAAAATAAACAAAATACAAGGAGACTGCAAATGATATTCGTTGTTATTCACTGGATAACGATGAAGAAACCAGTGAGTTTTTCCATTAAGGCAGACAGCCTTCCACCGCTGGGCAAAAGCAAAAAAAAGGTGCCAAAACTGACACCTTTTTAAAATTAGTCGAAAGACTAATTATTAATTGTTTTCATTTCTTTTCATTATTCATCCAAATCGCCGTAATTAAATACACATTCTTCCGAGAATTCATTTCCATCGTAATCGGTAGAAGTCACAACAAATTGAACAGAATCTAATCCTTCAATTCTTAATCCATTTAAACTGAACGACACAAATGCAGTGAATGGAATTGCATCTTCATCGTCGTTTGCATTATGGCGTAACTCTAATTCATAAGGTTGAATTCCGGGAGCCATTATCATCGATGGTAATTTTACCAAATTCAGAAAATGAATTTGGTCGTATCCCCAATATTTTAATTTAAAAGTCAGCAAACTATCGGTCATCCAATAATCATTCACAATAATTGGATCGTTTCCAATACTGTCTTCGTTTTCAGGTGTAATATCCATTATTCTTTTCATTAAAATGTCATCAATGGAATTCACCTTCACGTAATAACTTTCAACTTCGCCGGACGAATCTAAATTTTCGTCTAAAATGGTGTAATTCACCATAATCCGCTCGCCATTATCAAAACTTCCTTCCCATCCGGGAGCATAATTCGATGCCACTGGAATTAATACTTCATCATTATCCATTACAATTTGATAGGAACTTGACTCATCTCCCTGAAAAATTCCAAATCCGATCCACATGTCATTCAATGAATAACTTTCATCGTCGTTACAACCTGCAAATACAAATAGGAATCCCACTAAAATTCCAAATACAATCTTCTTCATTATTGTTCTATTTTTAATTGTTACAAAAGTCAGATGTTATATGTTTTGAAATGGTTGCGTAGTTGTTTCAAAAACTGACATTTTTTTACATCAAACTGACAAAATTTAGATTGGCATGGCAATTGTTATTACAAAACCTAAGTATCTAAATAGTTACATATATAAAATCATGAAAGGAATTTCAAACATAAACGTCTTAAAACAAGAACTTCTGCAGAACGAAAATGCCTGGTTGTTATTATTTAAAAAAGGGTCGGAACAAAGTGATTGTGCTTTTGAGAATTATTCAAGAGCAGACGGAAAAACAAAAGAAAACGTTCTTTATTTTGCTGATGTCAATGATGTTCGCGACATTCATGGCGAATACAATATTACAAGTGTTCCTACTTTATTAAATTTTGAAAAGGGCGAATTAAAAAATGTTGTAAAAGGATGTTATAAACCAGAACAATTTAATGCTATTTTTGAAAAAGCAAGTTTTGTAGCAGTCAATTCGGCCGAAGGAAAACCACAAAGAAATGTTACGGTTTATACGACACCAACTTGTAGCTGGTGCACAACTATTAAAAGACATTTACAGGAGAATGGTGTTCAATATCGAGAAGTGAATGTGGCAGCAGACCAAAAAGCGGCGGAGGAAATGGTACGCAGGAGTGGTCAACAGGGAGTTCCGCAAACCGAAATTAACGGACAAATGATTGTAGGCTTTGACAAAACAAGAATAAATTCATTGTTGGGAATTAATTAAAAATGAGAGAATATGAAACGAGCATGATAAAAAATTCTTAAAACAAGAGAATCATTATTTGGCGAGTTCCATAGAATACCGTTAAAATTTAAAATGATATGAAAAAATTAGTATTCATTCTGACAGTTGCAGTATTATCGTTGCAAAGCTACAATACAAGTCAGGCTAAAAACAAAAGCAACAGTAGTTTAGAAACACCCACTGAAACGGTAGTGGCAAAAGCCGATGTTGAAGGTGGAACGGTTAAATTGAACAAAGAAATCTTTTTAAAGGAAGTTTGGGATTACGAAGCTTCACCACAAGAGTGGAAATATAAAGGCGACAAACCTGCATTAATTGATTTCTATGCAGATTGGTGCGGACCATGCAAAACTGCAGCACCCATTCTTGAAGAACTTTCAAAAGATTATGTAGGAAAAGTAATAATTTATAAAATAGATACACAAGTTGAACGCGAGTTAGCGGGAGTTTTTGGGGTTAGCGGTATTCCTGCATTTCTTTATATTCCCTTGGAAGGGAAACCATCTATGACATCGGGAATTGCACGCACAAAAGAAGATACCAAAAAGATGTTTATAGAAAATTTCGATAAAATCCTTTTTACAAAAAATTAAATTCAATTTAAAGCAAACATCATTAGTAAATGTAATTTTACTATTTTCGCTGCGTTTTTATTGAAAATAAAAATAATATTTGAGATGAATTAATTATAAACAATTTAATTAAAGAATGGTAAAAATGAAAGAACTACAGCCTATTAACCAAAATGTGTTGTTGGAATTGTTGGAAGACAAATCAGAACAAACAACTGCTTCAGGAATTATTATCCCTGACTCTGCACAAGAAAAACAAGAAATTGCAAAAGTAATTGCAATTAGTAACATCGAAAATGCAGAAATAGCACCTGGTGATGAGGTTCTCTACAAACAGTACGCAGGTACTCAGCTTGATTTTGGTGACAAAAAATACTTGTTGTTGCCTTACGCTGAAATCTTGTCGAAAATTGTAGTAACCGAATCAATTTAAGCTGGCATTCAGAATTTACTTATTCTGCTAAAACATTTCAATAATCGACAGAAAAGGCTGGAAGTTTAATTACTTTCAGTCTTTTTATTTGGGGTCAAAAGTATGTGCGACCGACTTATTCCCATGAAATGCGGAATCCTTTCCAAATGAGAACAAATTCCACCGCCAGTTGATGGAAAGGGAATGACATTTTTTTGATAGACAGACGCCAATTTATTTTAACTCTGGCAATCTCCTGATTTTTGTTTCATTTAAAAAATCCACAGTTTTATTTATCCTTTTATACATTAAAACATCGCGCTCAACAAAATCCACTTTTTTTCGGTATTCTTTTTTGAATTTTTCCAAAAATAGCGATGTTTTTAATGGCTGCCTGAAATCCATTGCCTGTGCGGCATTATACAATTCAATTGCCAAAATCTTTTCCGTATTCAACACTACTTTCAAAGCTTTTGTTGCTCCGTTGCCTCCCATACTTACATGGTCTTCCTGTTCGTTTGACGATGGAATTGAATCGACAGATGAAGGTGTGCAATATTGTTTATTTTGTGAAACGATTGATGCTGCTGCGTATTGTGGAATCATAAAACCTGAATTTAAGCCGGGGTTGGCTACCAAAAATTCGGGTAATCCGCGCTCCCCCGCAATCAATCGGTAAGTTCTTCGTTCAGAAATACTTCCCAACTCACTCAATGCAATTGCCAAAAAATCCAATGCAATTGCAAGTGGTTCGCCATGAAAATTACCTCCCGAAATTATCATGTCCTCATCGGGGAAAATAGTTGGATTGTCGGTAACAGAATTAATTTCAATTTCAAAAACCCCGGCGACATAATTCGCGGCATCTTTTACCGCTCCGTGAACCTGTGGAATACAACGAAACGAATAAGGATCCTGAATATGTTCTTTTGTTTTAGCTTGCATTTCACTACCCTTCAGAATATATCTAAAATTTACTGCCGTTGTCACTTGTCCTTTGTGAGGTCTTATTCGCTGAATATTTTCCGAGAATGGCTCAAGTAAACCATCAAAGGCATCCAACGAAAGTGCTCCTATCATATCTGCCTGATCGATTATTCGGAATGTTTTTAGCAATGAATAAACTCCATGTGCACCCATAAATTGAGTACCGTTTAACAGCGCTAATCCTTCTTTTGCTTCCAGTTTTATTGGTTGCCAGCCAAACTTCTCTAATACGGTTTTAGCTTCTGTTTTTTGCCCCTCGAAATTAACTTCACCCAAACCTAGTAGCGGTAAAAACAACATAGCAAGCGGTGCCAAATCGCCACTGGCTCCAAGCGAACCCTGTTCGCAAACAATGGGTAAAATATTGTAGTTGAATAAATCCAAAATTCGTTGAACTGTAATTATTTGAACCGCTGAATTCCCTTTTGAAAGTGCATGTGCTTTTAATAACAACATTAACTTTACAACGTCTGCAGGAATTTCAGGGCCAATATTACACGCGTGTGAAATTACTAGGTTTTCTTGTAATTTACTAAGTTGATCATTTGAAATTACAATGTCGCATAAAGCACCAAATCCGGTATTAATTCCATAAATTGGGATCTCCGATTCCTGTAATTTTTTGTCGAGGTAATCTTTGCTTTTTTGAATGAGTTGTTTTGATTTTTCGGAGAGTTGAAGTTTTACATTGTTTTCCAGAATGTGTTGAATAATCTCGAAAGTGAGATCATCTGGCGATATTTCGAATATCCGTGATTTCATAACTATTAAAGTTAAATGATGACATTGTAAAAATGATAAATTGAAAAATTGTTGTGTACGTCATTCCGAAAGTATTTCGGAATCTCCTATTTAGCAAGGAGCTGCTGAAATAAATTCAGCATGACGAGTGCGATGAACTTGACTAACCGTCAAGGAAACCGAACGTCTCCTCCAAGATTTTTTAGTGGGCGATTTGAATTTGATAAAAACATTGCCTTATTTTTGTGGCAAGTTCATGTAATTTTCATGATTGAGAAAGGATTTTTATCAGTTCTTCAGCACTTACACTTTGCTGTTCTCCGCTCTCCATATTTTTCAGAGTAAATTTGTTGGCTTCTATTTCTGATTCGCCTGCCAAAACTACATACCGAATTTGCTTTTTGTTTGCATAATTCATCTGCTTTTTCATTTTGGTACTGTCGGGAAAAATCTCGGCAGTTACACCACTCTTCCTTAATTCTGCTAAAATTGGCAAGCAATATACTTCCTCTTTTTCTCCAAAATTTATAAACATCACTTTTGTCGTTTCCAGCGATTCTTTGGGAAATAAATCCTGCTGAACCAGAATATCGTAGATTCGTTCTGCACCAAAAGAAACGCCAACACCAGAAACATCGGGCATTCCAAAAATTCCGGTTAAATCGTCATAACGGCCACCGCCACAAATGCTACCAAACTGCACATCTTGCGATTTTACCTCGAAAATGGCTCCAGTATAATAATTCAGTCCGCGTGCCAGTGTTAAATCCAATTCAACTTCTGTTTTTAAATCAAAGTTTTCAAGGTATCCAAAAAGTGTTTTCATCTCCGAGATTCCTTTGGCACCAATTTCTGTTTCACCAATTACTTTTTCAATTTGAGTCAGTTTTTCCTGCGTCGAACCTTCCAATTTTAAAATGGGCTGTAATTTTTTTATGGCCGTTTCAGAAATTCCTTTGGCAATCATCTCCTGATTTACCTTTTCCAAACCTATTTTATCCAATTTATCAATGGCAACTGTAATGTCAATCATGCGGTTTGATTCGCCAATGGCTTCTGCGATTCCAGCTAAAATTTTACGATTGTTAATTTTTACAATTGTATTAATTTGTAAGCGTTGAAAAACATCGTCAATAATTTGTACCAACTCCACTTCGTTGAGTAAACTTTTGCTGCCAATTACATCCACGTCGCATTGGTAAAATTCGCGATAACGTCCTTTCTGGGGACGATCGGCGCGCCAAACCGGTTGAATTTGGTAACGTTTAAAAGGGAAGGTTATATCGTTTTGATTTTGTACAACGTAGCGTGCAAATGGCACAGTTAAATCGTAACGTAATCCTTTTTCGGATATTTTAGTGGTGAGTTTATTGGAGTTTTTCTCGCTGTACAATTCATCCGAAACTTTTGAAGTAAAGTCTCCTGAATTCAAAATTTTAAACAATAATTTATCGCCTTCTTCGCCATATTTCCCCATTAATGTAGAAAGGTTTTCCATAGCTGGTGTTTCAATAGGTTGAAATCCATACAAACGAAAAACAGTTTTAATTGCATCGAAAATATAATTTCGTTTCACCATTTCAGTTGGTGAAAAATCGCGTGTTCCTTTTGGTATGGAAGGTTTTTGTGCCATTTTTTAATTTTTATCAGGCTGCAAAAGTATAAAATTATGGCGAAATTGCAGCATAACAATTCATTTCAAAATTTGTATATTTGTAGTACATCAATTTTTTGAAACTATGAATTTTACAGTCAAAATAAGCGACAACTCTCCTAAAGCCAAAAGCATTCTTAATATGTTAAAGGAGTTGGCTAAGGATTATTCATTTTTGTCCATTTCGGAAGAAAAAGATGATATTCAGGAAAACATTTTAAATGAACTGGATGCGAGATATCAATACATGGTTAACCATCCTGAAGATGGGGAAAGCTGGGAAAAAGTAAAAAAGGATATACTCAACTCATGAAATTATTCCAAGTTGAATTTCTAAAGTCAGCCAAACTCGACATTCAACATGCAAATAAATAGTACAATTTGCAAAAAGAAAATCTTGGTAACGAATTCATTTCTGAAATTAAGAAAATATGTACTCAAATAGAAACAAACCCAAAACAATTTCCCAAAATCAGAAAAGACTTTAGAAAAGCTGTTCTGAAACGATTTCCTTATTGCATTTATTTCGTTATAGGATCCAATAAGTTAAGAGTGCTTGCGGTATTTCACAACAGCAGAAATCCAATAGTTTGGGAACAAAGAATTAAATAATCTTACTGCAAAAATTTAATGGTAAAGGGATAACGATAGTACTGCCCATTGTTTGCGGCAACCGTTCCTACAATTACAAGTACCAACCAGGCAATCCCAAATCCAATCAACATTAAAATACCAATTCCAACCAAAATTAAAATGGCAGAAATAATAAAAATGATTGACCATGTAATTTGAAAATTCAGTACCTCTTTCCCCTGATCGTTTACAAATTCAAATTCATCTTTTTTAATTAAATATATTATTAGTGGGCCGATAACACTTCCAAAAGGAATTCCCAGTAAACCTACAAAAGCGGCTAAATGAGTAAACATTCCCCATTGTTTTTCTTCCGGGTCGGTTACGATTCGTTCCATAATTTTTTGTTTTTATACATCTAAACTAATCATTTTTTGTTTATTCGTAAATCCAAAATAAAAAATAAAATTTTAATGGACGAAAATAAAAAAGAAGGCAGATACTCAAGAATATATAATCAGTTGACTGAGTTGGTTTTAAAAAGCAACAATACTTCGGCGCGCATGGCTACTATTATTGCTGTGCTGCACCACAAAATGGACTATTTTTTCTGGACAGGTTTTTATATGATTGATAACGGGGAAATGATTGTGAGTATGTATCAGGGACCGGTCGCTTGTCAGATTCTGGAAAAAGACAAAGGAGTTTGCTGGGCTGCTTTTAACAAAAAAGAGACGGTCGTGGTTGAGGATGTGCACCTGTTTTCCGGACATATTGGTTGTGACACGCGTTCAAACTCTGAGATTGTTATCCCTTTTAAAAACCGAGATGGTGAGATAATCGGTGTATTAGATGTTGATAGTTCGCAAAAATCTTCTTTTTCTGATGTAGATGCGACATGGTTGGAGAAAATTTTGAATTTAGTTTGGGATTGATTTAGTTGTCAATTCGAATGCAATGAGAAATCTGTCTCTTTTAACTACAGATTTCTCCTCATTCTTCGTCGAAATGACAGAATTGATCTTATTCTCTAACTGCACCCTCTCCTTTTACCAGAGCTTGAAATTTCAACGAAGGACTTTCAATAAAATTTCCCAGTTCCATTTCATCCCATTTATTGTCGATAGTTGAAATGGTTTTATCATCCATGGTTACAATGTTCGGCCAGTCGCGTTTAAAATTATCGTGGCTACTGGTTTTGAAAGTAGCATCTACGAAAACTACCCGACTCTCATTCTCAACAGTGAATACAGAAACATCTCGCTCGGGTTCGATGTTGCCGCCCAACAACCACATCAACATAAATAAATCATTCAAATCAGCTCCTTCATTAAATATCAGAACGACTTTAAATGCCGAAATCCCTACTGTTTGCTCCAATTTAGTTATCAATTTTTCTTTTTCAAAATCCAAATCTTTTTTCACATTCAATAAAAGAATTGGAGACAAAAACTCATCCAATAAACTTTTAGTATCGGTTATTTCCTGAATTTCATTTAATGCGTCAACTGAAAACTCAACTTTAAAATTTTTCTTTTCCGGTGAATCCACTTCCGCTGAAAAAGGTTTGGTTAAATCGATTCCCAGCTTCGAACCAAAGGCAAATTTACTGGCAGAATGATCCAAAACATCCATGGGACCTTTGGAAAAATGAAGACTATATTCTGCATCAAAATTTTCAGCAAAAGCCTGCATTAATGCTGCATTGTTCTGAATATCGATACTTTCGTCAACAACTACCAATACTTTATTAAACATCATTTGTCCTGCACCCCACAACGAATGCATTACCTTTATGGCTTGCCCCGGGTAGCTTTTTTCGATGTTTACCACGGTAAAATTATGCGCCACCCCGGCAACCGGTAAAGTCATGTCTTTTAATTCAGGAATCATCGACATTCGGATTGGGGTTAAAAAAATACGTTCAGTTGCCAATCCAATGTATGCATCTTCCATAGGTGGAACTCCAACAATAGTCGCAGGATAAACGGCATTTTTTTTATGTGTGATACAAGTAACATGGAATTTAGGATACCAATCGGCCAGCGAATAAAATCCGGTATGATCACCAAACGGCCCCTCCCAAATCAATTCATCAGCCGGATCAACAAAACCTTCAATTACAAAATCTGAATCTTCGGGAACGTACAAATTGTTTGTGATACATTTCACCAATTTCACCGAATTTTTTCTTAGAAAACCTGCTAAAAGGTATTCATCCATATTTTCGGGCATGGGTGCTGTTGCAGCGTAAGTATAAATCAAATCGCCACCCAACGCCACCGTGATGGGCATTTTTATTCCTAGTTTTTTGTATTTTTCAAAATGGTTGGCGCCCGTTTTATGTTTGTGCCAATGCATTCCGGTGAGGTTCTTATCGAAAACCTGCATTCTGTACATTCCCAAATTTGGTGTATTTGTTTCGGGATCAACCGTGTGCACTCCGGGCAGGGTTACAAATTTACCACCGTCGGCAGGCCAGCATTTTAAAATTGGTAATTTATTTAAATCAGGATTTTCCATTATCACTTCCTGGCAAATCCCTTTACGTTTCAGCTTTTTGGGCATCCATTGAGAAACTTCTTTCAATTTGGGAAGCAATTTTAGTTTATCCCATAAATTATCTTTTGCTTGCATTAAATCTATAAACAGACCTTCAATTTCTTTTTCCAAATCGAAAATTGAATGGCGTTCAAAAGCCATCGCGATTCGTTTTTCTGAACCCAGCGCATTTATCAAAAGAGGGAACTCTGTTCCTGTTTTTTCAAATAGGATTGCTTTGCCACCGTCATTTTGTTTCGAAATGCGATCGGTAATTTCAGTCATCTCCAAATCGGGATTAACAAATTGTTCTACCCGAATTAGTTCGCCTTCTTTATCTAATTGCTTTATAAATCTATTTAATCCTGAATTTGGCATGTTTCTTCATTTTCAACAAAAATAGAAAAACTACGCTTATTTTGACCAAATCTAAATTTCTCTTTTATGGGTATATTTTAAATTGCAAAATATATCTTTAGAATTTATTTAAATTGAAACTTTAAAGCAGTATTAAATGACAAATCAAAAGAGCACCACTATTAAATTTCACAGTGGCGAACAAATCCCTGTTGAATTACACAAAGTTAGAATCGTACAAAAACTCTTTTTAAAGCCTATTGACGAACGTTTGGAAGCAATGGGGAAAGGTGGATACAATACCTTTCTTTTAAATACCAAAGACATTTTCCTTGATATGCTTACCGACTCGGGTACTAATGCAATGAGTGACAATCAGGTAGCATCGATGTTGCAAGCCGATGATGCTTATGCCGGCTCGCAAAGTTTCTACAGAATGGAAGAAGCAGCCCGCGAAGTATTCGGAAAACATTATGTAATGCCCGTTCATCAGGGACGTGCTGCAGAAAATATTATTTCGCAGGTGTTTATCAAAAAAGGTCAGGTAATTCCAATGAACTACCATTTTACTACCACCAAAGAACACATGGAATTGAATGGTGGAAAAGTATTGGAAATTTTTACTGACGAAGCATTAGTAATAAAGAGTGATGTTCAGTTTAAAGGAAACATCGACATTGACAAATTAAAAGCAGTTTTTGAAAAGTACGGAAGTGAAGGTGTTGCTTTTGTTCGTATGGAAGCATCTACCAACCTAATTGGAGGTCAACCATTTTCGATGCAAAACATGCGCGATGTTCGTGCAATTTGTGATGCAAATAACACAATGCTAGTACTGGATGCTAGTTTGATTGGTGAAAATGCGTACATGATTAAACAACGCGAACCTGAATTTGAAAATGCCAATATTAAGGACATTTTAAATGAAATGTGCGGATATTCTGAGTTGGTTTATTTATCTAGCCGTAAAGTAAGTTCTACTCGCGGAGGTGCAATACTTACCAACAGCGAAGATTTGTACCTGAAAATGCGTGATTTACTTGTACTTTTCGAAGGTTTTGTAACATACGGAGGGATGTCGGTTCGCGAAATTGAAGCAATGGCAGTTGGTCTTTATGAAACTTGCGATGATACAGTAATCAGTCAATCTCCTGCATTTATTAAATATGCAGTTGACAATTTGGATGCTGCAGGAATTCCAGTCATCACACCTGCTGGAGCGCTGGGGTGTCATATTGATGCCATGGGATTCCTTCCACATGTACCACAAAAAGAATATCCTGCCGGAGCATTAGCCGCTGCTTTGTATATTATTTCTGGAATTCGTGGTATGGAGCGTGGAACCATTTCAAGTATTCGCGATGAAAACGGTGATGATATACTTGCCGATGTTGAATTGCTGCGTTTAGCTTTTCCTCGGCGTGTATTTACACTATCACAAATTATGTTTGCTGTTGACCGCGTAAAATGGTTATACGAAAATCGCGAATTGGTTGGTGGTTTGGAATGGATTCAGGAACCGCCGCTTTTGCGTTTCTTTATGGGTACGTTACAGGCAAATTCTGATTGGCCGGAAAAATTAGTTGCCAAGTTTAAAGCAGATTTTGGCGATTCGTTATAGAATACTATTGTACACTTGGCTATGAGCATTGTGCAAAAAAAACAGATAAAAGGGAATCCATTTGGGGTTCCTTTTTTTATGGGCTTTCATCGAAAAAAGAATGCAGATAGAAAACACATACAAGTTTTAATCTTTCTTATATATTATTTCCCCTATTATTAAACATAAGTTTTAGTTTTATAGAGCTTTTGAACTTAATTAGTTATATATTTTTGATTACTTTAATGATCTAATTATCGCGCAAAACCAAGATGAACAAACATAAATTCGGAATTTTAATTAATGTATTTATATTTTTGATTTCATTTTTTGTACAAAGTGCTGAAAATAAACCAATCAAAGGTTTAATTGAAATGTCCGATTCAATTCAAATTCCATTTAAAAAGAAAATTACTGAAGCAAATGGAGATAGCTTAAAACTAATAGAGGCACATTACGAATTTGGCGAGTATTTAAATAATGAAAGTAAACTGGAAGCGTCTATCGAGCAATTTAAAATAGCCTTGCGAATTGCAAAAAATATAAATGATAATGCCAAAGTGGCAACCGTTGCAAATTATTTGGCAAATATATATGCTGGAATTGGAGATTTTAATGCCTCTAACAATGATTATTTAATAGCATTGGAAGGCGCCGAAAAAACAAATAATAGCGGGGAAATTGCAAAAATCAGTATGAACCTTGCATCCAATTATAACTATACAGGTGACTACCAAAAGGCAATTAAATACGGACTTTATGCACTAAAAACAAAAGAAACAAAAGAAACAAAAAATAACCTTGAACGAATTTGCTACCATTACATAGCAATGGGGAATATTTTCAGGGAAAACAATAATACGGTAAAGTGGGAAGAATATGTGCAAAAAGCCTACAAAATGAAGAGTGTAGAAAGTTGTGCATCGTTTAGTGATATTGCAAAAATATACAACAGTTTGGGCGGAATTGCAGTTCAAAAAAAAGAATATGAGAGAGGACTTCTGTATTACGACACATTAATGACATTAAGCCGGGAGGCCAATTACAACCAGGGAATTAGCACAGCACTAACCAACAGTGCAGGGATTTATAAACAACTTGACAATTTTCCAAAAGCTTTGGAAATGGATATAGAGGCTGAACAATATTTTGGTGGAAATCCGTATGATAAAATTTTCAATAAAAACTTTAAAGCTGAACTTTATAATTTAACAGAAGAATTTATAAAAGGACTGGCACTCGTTAACAATAACATTCAAACAAAAGAAATAGACTATTACTCCACGGAAAAATTGAAATGTCTGGAATTACTTTACGAATTGAATTTTAATTTGTCGAATTACGACGAAGCATTTTTTTGGAACGACTCACTGCGGAACACCGAACAAATATTGCGCGACGAAGATATCAGGCAGTCGATTGCCGAGTTGGAAACCAAGTATGAAACCGAAAAAAAGGAACAACAAATAGAACTTTTACAGACCGAAAATAAATTCAGACAACAGGAGAAAGTTGCTTTTATAACCTCGTTAATAGCCTTGCTGTTGTTGGTAGTTGCCGGTGTTTTATTTTATTTTAAAAAGAAGCGCGATAACCAGATACATAGTTTACAACTGCGTCAGCAATTGCTGCGTTCGCAAATGAATCCGCACTTTTTATTTAATGCACTGGGCAGTATTCAGAATTTTATGTATAAGAACGAAACAAAAAAAGCAGCTGGTTATCTGGGTAATTTTGCTTCGTTAACACGTTCAATTTTGGAACATTCGGCTGAAGAGTTTGTATCTTTGTTTGATGAAATTGAAATGCTTCGGAATTACATCGAATTGGAGAAAATGCGTTTAGCCGGAAAATTTGATTACGAAATTGAGCTTGACGAAAATATTGAAACCGAGTTTGTAAATGTTCCGCCAATGTTGTTACAGCCTTTTGTTGAAAATGCAATTAAACACGGTTTAAAAGAAACAAAAAGCGGAGGTTTACTTTTCTTGAAATTTACTGAAACCGAAAATACAATTTATGTTGAAATACGAGATAATGGGTTAGGAATAAACAATGCGAGTAAATCGAAGGGAAGTACTCATCGAAGCATGTCGATGCAAATTTTTGATGAACGCCGCAAGGTACTTTCAAAACGAACAAACCAGAAAATTGAATGTGCGATTACCGACTTATCAGATGAAAAACCGGCAGGGTGCGGAACAAAAGTTGAAGTACGTATTCCTCTTGTGTAAATTTAAAAACTTTAAAATCCTTAAATGAAAACAGTTTCTTACATACTTGTTGTTTTTCTTATGAGTCAAATACTGCCGCTGAAGTTATTTGCGAGTAGCGATTTGCATGATAGTATTCATATCAGTTTATCAAATAGCAAAATTGATACTACCGAATTTCAAAGCCTTTATGTAACAATTAGGAAAAATAGGAGGAATTTAGGGGCTAATTATTTGCCTCTCATTACTGAGTACGCAGATGTTGCGCTGTCTCAAGGGTACAATAAAGGCGCAATGCAAGCTTATGATAGAATAGGTTTGCAATACCGATACGATGAGGTGTATGATTCTGCAGTAATGTACCATAATATGTCTCTTCATTTAGCATTAGAGCTTAAAGACAGTAGTCAGCTATTCTATAATTATAATAATTTAGGACAGGTTTATCGAATGCAGGATGTTAGTGTACGAGCAATTGAATATTTTCTTAAAGCTATGGAAATAACAGAAGCACTTGGAGATGAAAAGTCTTCGTCGCACACAATGAATAGTTTAGGGGCAACCTATGTTGTTCAAAAAAACTATAAACAAGCAATGTATTATTTTACAAAATCAAATGTAATAGCTTTAAAGCTTGATGATAAGAGAACTCTAGCATATAATTATGGCTCAATGGGCGAAGTATATTTATTGCAAAATCAGAACGATTCAGCAATGCATTACTTTGTTGAATCGAAAAAGTTAATTGTTGAGTTAGGAAGTACACGTGGTTTTGCTGTAGCTGAACATTTAATAGGGCAAGCACACTATGCCCTAAATAATTTCACTGAGGCGGAACGTTATTTTCAAAAAGCCCTTGACTTACATATTAAAGATGATAACACTCGATATCAGGCTTTATGTTATGCGTATTTGGGGAAAACTTATGCAGGTAAAAATGAAATAGACAGTGCTATCTGGTATTTACAAAAAGGGCAAGA
>CAYZBC010000077.1:0-18714 GCA_964476535.1 uncultured Maribellus sp.
TAAATAAAGAAGGTAAAAAGCCGGAACAATTATTACTCTACGACGAAAGTATTGAATTAAAAAACAACGATTCGTTCACAAATGTAGTTGGACAAGACGACTTGCACCGCTTCGACCGTCCGAAAAAGCAAGGAAATAAGAATAGACGAAACTATAATCGGAATCCAAGAAGAAAACCAAAAAACCGATGACAAAAGTTGGATTTTATATTTTATTTGTTGGAATTTTAACCACTCTATTTTGGAGCTGCGATAAAAATATGGTTTTCGAGGAGTACAAAGAAATTCCGCAATCGGGTTGGCACAAAGATTCGTTGGTAGTATTTACAATCCCCATTTCCGATACATTACAAAATCATAATCTATACCTCAACATTAGAAACAACATTAATTACAACTACAGTAATTTGTGGTTGTTTGTTGAAATAAATCAACCTGGCGAAATTGCCGTAACCGACACTTTTGAATTGGCTCTGGCCGACCCATCGGGAAAATGGTTAGGAGAAGGTTTTGGTGGAATAAAAACCAAGCGGACAATCTACCGAAGCGGAGTTTATTTCCCTGTTTCGGGCAATTACAAAATAAATATTCAGCACGGAATGCGGGAGGAAATATTAGACGGAATTACAGATGTTGGCTTTCGGGTGGAAAAAGTAGATTAATTAATTCCCTCTGGTTTCGGCATTTCTCCCAAAAGGATATAAAAAACAAAAGGCTGTGAAAATATATATTCAAAGCGCAAGAAAACAAACAAAAAACAGTGAGTAAAAATAAGCTGCAAAAGTTCGATGAAATGGAGACCTTCGAACATGTAATTCAAGCTCCATATAACAAAATAGAACAAGATAATTTTTATTTGAAAGGAAATTGGACGAAAGATTTTTTCAAAAACGAAAATCAAATTATTCTTGAACTGGGCTGTGGCAAAGGTGAATACACAGTTGCTCTGGCCGAACGGAATCCGAAATTTAATTATATTGGAGTTGACATAAAAGGCGCACGTTTGTACAATGGTGCAAAAGAAGCCTTCGACAAAGGATTAAAAAACGTCGCTTTCTTACGCACCAACATCGAAATAATTGGGCAATTTTTTGGTGAAGAAGAAATTGCTGAAATCTGGCTTACCTTTCCCGACCCACAAATGAAAAAAAACCGGAAACGTTTAACGTCAACTTTGTTTTTGAATAAATACAAATCGTTTCTTAAAAAAGAGGGAATTATACATTTAAAAACCGACAGTAATTTTCAATATTCCTACACGCTTGCAATGGTTCAGTTAAATAATTTTGAAATTCTGGCTGAAACCGATAATTTGTATGAATCGGTACTATTATCAGAAACCTTGCAGATTAAAACTTTCTACGAAAAACAGTGGCTAAGTCGTGGAATTACAATAAAATATCTCGCTTTTATTTTAACAGATAAAGTATTTATTGAACCCGATATTGATATTGAAAAAGACGAGTACCGCAGTTTTGGTCGCAGTGCTCAGGATATTCATTAAAGAAGTACAAATATTTAGAAGTTAAAAAAAGAGCGCTATGGAAGTGAGATGGATATCAGCAATTTGTTTACCACCAAGTGGTATTATACCGACATATTTTTTATTTTGAATCCTTAATCAATTCATCGCTTAAAATGCCCGATGCAATTTCCCGCACTTCGCCGGTCATCTTAATATTCCACAATTCATCCATTTCAATTTTAAGATTACCACCCGGCATTCTAATTGTTAAGATACGTTCGGTTAATCCCTTTTTTATAACTATCGATGCCACTGCACACGACGAACTTCCCGATGCCAAAGTCCAACCTGCACCACGTTCCCAAATAATAACTTCAACCAATGTTGGCGAAATTACTTTGGCAAACTGCACATTAATCCGGTTCGGAAACATCTCGTTATTTTCGATTTGCGAACCAAATTTTTTTATCTCCTTTTCGTCCAGTTCGTCTTTTAGAATTACACAATGTGGATTCCCAACCGAAACACAATTAATTTGATAATTTTTATATTTCAGGTGCAAAGTCTCATCAATACATTCTTTGTTCTGGCAATGAACCGGGATTTTTTCTGATTGAAAAATAGCTTTTCCCATATCTACTTTTATGGTGAATGCCTTTTCATTTTTTTCCTCAATAATTTCAGCACGAACCAAACCACCCGGAGTTTCGATGGTAAATATTTTTTCCATCGTAAATTTGTAATCGTACAAATATTTCGCAAAAATGCGTAATCCGTTGCCACTTTTCTCCGCCTCTGAACCATCGGGATTTAAGATACGCAATCCAAAATCGGCTTTTTCGCTGGGAACTTTTAAAAGAATCCCGTCTGAACCAATTCCATAATGGACATCACAAATTTTTACAATTGCATTTTTGGTAAGTTCGAACTCGATTTTATCTTGGTTCAAAACAACATAGTCGTTTCCAAGCCCATGAGATTTTACAAAAAAGTTTTGCATAATTTTCCGCTATTACTATTTATCCAATTTTTTCAAAGTTACAATTCTTTACAAATTAGTTGTATTCGTCTGCCCAAGTTTTTTTTAGGATGCGCTTCCTAATTCTATATTAATTCCTGTCCTTTTAAATGCGATTCTGTTTCACAACAAATGCTCCGTTTTTTGCGCCAATTTTTGCGCCAATAACCGGGCATTTTATCATTAACAAAAAAAACAGCCGCAAATCCGTTTCATCCATTAATCCTTCGAAATTCCCCATCCCTTTTGAAATAATAAGATCTGCTGAATTATAAATTTCAAGAAATTCATTGCTGACCCTGTGAAGTAAAGTAGATGGTGCATCGTCGCCATTCGAAATTATTTTGGCTACTTTATGGATGCCAACTTGTAAAGCCTCTTTTTTGGTGACATCGTTTAAAATAGGTTTGTTTCGAACCGCAAAATAAACATTAGGATGATTTATTGTTTCCAGAAAAAGTTTATCGAGAACCACCTCACCGCAATTATCACCAAGGTAAAGAATCGTTTTTGCCTTTTTTATTTCAGCTTCTAATTGTTGTGAATGGTCAATTTCAAAATCACTGCTCAACACGCGTTCAATAGTCGCAAAAACATCAAATTTATCAGTTGGCCCAAAATCTATAATATTCCCTGCAATTGCTAAACGAAGTGCAGTATCAAATTTATCTTTTGAATTTTCAACTCGTTCCTGAAATTCAGGATATAAATCCAACATTTCCCGATTGCTTTTATCCTTCTCATTTAAATAAGGATCGTCGATTATAGATACGTCTTTTAACGAATTAAAAATATCGCGTGTAATTTCGGGCGAATAACTGTTCTCAATGTCAATATTCGAAATATTTTCAACTAATTGATTAAGCAAAGAGTTTCGTTTCTCAATTGAAATTTCAAATTTATCCATCCGCTTTTTCAAACCATTTATCTGGCAAAGAAGGCATTCGTAATTCATATTACAAAAATAGAAGTTATGTAATGGAAACCTGAATTTGAACCATAGTTCATCAATTAATTTGTTTTAATTTAACTTGTAATTTTATGAAGAATGAGTAACATCCAATTTTTCAGGAAAATTGAAATTCTATGATTAAAACTCTCAAACAATATTAACTATGCCCCATTTTTCATTTGCGCGTACAACTTATTAGCGAAAATAAAATCGTTTAGTTTTTTATTATTTGAGTTTAGAATCTCATTTTTTGTACCCACCCACTCTTTTTCTCCTTTGCTGATGAAAAGTACTGATTCACCAATTTCAATCACCGAATTCATGTCGTGAGTATTAATAATTGTAGTCATCTGAAACTCTCTTGTTAGGCTTTGAATAAGTTTGTCGATAACCGTTGCAGTTTCCGGATCAAGACCAGAGTTGGGTTCGTCGCAAAACAGGTATTTAGGATTTAAAGCAATCGCACGGGCAATTGCAACTCGTTTTTGCATTCCACCACTAATTTCACTGGGGTTTAGTTTAAAAGCCTGTTTCTCGATGTTAACATGGTCGAGGCAAAAGTCAACACGGCTTTGTTTCTCTCCGCTTGTCATTGAAGCAAACATATCTAACGGAAAACGCACGTTCTCTTCTACTGAAATACTGTCGAACAAAGCACCTCCCTGAAAAACCATCCCAATTTCCTGACGTAATTTTTTCCGCTGTTTTTCTTTGGTTTCAGTAAAATTCCGCTCATTGTACCAAATTTCGCCTCTGTCAATTTCATATAATCCAAGTATCGACTTCAACAAAACGGTTTTTCCCGAACCACTCCTCCCGATAATGAGATTGGTTTTCCCATTTTCAAAACGAGTAGAAATACCTTTTAAAACCTCATTACCATCAAATGCTTTGTACAAATTTTTAACTTCAATCATGTAAGCAGTAATCGGGTTAATATTAAATCGAAAAAAAGAATTAGAATATTGGTGTTTACCACCGCTTTCGTACTTGCTTTACCTACCTGCAATGCACCGCCCTGTACAAAATAGCCAAAATAAGCCGGCACCGAAGCCACTAGAAAACCAAAAACAAACATTTTTATTATCGAGAAAGTGACGTAATAGGGAACAAATAGCCATTTTATTCCTTCGATATAATCAGGCATAGTAATAACGCCAACCAAAGGTCCGGTAACTAATCCTCCTAAAAGTCCAAAAAATACACTCAAAATATATAGGAATGGGAAGACAAAAACCACTGCAATAATTTTAGGAAGAATAAGATAACTGGCCGAATTTATCCCCATAATTTCCAACGAGTCGATTTGTTCGGTAACACGCATGGTGCCAATTTCGGATGTAATATTTGAGCCAATTTTACCCGCCATTATAAGAGCAAGCATGGTTGATGAGAATTCCAGCATAAGTGTGTCACGCGTTCCCAAGCCGATAAGTGTCGAAGGGTATAGTGGATTCATCATGCTATAAGCAAATTGGATGGTCATAATTCCACCAATAAAAATGGAAATAATAATTACAATTCCAACGGAATTAACTCCAAGATTATCAATCTCGTGAAATAATTGCCTGAAATACATTTTATGTTTTTCGGGTCGGGCAAACACTTTTTTCAGCATCCAAAAATACCGACCTACATGAAAGAAAAAACCCATTTTTAAAATTATTAAATTGCAACTTAATCTAATACACTTCAAAGTTAAAATTACAATTTAAAAATCCCTTGACAAAACCTTTAACTTTATAAAAGCAGGTTTATTATTGGTGAGAAATATCACTCATTCTTCCTTCGTTTTTTATAACTTTAGATAATTTTGCACCCGAAAAAAAAAGAATACATATGAATAATGACTTCTGCGTAATAATGGCAGGTGGTATCGGAAGCCGTTTTTGGCCACTTAGCCGAGTAGTTAAACCAAAACAATTTCTAGACATTTTTGGCATTGGGCGAACCCTACTTCAGCAAACCTTCGACCGGATTTCAAAAATAATTCCCCGAGAGAATTTTTTAATTGTAACAAGTGTAAATTATAAAGAATTGGTTCTTGAACAACTACCTGAATTAACCGAAGATCAGGTTTTATTAGAACCTTTACGAAGAAATACTGCGCCGTGTCTGGCCTACGCTGCGTATAAAATAAAAACCAAAAACCCGAACGCGAATTTAATTGTTGCCCCTTCTGACCATATTATTTTAAAAGAAGAAGAATTTATTCGACAAGTAAAAAATGGACTTAATTTCACTAAAGAAAATAATGCATTACTAACCCTTGGAGTTAAACCCAATCGGCCCGAAACAGGTTATGGATACATTCAGGTAAAAAAGAAGGTCGAATTTAACGACCTGGATAATTTGTATAAAGTGAAAACTTTTACCGAAAAACCAGATGAAGAGATGGCGAAAGTTTTTGTTGAAAGTGGTGAATTTTTCTGGAATTCAGGAATTTTTATTTGGTCCCTTCCTTCAATTATTGAGGCTTTTGAAACTCACCTGCAAAATGTCTCCTCGCTATTTGAAAAGGGGATGAAACTGTACAATACAGATGACGAAGTTCATTTTATAAATAAAACTTATTCTGAAAGCCCCGGTATTTCAATTGATTATGGGGTTATGGAAAAGGCAAAAAACGTATATGTTTTAACAGCAGATTTTGGCTGGAGCGACTTGGGAACCTGGGGCTCGTTGTACGAAAATAAAGAAAAGGACGACGCGGGAAATGTTATTAATGGGGATAATATTTTAACCTACAACACCAAAAATTGCATTGTAAATATTTCAGATCAAAAAATTGCTGTTTTGCAAGGTTTGGATGGATATATTATTGCAGAATCGAACGAAACTTTGATGATTTGCCGTAAAGAAGATGAACAGCAAATTAAACAATTTGTTACCGATGTAAGAATTAAGAAAGGCGATTCTTTGATTTAAATATTGTTAACAAGAAATTTGTTTAAAGGAGGAATATTCATGAAAATGGGCAGCTAATTTTAGCTGCCCATTTATATTTATAAATTTCAAACCTAGATAATTATGTCAGGCTTGTTTCAGTTTTTACCTCAATATTCTCTATGGGTAAATTACCTGTCCATTTTTTAATCCGATAATTTATTCGAATCGTTAACATGTACATTACCGGCGAAATTAAAAGTGTCAGAAATGTGGCAAATGTTAAGCCGAAAATTACTGTCCACGACATTGGTCCCCAGAATGCTACATTCTCGCCACCCATCGAAAAATCAGGATCGAAATGTGTGTATAAACCAAAAAAGTCGAAATTTAAACCAATGGCAAGTGGCAATAAACCTAAAACGGTTGTAATTGCTGTAAGTAATACAGGACGCAAACGGGTTTTTCCGGCATCAACCAATGTTTCGATCTCCATTTTGACAGGTAGAAACGCTTTTTCAGAATAACCCAATTCTTCACGTTTGCGTTTCCTTAAAATATCAATGTAATCGATTAACACAATTCCATTATTAACAACAATTCCCGCCAGTGAAATAATCCCAATTCCGGTCATTATAATCACAAACTCCATTTTAAATATGCCCAAACCAAGGAATACTCCAATTGTACTAAACAGTACGGTAATAATAATAATTAACGGACGAATAAACGAATTAAACTGTGTGACCAAAATAATCATGATTAAAGCTACCGCAATTAGAAGCGCAAAAATCAAAAATTCGCTACTTTCATCCTGTTCTTGCTGCTCGCCAGTAAATGCATAATTATACCCGCTTGGCATATCGTAGTCTAACAACACTTGTTTCACGCGGGCGTTAATTTGATTCGCATTGTATCCTTCAACAACTCCCGATGATATTGTTATTACACGTTTATTATCAATCCTGCTAATTTTATCGTAAGTAGTAGAATATTCAAAACTTGCCACCGCCGAAATCGGAATTTTACTGTCATTAATATTCACTTTTTGATTCATTAACGACGACACATCGTTACGGTATTTTTCTTCTAGGCGAATAAAAATATCGTATTCGTCCTCACCATCTTTGAATTTACTTGCTTCGTAACCATACAATGCATTCCGAAAAGCCATGGCAATTTGTTGTGTTGAAAGTTCATACAACCGTGCTTTTTCGCGATCAATTTTCACCAACATTTCTGGCTGATTTACATTGATGTTCAATTTCAACTCATCGATACCGGGAATATTATCCTCTTCAATTAATCGAATAAAATCATCTGTAATTTTTATCAACTCATCAAACTCATCACCCGTAACATCAATATTTAAAGGTGCTCCGGTTGGTGGTCCGTTGTCATCCTTTTCAACAAAGATCTTTGCTCCTACGTAACCATCCAAATCTTCGGTGAGTTGTTGCATTAATAATCCGGTGCTTAATCCTTCTCTGAATTTAAATTCAACAAATGAAATGGTTGTTAGCGATTTATTCGGACTCGATTCATTTTCGAACATTCCGCCTTTACCGGAACCAACACTGGTTGTAATCGATTTTATTATTTGTTTGGCAGGTGCAAGTGTTTCGTTAATTATTCTTTCCACATCACGAGAAACCACATCTGTTTTTTCAATTGAAGTTCCGATGGGAAGTTCCATGGTTACGTATATCGACTGTGGATCTGTATCGGGAAAGAAAACGACTTTTGAACCACTTTGTCCGTAGAAGAAAACAGAAAAAATGAGTAAAAGGAATGTTCCCAGGAAGAACAACACCGGACGAAATCCGGTAAGAGCAAAACGTAATTGGCGGCTATAGAAATATTCCAGCCAAACCAGAAATTTGGTTTGAAACCAACGCGCCAGCGGACGAAGAACTAAGAAATTTAATACCGTTAAGATTGAAATGGTCATTAAAATATTACCCAACAGATAAATTTTAGCCACGTAAAACAGGACGGCAATTACAGTATAAATTGCTGCCCTTTTTAACGCTTTCTTCCAATTAACACGGGTATTTATATCATCAATTTTTATGAATGTTGAAACAAATGCCGGATTTAAAATTAACGCCACAAAAAGCGAAGATGCCAGAACTACAATTAGTGTTTTTGGCAAAATACTCATAAACTGTCCAATCATTCCTTCCCACATTAACAGAGGCACAAATGCAGCCAGCGTGGTTAATGTCGACGAAATAATTGGCATGGCAATTTCGCTCACACCTTTTTTTGTTGCTTCCAACGCTGTGTACCCCAAACTATATAAGCGGTACACATTTTCTACCACAACAATTGCATTATCAACCAACATACCAAGGGCAAGAATAAGCCCGTATAACACCATGTTATTTAAGGTAACTCCCGTTTGGTTTAAAATGATAAACGAAAGAAACATGGACATTGGAATGGCAAGCCCTGAGAAAAGTGCATTTCTAAATCCGAGGAATAGAAATAAAATAAAAATTACCAGTATCATCCCAAGAATAATACTGTTCTCAAGGTTATTAATTTCATTCCGAATATAATGCGTCATGTCATCGGTTGTGATAACATCAAGATTTTGAGGCAAATATCCTTCAGCTTTTAATTCCTCAATTGTTCGTAATATTTTTTCGGAAGCCTCCAGAATATTTTCACCCGATTTTTTTGTAACCGTTAACGTTACAACAGGTTTATCATTTAATCGTGCAATGGTCGATTTTTCTTTGTATCCGTCAACAACGGTTGCCACATCGCGAATATAAACCGGTTTGCCCATGTTTACTTTTATAATGGTATTGGCAATCTGATCAACATTTTCGTAGTCTGCTACCGTTCGAATAATTCTGCGAGTCTGGTCGGCAGTAAATTCACCGGCTCCAATCGTAATATTCTCAAACTGAATAGCTAGGGCAATGTCATCAAAACTAAGTCCGACTGCGTCTAATTTATGCGGATCAACATTAATTTGAATTTCCCGCTCCTCAATTCCGCGAATATTTGCTTCAGAAATTTCGTTTAATCCCTCAAATTCATCTTGAAGAATTTCAGCATACTTTTTAAGGTCGCGCATACTAAAATCACCGGTAAGGTTCACGTTCATTATCGGAAATTCCGATAAATCGATATCCATTACCATTGGATCTTGTTGTAAATCGCCAGGCAATTCTGAATTAGCTTTATCGACCCGGTCTTTTGTATCTTGAAGCGCTTGTTTAATTGTTACGTTGGTATTAAACTCAACAACAATACTACTTGCATCCTGATAAGAAGCCGAAGAAACTTTTTTAACTCCCTCCATTCCCTTTAATTCTTGTTCGATTGGGCGGGTAATTAAGTTTTCTATATCAACCGGTGAATTCCCCGGATGAATGGTCTGCACAAAAATATAAGGAACTACTATTTCCGGCATTAACTCGCGCGGCATTTGCATGTACGAAAACATACCAAAGAATATCAGCAAACCAGTTAAAATGTAAACAGTAGTTTTATTTTTCAGTGCCAAATAAGTTGGCTTAAATTTGCGCTGTATATTTTGTATGTTCGATTTTTTCTCTTTCGCCATTTTAAATAATTTTAATGGGAATTATTTGTTCTAAAACTGTATTGCAGTTCCATCAACAATTTGATTATATCCTTCTGAAATAATTTGAGTCCCGGCAGATAATCCTTCAACCACTTCGGTACGATTATTATTGGTTACTCCGGTAGTAAGGTAAACTTTTTTAGCCATCGTTTTCCCTTCTTTTTTATCCACAATATAAGTATAGCTGCCTTTAAAATCTTCTTTAATATACAATGCAGGTACTACTATCGCTTCTTCGTTTAAATAATCGCGCAATTTGATGATCGAAATCAAATTTGGTTTCATCATCTTATTGGTGTTATTCAAATTAATGCGAACTCTAAAAGTTCTGTTATTTGGATCAATTGTATTTCCAATTTGGTTAATTGGTGCCTTCATTTCACGATTTAATGCAGGGAAAGAAATATCCACTTTATCTCCCCTTGAAATTTTAGTGAGGTACGATTCAGAAACGTCAGCATAAATTTTCATTTTGCTGATGTTAATTACTTTGGCAAACGGTACCTGCGGACTTCCAATATGACCTTTTTTCTGATAAACAATATCTACCACCCCATTAATTGGTGACTTAACATTTGCCATGTCAATCTGAGAGTTTAAACTTGCCAAACGTTTTTCTAAACCTTCTTTATTATTTTTAGCTTGAAGAAATTGCATTTCAGAACCAATGTTTTGGTCCCATAAATTTTTCTGACGTTCGAAATTTATATTAGCCAATTCAAGTTGAACGGTTAATTCGTCCACACTGCGATCTAAAATTTCGCTGCTTAATTCGGCTAAAACCTGTCCTTTCGAAACAGTTTGACCTTCTTCTACAAGAACGGTTGTAATCACACCCGACATTTCAGGACTCACATTTACATCTTCCAGTGCCTCTACTTTTCCGGTAACTTCAATAAAATGTTCAAAAACCTCATTTTTAAGTTCTGCAACTTTAACTTTTACCACTTCTACTTCTTTATTAGTTGAAGAAAGTTCCGATTCAAGCGTTTCAATTTTTTGTTGTAACTCGTGCAATTCATGTTTAAACTGTTGCAATTGCTGCCTTTTAGATGCGTCATCGTTAACCGGGGCGCTGCCGCAAGACGAGAGAATCACGGCGGTCATTAATACTATTAAAATCTTTTTCATTTTATTTCTTTTTTATTTTTTTCTGAATGAATTACAAACTTCCGGCAGCTTTTTTGAGTTTTAAATCGGCTTGAAGCAATTGCATTGTAGAAGCTATTACTGCCTGAAACGAATTAATATATTGAGTCTCAATTTGTGAAAGCTCGGTACTGCTACTAATACCATTGTTAAATTTAATTTTGGTCTTATCCAGGATTCCTTTTGCTAATTCCCGGTTTTCTCTATCATTTTCAAATTTTTCAAGTGCCGATTCCATTTCCGCAGCCGCTGTTAAATAATCTTTTTGAAGTGTTATTTCAGCCAACTTTTGTTGTGTTTTAGCTTTGTCTAACTCTATTTTTGCCTGCTGCACTTTAGATCTTTTTTGTCCAGAACTAAAAATTGGAATTGAGGCCTGGAACCCAATTAGTGAAGAAGGATACCAATCGGAGTTAAACAGGTTGGCTTCGTTTCCGTAGGCTGTTTTTGAATAACTGTAAAAACTACTTATTCGTGGCAAATACGCCGATTTTTCAAGTTTCAATAATTTATTGGAAACTTGAAAGTTGGAGTTTGCCAAGCGATAATCGATGTGATTATTAAAGTCGAACTGAAAGCTATTTTCCTTTGCGACCAATGGCATAATAAATCCCTCGAGGTTATCCGATAAATCGATGTCTGTTTCAAGATCGTAACCCATGGCATATTTTAAAACAATTTTTGCAATTGAGATTTCTCGGTCAGCTTTTAATACTTCGTTTTCGGCATTCTTTAACATTATTTTTACCTGCGAAACATCTTGTTCTTCACGAAACCCATTTTCAAAATAGATTTTAGTTTCGATGTATAATTTTTGCGAATTAAGTAAATTTTCTTCCATCACAATTTTATACCGCTCACTAATTAATGCCATATAATAAGCCTGCGAAACTGCATCACGAATATCAATTTCTGTTTTCTCGTGTGCCTGT
Organism: uncultured Maribellus sp.; assembly: GCA_964476535.1. Classification (GTDB taxonomy): domain Bacteria; phylum Bacteroidota; class Bacteroidia; order Bacteroidales; family Prolixibacteraceae; genus Draconibacterium. The sequence goes on from CAYZBC010000077.1 coordinate 12,006, forward strand.
TTCGACATGTTTAGATAAAGTTGTGACGAGCCAACACCAACAATGTACGAACCGTCGAAAATAACTTGCGAAACTGTTAATCCAAAATCAGAATTAAAATCCTGGCCAAATTTTACAGGTACATAAGTTCCTGGTTCCCCGCCAAAAAATTCACCGGGTAATAACGAAACCGGAAGATTTAAAAACATATTATAATTTGCCGAACCCGAAACCTGCGGTAATCCAATTGTAATAGTCTCCCAAACTTTTTTCTGCGCTATGGTAATGTCTTGTTTGGTATTGTGCAAAACATATGAGTTTCCCATGGCAAAATTTTGCGCTTTAACAAGCGAAAAAGAGTTGGATTCCTCCTGTCCGTTTGCTCCAAATGCAGCTACTCCCATGGCAAGAAGCAGCAAGTACATTTTAATTTTTATCTTCATTCTTAATATTGTTTAATTGTTGTTTGAAATATTTAATTCCTTTTTCGGTGCATATTGCATACATGTGGTATTCCATCACTTTATCAAAAACGTCAATGGATAAAACTTCACTTTCAGTAAAAACCTCATTGTCGGGATTTAAAGTATATAACGTTCTTCCAACTTGAAGTTTTGCGATCAACTCAACATCCAGGTCAGTTCGGTAAAATCCAGTACTTATACCTTCATTTATGTTTGCAACAGTACTACCAAAAATCCTTTCGCGTTTTACCTGATGCAATTTTTTATACAATTGTGGATAGAGTTTTTTCAAATCGAATTCAATGGTATTGTTAAAGTATCTCAGTATATTAATAATGTGCGAGCGCAATAAAAAGTAATGGTCTATTGCATTTCCCCTTCCAACATTATTTAAATTGTAAACCGGATTTTTAATGTAGTAATTAATAACCTGTGAAACCAGATCTGCTTTATCAGCAAAATACTGGTAAAGTGTTTTTTTTGAGATGCCAAATTCCTGAGCAACATCGTCCATTGTTACACTTCGAACACCAAACTTCAAATAAAGCTTGCCAACATTTTTAATAATATGTTTCTTTTTTTCTTCCATGAGGTGGCAAAGATAACTTTTTAAACGAAGGAAACTTTAGAAGTGTTTAAAGTTTATGTATGTTTAATCTTAAAATGATTTACTGTTTACAATCGTTTAATAGCAGCACGAAACTATGAGAACGATTAAAGTTTCCATAGAACGAATCGGTAAGCGGAGAATTTTCACCAATAAAACGGCATTTTTCTATTGTGGGAAAAGAAACGACTTAGCTACAATCAAATCTTCAGGATAAGTAATTTTAATGTTTTCACGATTCCCTTCAACCAGGTGAATGGTTTCACCGAGCTTTTCTAAAACCGAAGCATCGTCGGTAAAAGAATCAGTGTAAATTTGTTGATAGGCTTTTTGAATTAAACCTATTTGAAAGGTTTGTGGAGTTTGAACCAAAAAATATTTAGATCGATCTACCATTTTATTTCCAATTTTGTCAGCATATCGAACCGACTCAGAAACCGGAATTACGGGAATTGCATTTCCCCTTTCAACAGCAGTGGTATAACAATTTCGAATAGTTTGTATTGAAACCAGAGGACGAACACCGTCGTGAATAAAAACAATCCCATCGTCTTCTATTGATTTTAATCCATTTTGTACGGAATGAAAGCGAGTTTCACCACCAGCCACCAATTTGTAATTAATTTGAAAATGGTGTTTTTTGCATAACTCTTCCCAAAATTCAAATTGATTTTTAGGAAGTACCAGAATAAATTTAATATGCGAATTGTAATTATAAAAGGCATCGAAAGTATGCATTAACACCGGACGATTTTGCAGCTCTACAAATTGTTTCGGAACAGTACTTTTCATTCGGGTTCCGCTTCCTCCGGCAACAATTAAAACAAACTTTTTCATTCTTTTTACTGTCTTACTATAAATTGGTTTTGGTAAAAATAGTCTTAATATTAATTAAATTTTGCTAATAACTGCGCAAAAAATTAGTTAACAGTTTTTTATGCTATCTTTGCGCCACATTTTTCAAAATTAAATAAAGAAATATGCCAGTAAAAATGAGATTAGCGCGGCATGGCCGCAAACGTTATGCTTACTACCACATTGTGGTAGCAGACGGCAGGGCGCCACGAGATGGCAGGTACATTGAACGTATTGGAACTTATAATCCAAATTCAAATCCTGCAACGATAGATCTCGATTTTGACAAAGCCTACGAATGGCTTACAAAAGGCGCACAACCAACAGACACCGTGAAAGGAATTTTGTCGTACAAAGGAGTATTGTACAAAAAACACCTGATGGGTGGAGTTAAAAAAGGAGCTTTTGATGAAGCTGAAGCTGAAAAACGCCTGGACAATTGGATGTCTGAAAAAGACGCCAAGATTCAAGCAAAAATCGATCGTTTAGCGGGTGATGCAGATGCTGAAACCCAAAAACAATTGGAAGCTGAAACTAAAATCAAAGAAGAAAGAATGGCAGTAATTTCTGCCAGGAATGCAAACTTAGCTGCAGAAGCAGAAGCCAAAATTGCCGAAGCAAAAGCCGAAGCAGATGCTGCAAAAGCTGAAGCAGATGCTCAACTTGCTACTGTAAGAGCTGAAGCAGAAGCTACAAAAGCCGCAGCTGTTGCAAAAGCTGAAGAGAAAGCTGAAGAGAAAGTTGCAAAAGCCGAAGCAGTTGTTCAACCTGCTGATGTAAAAGCTGAAAAAGTGGCTGTAAAAGCCGAAGCAAAAGCACCTGCAAAAGAAGAAGCAAAAGCTGAAGATGCTCCAAAAGAAGAAGGTGCGAAATCTTAAAAAGAAAACACATCTGAAAATAAAAAACCACTCGCTAAGCAACGAGTGGTTTTTTTTTGCTTAACTTTTTCCTGTTAATCGAATAAAAAATAAATTACAAGTAAATTCTTTCAGAACATTAAAAGATAGGCTTAAAACAAAGTCGATTGTAATCGACTTTGTTTTAAGATGAAAGTAACACAGAATATGGAGTTTTAGAAACCACAAAAAAATTATCTTTGCAATTATGGAAACAATACCCAAAACAGATTGCGAAAACGTGGGATTCATTAGAAAAACCCATGGAATTCATGGCGATTTGGTTTTAGAATTTGAAGTACACTTTGAATATTCGGTTGAAAGTGCAAATCGTTTTTTTATCGAATTGGAAGGATTACTTGTGCCCTTCTATTTAAAAGAAGATGGATTGCGTTTTAAGTCGGCAAATTCGGCAATTGTTACATTCAAAAATGTTGAATCGGAAAAATATGCAAAACGTTTGGTAGGAAATTCAGCCTATTTGTACCAATTCGAGATTGTTGACGCACCAGTGCAAACACTGGAATCTCAATTCGAAAATTATTTATTAATTGATGAAACCATTGGTGAAGTTGGGATGATAAGCCAAGTGGATGATTACGCAGGAAACATTGTAATTACTGCACAATTTAGAGGCGAGGATGTATTAATTCCGTACAATGAGGAATTGCTGATTGAAATAAACGAATCACAAAAATCAATTACGTTAAAACTACCCGAAGGATTAATTGAAACTTAATTATCGATACTTTCAAAAAAAAAGACAAAAACTAAACCCGATATGCAACTTTTGCAAAGTTTACCCGTCTTAATAAAGTATCAACAAAAGTGTTGTTGAGAAGAAACTAGAACGATAAGATCTCTAATGCAGGAAGTCACTTTCAGGCGAGTTCCCTGTCTGATTGCGAAAGCCAGGCAGGCATCGAAATCAGTTTGCAAATAAATATATAAAATTAGAATATTATGAAAACCAGAATGTTATTTTTTAGCCTTTTTATTTTGGGCGTATTTCTTTTTAATCCAGCCTCTGCAAAAGATGACGAACGCAAAGTTCCAACATTCTCAGAGGTCTCTTTAAAGATACCCGCAATACTTTACATCGAGCAAGGGAGTAAGCAGAATGTTAAAATTACCGCAAAATCCTCTACATTGGAAGAGATAATTACCGAAGTAAAAGGCAGAACGTTAAATATAAAATTTCCGAATACCAACTATTTCCGGAAGAATTTCGAACCTGGTAAAATTGAGATTCACATATCTGTTCCTGAAATTGACGGATTGTCTCTATCGGGTTCCGGAGATATTATAGCTGAAGAAATTGAAACCCGAATATTAGATTTGGCGGTGAGCGGAAGTGGTAATATTATAATTGAAGAATTAAAAACAAACCGAGTAAGTGCATCCATTTCAGGATCAGGAGATATCACAATTAAGGATGGCGGAGTTGCCGATGATCTTTCGGTTTCCATCTCGGGATCGGGAGATGTTAAAGCCGCTGGTTTTGAAGCAAAAGATGTTGTTGTCCGTATTTCCGGTTCGGGAAACAGCTATGTAAAATCGAACGGCACAATAAAAGCCAGAGTAGCTGGTTCGGGAAATATTAATTATAAAGGAAACCCAAATATCGACTCATCTGTTGCCGGTTCCGGAAGAGTTAAAAAATTATAGAAATTTATAATTGAAATATAATGGAGGCCATTACAAAATTTGTAATGGCTTTTTGTTTTTATTTTTTACAGAATTAAACTATCTTGATATAAATTTTATTATTTAATCTTAAAAAAATTATTGCTTATGAAATTATTGAAAGAATTTAAAGGATTTATTTTAAAAGGAAGTGTTCTTGATTTAGCCGTCGCAGTAATTATTGCCGGGGCATTTAAAGCCATTGTAACTTCATTTGTAAAAGATGTGTTAATGCCTCCAATTGGTTTATTAATGGGAGGAGTTGATTTTGCAGACCTAAAGATTATTCTAAAAGAGGGCAGCGTTGCTGTTATGAATGGAGATCAGGTTGTTACTGCAGCAGTTTCTGAAGTAGCAATTAGTTATGGTGTTTTTGTTAATACTATAATTGATTTTATAATTATTGGTTTTGCCATTTTTATGATTATTAGAGCTTATGCCAAATCTCAAAAGAAGGCAGAAGAAGCACCAGCTGCTCCACCGGCACCTACAAAAGAAGAAGTATTATTGGGTGAAATCCGTGATATCTTGAAAGAAAAGAAATAATTGCGGTATTGAAACTACAAAAAAAATGCTCCAATTTTGAAGCAGTTTTTTTGGTCTCTTTTCTAATTTAATAACATCGAAAAGCTACGGATTACGAGCAATTCTACTGTTGCACTTTTCCTTTCAGGAGAAGTTAATAAGAAAGTTTCTTCTATTTTTCCATATGCACATCCATTTGTGGGAATGGTATGGTTATTCCAGCCTTGTCGAGTGCAATTTTCCCTTCTTCGTAAACATAAAAATACACACCCCAATAATCTTCCGGTTTTGTATATGGACGAACTGCCAGATTCACCGAACTGTCTGCTAACTCTTTTACCCCAACAAACGGAGCCGGATCTTTTAATACTTTAGGATGATTTTCAATGATGTTCATTAAAACCGTTTTTGCATCTTTAATATTAGATTCGTACGAAATCCCAAAAATCATATCAACCCTAATCACACCCTCCGTAGTATAATTTACAATATCGCCACTCGACACTGCCGCATTTGGAAGAATTACAGTTTTATTTTCAGGAGTTAATAGAATGGTTACAAAAATATGTACCTCTTTAACAGAACCAAGGTGTCCCTGCGATTCTATCAAATCGCCAACTTTAAACGGCTTAAACAGCAATATCATTACACCTCCCGCAAAGTTTGCCAAAGTACCTTGTAACGCCAAACCAACCGCTAAACCCGCAGCTCCAAGTATTGCAATAAACGATGTCGTTTCTATTCCCACCATTCCGGCGATGCTTATTATCAGCATCACTTTCAATAAAATACTGACTAAACTTTTAATAAACCCACGAAGCGAAATATTTACATCGCGCTTTTCCATCAGTTTACCAGAAACTTTAACAATTCGTCTTATTATCCACAAGCCAATAATTAAGACCAGAATTGCCATGACTACTTTCATTCCATAGACTACGATTAAATCGTAAGCCACGTCTAAATAATCCTTAATTTTTTCACTCATAATTTTTTGTTTTTTAATTTTTATTCAATTTACTGAAAATAAAAACAGTATTCAAACTATTTTGTTTAACTAAATCTTTCTAGATTGGTTAGCAACAAATGTTTTTACTATAAAGAGTTAAAGTTTGATATTGCACGCACAAATTTCTGATTAAACGAATTACTGTGTTAAAAAAACTTATTTGCCTGCAGAATGTAATATTTGTACAACAAAAAGAGATTCTTTAGAATTTAAAATTATAAATTCGTAACAAATTTAAATGAATAATAATGAATACAAATCGCAGAAATTTTCTTAAAACAGCAATGGCAGCAAGCGTCGGAACGATGTTAGTTTCGCCTGCTATGGCAAACCTGGCGGCAAAAAATTCGCCGTATAAAATTTCTCTGGCTGAATGGTCGTTTCATAAAACATTATTTGCCAAAGAAATGACAAATCTTGATTTTCCCGTTGTGGCCAAAAAAATGGGATTTGAAGGTGTAGAGTATGTAAATCAATTTTTTAAAGACAAAGCAAAAGACGAGAGTTATTTGGGTGAACTAAAAATGATTTGCAAAAATGAAGACATTGAAAATGTCCTTATTATGTGCGATGGAGAAGGAATGATGGGGCATCCTGAAAAAGAAGAACGAATTAAAACCGTAGAAAACCATAAAAAATGGGTTGATGCAGCTGCATTTTTGGGTTGTCATTCCATTCGTGTAAATGC
>CAYZBC010000078.1:0-9932 GCA_964476535.1 uncultured Maribellus sp.
TTAACTTAAAATCAATCGCATTTTCACCTACGGCTAATTTTTTGAACTCCTGGCTATACGTCTGAACAGAAATCAGGATTAATAGTATTACAATTACTTGTTTCATGTTTTGTTACTTACTGTTTCTAAAATACAAACAAGTGGATTCTATAAAAGTTTTTTTAATCACTATTTTTCATAAATTTGGTCAAACAAAAATCTAGAACCATGACAAATCAAACTCTGGCAAAATTCTATACCGATTCATTTCATAGTAATTGGGATAAATTAGCTTTTTCTGATTATGAAGGCAGCGATTTCAAATACAAAGAAGTTGCTGAAATTGTTAAGTCATTGCACCTGTTTTACCAAATTATGGGAATTCAAAAAGGCGATAAAATAGCAGTTCTTGGCAAAAATACCGCACACTGGGGAGCCACTTTTCTTTCGGCACTTTCTGCTGGGTTAATTGCAGTTCCAATTATGCCCGACTTTAACGAAACCGACACCAATTATATTATTAACCATTCGGAGTCGAAAATAGTTATCGGGGCAAAATCGCTTCTCGATAAAATTGATCTTGATAAATCCCCTGGCTTACTTGCAGTTATTGTTTTGGAAGATTTTTCATTGCATGCATCAAAAGACGAAAATATTCAATACAAACTGGCCGATTCATTCCAATATTACAAAGACAATCAACTTTCAAAAAAGGGTTTTGTTTTTGAGGAATGGGAGAGGGAAGAGTTGTGTATTATTTCATACACCTCAGGAACCTCTGGTTTTACAAAAGGAGTAATGATTCCCGAACGCAGTCTGGTTTCCAACATTGTTTATGGTCGCGAACACATGCCATTAAAAGCAGGCGATAAAATTGTCTCTTTTCTCCCAATGGCGCACGTTTACGGGTTGGTTTTCGAGTTTTTATTCCCGGTTACCCTGGGTTGTCACATTACATTTCTAAGTAAAATTCCGTCGCCTGCAGTTATTACAAAAGTTTTTGATACGGTTAAACCACATTTAATTTTATCGGTTCCTCTGGTCATTGAAAAAATTTATAAAAAACGGTTGTTGCCCACTTTGCAAAAACCAATTATGAAAGTGTTGCTTCATATTCCGGGAATATCGACTATTATTCTGAAAAAAATTCGGGGCAAACTGGTCGCCACTTTTGGTGGTCGTTTTTTTGAAATTGTTGTTGGGGCTGCACCGTTAAGTTCCGATGTTGAGAAATTTTTTAAACGTATTAAATTCCCATTTACAATTGGTTACGGAATGACAGAGTGTGGCCCATTGATTAGTTATGAAGCCTGGAATAAAATTATGCCGTCATCGGCGGGAAGAATAGTAGATCGAATGGAAGTTCGTATTGATTCGGAAGATCAGTTTAATGTTGTGGGCGAAATTCAGGTAAAAGGTGAAAATGTGATGCTCGGTTATTTTAAAAATGAGGAAGCCACAAAAGAAACATTTACGGAAGATGGTTGGCTAAAAACCGGCGATTTGGGAATAATCGATAAAAACGATTTCATTTATATTCGTGGACGATCAAAAAATATGATTCTCGGGCCTTCAGGTCAAAATATTTACCCGGAAGAAATTGAGGCCAAAATCTCGAACCAGAATTTTGTAGCCGAATGTGTGGTTGCCGAACGCGAAGGAAAATTGGTTGCACTTGTTTTTCCCGATTTTGAAGCGATGAAACTCGAAAAAATTGTAGAAACAGATTTGTCTGAAATTATGGAAAACAACCGTAAAAAGGTAAATTCGGAACTTCCAAAATATGAACAGGTGAGCAAAATCGAACTGGTAAAAGAGGAATTTGAAAAGACTCCAAAAAAGAATATTAAACGATTTAAATACATCTAAATTAGAACGAATTAACTCAAAAAAGGCTCAAATTGATGCAATTAATTTTTCTCCGGCATCTTGTTCTTTGACAATTTCTAATGTCGCTTTGTAATAGACTCTGAAAAAGCGTGTAATCAAATAAGAAACGAAAATATGGAGAAATTTTAAAATTCATTGTTTCTGAGTCTCAAGGGGCTTAATTTTGATCATCAGGAAATTACGATTGATTATCAGGTAAATGAAACAAATATTAACGAATTTCAAGTTCTATCTTCCAACACTGAATATTTTATCAAAATTACTCATACCTCAATGCTTCCACCGGATTCCGGATTGCCGCCCGCCAGCTTTGCCAGCTAACTGTTATTAATGCAATTCCCAATGCCAAAATCCCGGATAAAACAAAAATCCACCAACTCAACTCGGTTTTGTAAGCAAAATTTTCAAGCCATTTTTGCATTACAAACCATGCAGCCGGACAGGCAATTCCAAAAGATACAACTACCCATTTTACAAATGCTTTGTTCAATAAAGTGAGTATTTCAGAAATTTTAGAACCATTAATTTTGCGAATACCAATCTCCTTATTTCGACGTTCGGTAGCATAAACCGATAATCCGAATAATCCGATGCAAGCAATAAAAATGGCAATAAAAGTAAAGTACTTAAATAATCCTGAAATCCGAGTTTCGGAATTATACATCGATTGCAAACGATCGTCGAAAAAACCTACCTCACATTTTATCTCGGGAATTATTTTGGCCCAAATACTTTTAATTTTATCAATAGTTTGTACAAAATTGGTTGGGTTAACACGCATAATAAGTACATCTGGATTTCTAATTAGGGGAGTTAACAACATTGGTTCCATTCCCATTTTTAGCGTTTGAAAATTGAAATTATTGGTAACACCAACAATTTCCGCTCTGATATCACCTAATCCAAAATATTTTCCAATCGGATTTTTCATTTCCATACTCCGAATGGCTTCCTGGTTTAGTACTACTTCAAAACGTTTCTGTTCTTCCACATTTATAACTTTATCAAATAGGGGTGAAAACGTTTTTCCTTCTGTTAGTTGAATTCCCAACGTTTCAAAATAGCCAGGACTTACACACATTTGATTTATAAGTACTTTTTTTTCAGGTTCTTTTCCTTCCCAGTCGAAACCTGAGGAGGAATTACCTCCATAAAAAGGCAATTTGTCAGCTTTTGCCAGACTTGTAACTCCGGTCAGGTTTTCAATTTCGGCTGCAAGTACTTCGTGTTTTGAAGTTGCATCTCCCATTAATGAGAGATAAATAAGGTTGTCTCGATTGTATCCAATATCGTAATTGTTTACGAATTTTAGTTGGTTGGAAATGGCAATCGCGCATATAATCAGCCCAATCGACAAAGTAAATTGAAATACAACAAGCAAACCTCTGAAATTAAATATTCCAGTCTGCTTTTTTAATCGCTTTTTTAAAACCCGCACGGAATTAAATGATGAAATATAGAAGGCCGGATAAACCACAGATAAAAGTAAAGTAGTTAAAACTATTCCTCCTAAAAGCAACAATATGTATCGATTTTGCAAAAGTGAGAATGAAAGATCTTTGTCTGAAATTCTCCCGAAAAGTGGCATTAATATAATAACCAAAAGAGCAGCGATTATCACACTAATAAAAATCATCAGTCCTTTTTCATAAAGAAATTGAGCCGAAAGAAGTGATTTTGTTGCACCCAGCGTTTTTCTGATTCCTACTTCCTGTCGCCGTTGTTCGGCCCAGGCAGTTGAATAATTTACAAAGTTTATGGATACAATTAGAATAATTATAATTCCAATGGCTATAAAAAGATAGATGTATAAAATGCGGTTGTTTTCGCCTGAATAAGAATACAATCTCTCGTTTTTGAAAGGGAATAGAAAAAAGTCGGTATTTTCCTGACCATTTTCTTTACCTACGGTTCTTATTTTCTTGTCTAATTCAATAGGTTGTGTACCATCAGCCAGAAGAAGACAAGTTTGTGGCCAATTATTATTCCAACTATCAGGATTTGCTCCAAAATTGTCAACTATATATTTATTGTTTACCAGAATATTGAAATTGAATGTTGAGTGTTTTCCCGGGGTTTCAATAATTGCTCCAACGGTGTAAGCTTGCTCAGAATTGAATTTCACAATTTTCCCGATTGGAGGTTCGTCGCCAAAAAGAGTTTGAGCAATTCTTTGCGTTAAAATTATTTTGTCGGGAGCTGTTAAAGCATTTTTATCACCTTCAATAATATTAAATGAAAATATTTGAAGGAAATTATTATCCGTAAAAATGAAGGGACCATCTTCAAATACTTTGTCTTTATATTTTATTGGAAATTTATTAAAAGTGTAAGTGGTAGTAGCTTTCTCAATTTCGGGATAAGTTGTTTCTAAAAAATTATTCAGTGGATATGGTGTGCAGCCAGTGAATAAATCTTGTCCGTCGGAATATATCTGATGTTCGTAAACGGTATAAATTTGGTCGATGTTTTTATGAAATTTATCAAAACTGAGTTCGTCAACAATCCAGAACAGGATTAATGTAGTTATTGCAAGCCCAAGTGCAATTCCACCAATATTTATGAATGAGAAAAGTTTGTTTTTAAAAATATTTCTCCAACCTACTTTTAAGTTTTTGCGCAACATATTTTGGTTTTTGAATTGGTTTTTTAGAAGAAATAAAAGTGAGTAATTGTAGTTTTTTAGAAAGACTCTAATTATTTACAATTGTTTCTTCAATTTTAGAAATATTTTACATTCTTTTTAATTGTTTTGAATTTTGATTTATGTGATTTATTGATGGACTTTGATTTTACTTAATTTTAAGAATTTTATATTTTTTAACCAGTTTATAAAACTATCCTGCCAACAGGAACATACCATATCTTGCGCTATTTTTTTCTGCCTGATAAGCCATAAGTACGGTTAGAAACCTGACTAAACACCCTGTTTTGTTGTGAAGGCGGACTTTCATTAGCCTTGTTGGCTTTCACTTTCTATGTTTTATATTTTACCGGATTATTTGGAATTCTATCGGGCTAAAGCGGGAGTTCTTCTTGAGATTGCGAGTTTGCTATTTTGGCTGAGAATAAGCTGATTAAAAAAATATGTAATAGTCGTTTTGCTAATAGTTTCCTAATGATTGATTTAATTTATTCATATTTTAAAGCATTAACTGGATTTGAGCGTGCTGTTTTAAAAGTTTGGTAAGTTATGGTAAGAACCGAGATTCCAATTAAAATCAGAATTGGAACTACAAAAAACCACCATTTCATATTGGTTTGAAATGCGTACATATTTATCCACTGGTTCATTATTAAATACGCCAGCGGAATTCCCAGCAAAGAAGAAATAATTAAAAGATTTACAAATTCCTTTAAGAGATTGTAAAACAGATTCGTGCTTGTGGCTCCCATGGACTTTCGAATACCCATTTCTTTTCGTCGGCGTAGTCCTGCAAAAAGTGCCAAAGCCCATAATCCTAAACATGCAATTCCAATGGCTAGCAACGCGAACAAACCAAAAACAGTTCCGAATTTTCGATCAAGATTATACTGCGCATCATAATACTGTTCAGAAAAATAATAATCGAAAGTGGATTCCGGGAAAAAGTTTTGCCACAATGTTTTAATTTTATTCGACGCAAACAGAACATCGTCTCCAGCTATTTTTATTGAAACATATTTTGGCCTCAACCAACCAATACGATTGTACATAATCAACATAATTGCAGTAAAACCTTTATTTAACGACTGCTGATGATAGTTTTCTGTAACTCCAATAATTTTGAATGGTTCATTTTGTCCTTCAACACTAATTTTTTTTCCGATAGCATTTTTGTTTTTAGAAATTCCAAGTTGTTTTACAGCCTCTTCATTTATAATAATAGTATTGATGTCGTTGCTGAAAGATTCCATAAAACCTCTTCCTTCTACAACGTTTATTTCGTAGGTATTGATAAAATCAAAATCGACGGTTTGCATTTCATACAAACGATTTTGTTTTGTTGGATCTTCGTATAAATGGTTGGAGCAAAAATAGGTAACTTCCATTCCCGGAACAGCATTTGAAATGGCTATGTTTTTAATATCCGGCAAATTTTTAACCTCCCTTTTGAATCTCAATACTTTTTCCATTAGGTTTTCTGTATGAGCAGGGAATTTAATCACCAGTGTTTTTTCAAAATTCAATCCCAATTTTTGATTTTGCATAAACCTCAGCTGCGCGTAAACGATAAGTGTACCACAAATTAAAATAAGTGATGCTACAAATTGAAGTACAACAAGACTTTTCCGTACTGTTCCTGCTCCTTTTGAGTTCAGAAATTTCCCTTTTAATATAATCGCAGGCTTTACCGAAGAAAGTATAAACGAGGGATAAAGTCCGGTAAGTACAATTCCAATTAAAAGAAAGGCTGAAATAGTCATCCAAAACTCCTTCATAAAGATTAGAGAGAACCCAACATTTTTACCAATAAAAGAGTTGAACAAAGGGATTAATGCAAGAAATACACCGAGAGCAAAAATCAGGGCTATTAAATTCACCATTGTAGATTCGATAAGAAATTGGGAAATTAGCTGCTGTTTTTGTGCGCCTGAAACTTTTCTTATTCCCACTTCTCTTGCTCTTTCCATGGAACGTGATGTTGTAAGATTTATATAATTTATCCAGGCAATAATTAAAATAGCTATTGCAATTAAAATAAGAATATTTATGGCTTTTGCATTTCCTTTAGCCTCACGTTCGTATTGTTTTTGTGGAGAAAGATGAATTTTAGATAATGGATTTAACTGAATGGCCCAGGTTTTATTTTTTAGTGCTGCCCGTGTTTTATATTTTTCGGCCATTACGGGGAAAGCATCTTCAATACTTTTTGGGCTTGTACCTGGTTCAAGCAAAACGTAAGAATAGGTTTCGTGCAGGTACCAAAAGTCTTTGATAAAATTAGGTTGTGTTTCCCATGAAATAAAAAAATCAAAATTAAAATGGGAATTGGCTGGCAAGTTTTTAATAATTCCACTTACCTCGCATTCAATGGTTTGGTTGCTTGTTTTAAATTTCAAGATTTTCCCAATCGGATTATTATTTTTAAAATATTTATTTGCAGCTAATTCCGAGATTACCACGGTTCGTGGACGGCTTAATACTGTTTTCGGATCACCTTCAATAAGTTGGAATGAAAACAACTTAAAAAATGAGGGTTCTGTTACTGCTACCGCATTTTCACGAAAAATATGGTCCTCGAAACTCACCATTTGCTCGGTGTTATTAATGGCAATTCGGGTAAAATCTTCAATGCCCGGAATATTTTCTTTCATGGCACTGGCATAACCAAAAGAGCTGGTTGCCCAATCGTCAGTTAAGGTCTTACCTTCATAAAAAAGGCTTTCAACCCGATAAATGCGATCTTGTTTCTCGTGCATTTTATCGTAACTGAATTCGAAACTTACATAGTTCAAAATTAGTAATGCAACTGCCATACTAATTGCCAAACCAGCAATATTTATTAGCGTGAAAATTTTGTTCTTCATCAGATTGCGAAGTGCAACCTGTATGTAATTTTTTAGCATTTACGAAAATACAGAAATTTGGGATTTAATTTTGCCTTAAACTTTGATAAATCTGATTTTGTGATGAACTTTAATTTCATTTTTCTTCAATCAAAGTTTTCATGGAAATCAAAAAAATCACATTTCAAGATATTATTCATACCTCAGCGCTTCCACCGGATTTCTCCGGGCAGCTTTAAACGATTGTAACGAAACGGTAAACAAAGCAATTCCCAGCGCTAAAAGCCCTGCCAAAGCAAATATCCACCAGCTAAGCGATGTTTTATAGGCGAAGTTTTCGAGCCAAAGATTCATAGCATAATATGCAACCGGACAGGCTAAAATAAATGCGATTGCTACCCATTTTACAAAGTCCTTATTCAACATGGTGAGAATTTCCGAAACTTTAGCACCGTTAACTTTACGTACTCCTATTTCCTTGGTTCGTTGCTGTGTAATAATTAATGCCAGTCCGAACAATCCCATTGAACAAATAAACAATGCAATGAAGGTAAACACTGAAAGGAGTTTGGCCTGCAACAATTCCGACTTGTAAACTTTTTGATACATGGCTCCCACATGTTCGTACTGAAATGGATATTCAGGGAAAAGTGAATTCCACACATTGGTCATGTCGGCGATTGCTGCATTCTGCATTCCCGGTTGATAAGCGATTACAAAATTTATAAGCCATAAATTATCGCGTTTAAAAAGAACCAAAGGCTCAACTTCTTTTTTCAGGCTCGAAAGATGAAAGTCTTTTACAACGCCAATTATTTTTCCCTTAGGAATTACAATCCCACTTACAGGAGCTTCGAAAATTAGTTTAAATGTTTTACCAACTATTTCATCAGGATTAGAATGATTTAACCGATGCATCGCTGCTTCGTTTATTATGTACTCCCCGGAACCATCCGTATCCTTATTCTTTTCAGTAAAATTACTTCCACTTAAAAATTGTAAATTAAATATTGAAGCAAAAGAATAGTCGCATGGGAAAACGCCAATTCGTTCGTATTGCTCTTCATCTTTTTCAGGTTGATAAGCTTCCAGTTCAAAAGGAAACATATCGTTGGCCTCGCCGCCCGGAGGTTCCATCATTGCAGAAACCGTTTGAATACTATTGTATTTAAGTAGCTCCTCTTTAAATACCTCAAATTTTTGTTGAATACCTGCATGTATCGATGGTAAACAAATTACATTGTTTTCCTGAACTCCCATGCCGCTTTTATAAGCAAAATTAGTTTGTCGGGAAATAACGATTACGGCGATTATTAATGCAATGGAGAAAGCATATTGAAAAACGATTAGACTACGACTAATACCGCCACTTTTAATTGCAACCGGTTTCTTTTCATTGGTTCTGAAGTTGAAATTAGACAAAACTGATTTTAACACCGGCAGCATTCCAAAAACCAGGCTTAAAATACTGAAAGTAAAAATCAACAGTGTAATAAAAAAAAAGCTGCCTTGGAGCAGGTTCATTCCAAAAAAACGTGCAATTACAGAATTAACGGGAACTGCAATTATCAATGTCAGCAATAAAGTTGACAAAACGATAAAAAGTCCTTCCGTAAAAAAGTATTTGGCGATGGCATATTTTGAAGAACCCAGAATTTTATTGATTAGAAGATATTTGGAAGTAAATCCCGCCATTCCAAGGTTAAGATTCGCATAATTGCTAATGGAAATTAACAGTAAAATAAAACCAGCAATTGCGAGCACATAAATGTTACGAATATTTCCGTTTGGTTCAATTTCGCGAAATTTATTTGAATGTAAATGAATATCGCCAAGTTTCTGAAGATTTACTTCAGTGTTCATTTCCTGGGTTTTATCTTCCCGGGTTTCAGTTAAATAGCTGGCAAAGCCTTTTCTAACATTTTCGGGATTTGCATTTTTTGCAAGCAAAAGATAAGTCCATGCCCAGCCATATGTAAATTTGTCTTCAATTGGCGTTGTAATAAAGTCGGGATGAAAATGGCTGTTAAACGGAAAATCTTTCATGATTCCATTTACCGTAAATTTTTGTGGTTCGCCATAAAACTGACCCGCCGGAATTGAAAGCACCTCTCCAATTGGATTTGCCTTGCCAAACACTCTATTTGCGAAAGTCTCTGAAATTACCATTGATGCCGGATTTTCGAGCACAGTGAGTTTATTCCCAACGGTAAGTTCAGCATTAAAAACCTGAAAAAAAGTACTGTCGCATTCGAATGCCTGGCTTACTGTGTAGTATTTTTCGTTGTACTTCATTAATTCACCATGCACCGGTCGTAACCTTACGTAATTTTCAATTTCTGGAAGTTGTTCTTTTACATCCTGGATATATCCCGGATTAACAATTCGGGCAAAATGTTTCCCTCCCAGAAAATCAGGGTTGATAATTGTATAGCGGTAAATTCTATCCGAATTTTCATGGTAATTATCGAAAGCAAACTCATTTTTTAGAAACAGGGCGATAAAAATTATACCGATTAAAGCTAAACTCAAACCAACAACTTTTACCAAATGCAGGAATGGCCTTTTTAGTA
>CAYZBC010000078.1:10032-18600 GCA_964476535.1 uncultured Maribellus sp.
CCAATAATGTTTAACAGGGTTGATTTACCAGCACCACTTGGTCCCATAATTGAAACAAATTCGCCTTGATTAATTTCAAGGTTAACTCCTTTTAAAATAAACGTGCGCTGAAATTTAGCGTCGTAATACTTGTCGATTTTTTTTAGTTGAATCATAATTGTTATTTATTAATTGTCAGAATCAGGATTATCAGGATTTAATGATTATCAGGATTAATGTTTTTTGAATAGTCTTTTGGTTTGAAGGCTGGTTGAACCAAAATTAATTAATAATCCTGTTTCCAACTTGAATATCTTCATAATAAATTGGCATTTCCTTCTCTCGTTTATAATTAATATTGTTTTTTTCTAACTCAATGGCGAGGCACCGTTGATAAATAACTTCCTGAAATCCATTTCCTAAAGTGTTATGAATTTTCATTGCACAGCCAATAATTTTATAGGTTAGTTCGTCATTTATTTTTTCTTTCATTTTTTGAATATTTATTAATTTGTCTGAGTCAGGATTTTCAATATTTCTGGATACCAAGATTTTTTTCATAATCTTGGTAATCTTTTCATCTTGCCCATCTTGATACAGACATTTATTCATACCTCAACGCCTCAACAGGATTTCTCGTAGCTGCCCTCCAACTTTGCCAGCTAACAGTTAGCAATGCGATTACTAGTGCCAGCACACCAGCCAACACAAATATCCACCAGCTTAATGTGGTTTTGTAGGCAAAGTTTTCGAGCCATTTATTCATGGCGTAATATGTTACAGGAATGGCTATAATAATTGCCACCATCACCCATTTCAGGAAAATGAGATTCAACATACCAAGCACTTCTGAAATCTTTGCCCCGTTAACTTTGCGTATTCCGATTTCCTTGGTTTTTCGGGCAATAGTGTTCAGTGTCATTCCCAACAAACCCATTATCGACAGCACAATTGCCAGGAGCGAAAAAGCACTGATTAATTTTGCCTGGTTTTGTTCGTGGGTATAGAATTGACTAATCTGATCGGTGAGCGAATAGGTAGTTACTATTTTATTGGGTGATATCTGTTTAAACAATTTGTGTATCGCCATTGTAATGGCTGCATCATTTTTACCGTCGGTTTTAATTGCAAATAATCCCATTTTTTGCGGATGTTGCTGTAAAATAACCATCGGCTGAATCAGTCGATGTAACGAATGCCCGTTAAAATCCTTTACAATGCCTTTCACATAAAATCCATTAAACAATTCACCTGCTTTTAAATTGTATTTCAAGGCCGCAGACTCATTAAAAATCATTTCTCGTCGTTCAGTCTTATAATCTCCAAAAGGTTCACCTTCTATTAGTTCCAAGTCCAAAAGTTCAATCATTCCCTCTCCCATTATTAGCCCATCAAACGCTATTTTTTCCTCTTCGTATTGCAGTTTAACAGGAAGAAAATAATTAAACGGAGGAATGAAAGATGAACCCGCAGTTTTAAGAACTCCGGGTATTTTGTCAATTTCATTTTTAATAACATTGAACTGGCTACTTAACTCCGATGAGTTCAGTTCACAGATGACTATGTTCTTTGTATCAATAGACTGGAAGTTGTTTAATGCAAAATTAATCTGTTTTTTAAGGGTTAAAACACCTGAAATCAATAGAATGAAAATTGCAAAATGCAAACTCAGGAATGAATTGCTCCAACGATTGTAACGTGGTTTTAAAGTTGTTTTTCCCTGAAGAAGCAACACCGGAGAAACCCGGGAAATGTTGATGCCTGTTAATAATCCGGAGAATGTTCCGGTGAGAAACAATACTACAACAAATAGTAGCCAAACCTGCCACATGGAGAATACAGATAAATCGAGTGTTCGGCTTAATGTGCTATTAATAAACGGGATGCCCAATGCAACTACAAAAAATGCGGGTGCCAGGCTTAAAAATGACATTAGATTCGATTCGAGTAAAATTTGTTTTCGGAGTGAATTTCGGGTAGCACCAAGTGCCTTTTTTGAACCAATCTCTTTTAAGCGGGTCTCTGTTTTTGCTTTGGTCAGGAATATATAATTAAAAATTGCGATAACTAAAATCAGTATTGCAATTCCGACGTAATATTTTAGTTCGTTGGCATCTCCCTGGCGGGTAAAAAGGTTACCTAACATATCGCCCGACTTCAAATAAATATCACTAATGGGTTGCAGATTATAGGCCAACTGTTTTCGATTTTTATCCTCAACCAGTTCATTGTATTTCTGAAGTCGTTCAATTACTTCATTGGTATTTGCTTTTTTATTCAAGAGCAAATAAGTGCTAATCGTACAATAATCCCAGTTTGACCTAAAACCATCGGAACCGTCACCATATTGTCCAAGCAATTGTTTGTTTTTACCCAGCACTTCGTCAGTAAATTCCATATCGGCAATGAAATTCGGATTCAAACTCGAAGTGGAAGGGAAATTCCGGAAAACACCAGAAACCGTAAGCGGTATAAATTGATCGGATAGTCTTATTTGAATCGTTTGACCCGTAGGATTTGCTGTGCTGAAATACTTTTGGGCCATACTCTCAGAAATAGCAATTTCCATTTTTGATGATGCAGGCATTCCAACAATAAATCGAATTCCTAAACAGTCAAATACCGATGCATCGGCACAAGCCAGTCTTTCATCCTTAAATATTTCATTGTTCTTGTTTTTGATTTCCAACTCCTGCGTTTGGTAAAATCTGAAATATCCATCGATTAATGGAATTTCGTCTTTAGCTATTTTCGCCAGGGGAAAGGAGGTGCGGCAATCTGTTCCCCGAATAACGCGGTATAACTGCTGATGGTTGGGCATGTACCGATCGAACGAATTTTCGTGAATATATAATAAGGCCAAAAGAAAAACACAGCCGAGTCCGATCCCCAATCCAAAAATGCTAATTACTGATTGGGTTTTGTTTTTAAAAATACCGCGAATTGAAATTTTCAGGTTTGTTATTATCATCGTTTTTTATTTTTTCATTATTCGTATCTTAAAGCCTCAATCGGATTCCTAGTCGCCGCCTGCCAACTCTGCCAGCTAACGGTTAGCAGCGCAATTCCAAAAGTCAGAAGTCCAGCCAGCGCAAAAATCCACCAGCTAAGATCTGTTTTGTAGGCAAAATTTTCGAGCCATTTATTCATGGCATAGTACGCGATGGGTGTTGCAATTACAAAAGCTATTGATACCCATTTTATAAAGTCTTTGTTTAGCATTCCTAATATTTCTGAAATTCGGGCACCATTTACTTTACGTATGCCAATTTCTTTGGTGCGGTATTGAGTGGTTTGATAAGAGATAGCAAATAAACCAATCATCGATAAAAAAATACTTATGAGACAACAAGCACCAATTAAACTCACGTAGTTTTTGTTTTCGCGGTGCATCCATTCATAACGATCTCCTATACTTTCATAATTAAGAGGATAATCAGGAATTAGTTTATCCCATGTTTGAGCAATGGCAGAACGAGCCTGATCCAATTGGTTTTCAGACACTTTAACCATTATATGCCGGCCATTAGAGTCGTAGGAAATGAATGCTGGCTCAACTACCGATTTTAAATTGGAATAATGAAAATCTTTAACAATGCCAACTACAATTTTTTTCTCCCACCCCGGTAATTCTATACCAACCAAATTTCTATCGGGGAATATTTTTGCCAACGACTCGTTAATCAATATCTTATTTTCATTGGAAGCTGGATTATCTGTAAATCCGTCTCCTTCAATTAACTCAATTCCTAAGGTTGAAATATAGTTTTCATCTCCCGAGAAACCGGACGGTGTATACTCCTTTTTATTCCCGTTTTTATCATCGTATTTTAATAAAACCATAAAACGCTCTAAAACCGGGGATGCACTAGATCTTGAAATCGCTTGAACAGACGAGTGCTTTAGCAATTCTTCTTTAAACACTGCAGATAATTGTTTGTGAGAAACCGGAATTTTGACTTCAATAATTTCCTTATCTAGCCCAATTGGTTTATTGGTGATGTAATTTATTTGTTTGATTATAATAATTGAGCAAACAATTAAAGCAACCGAACCTGCCAACTGAAAAATATTGAAGGCCGGAAGTTGAATGCGCTTCCCCGATTTACTCGAAGATGGTTTTAATGTTTCTATGTTTACAGTAGATCTAATGCGGTATAAAACAAAAAATAAGGTAATTATTAGCAAAAGTGAGATGGCGAACAAATACATAAAAACATGCAGTGGCCGAATAATAAACGATGCTGTAATTTTTGTGGTGGTTAGTTCATTAAAAAATGGTACTACCAAAATCATCAGAGGAATGCTTATTAAAAACGAGATACAGATTAGAAACAGGTTCTCTACCATAAAAGCAAATATGAAACTCCATTTTGATCCACCGTTTACTTTCCGGATAGCAAATTCTCTGGGTTTTTCAGATAGTTTATTATTTAAAAGTCCTAAGTAATTAAACACTGCAATACTTATTATCATCAGGCCAATTACAAGAGCAATCCACAAGTCGGTTTTATCGCGGCTAGCCTCCATTATTGCTTTCCCGTTTGTTACAAAGTAAAAATCTTGTAGAGACTTTAGATAGTATTGTCCCGGAGTTCCTCCATGAATAACCGGAATAGATTCTTTTTTTTCTTTGAACAAGTTCTCTACATTTTGGGGATTTGTTTCTGCAGAAAGCTGAATAAAACACCTGCTGTCACCATCGTCTGCAAGGCGAACCATATCGAAGTTTAACTGGGTATTCTCAATTGTTTTATTAAATATACCAGTGACTATCATTTGGTCTTCGCCCTTTCGATTTATAAGTGTAATTGGTTTCCCAATTGGGTCGCTAATCCCAAAATATTTTTTTGCCAACTCTTCTGAAATTACCAAATTATTTTTTGTTTCGAGGGCTGTTTGTGAATTATTTGTAAGTAGTTTATAAGAAAAAAAATTAAAGAAGTTCTTTGATGTTGCAATAGCTATTGGTTTATCGAAATATGACTCGTTGTTGGCAACTACCTTTTGTGGCGAGGCATTTTTCATTCTGCAATACTGTTCAACCTGGGCAAAGTTTTCGACAATATATTCTGCTGAACCTTTCTTACATTGACTCATTACCCCCCCCTTAATCCAGGGGTCATCACAATTTAGAGAATAGATTTGAGAACTGTTTTTATGAAAGCTATCGGTACCCAATTCCCGATTAATAAACAAACCAATCAGGTTAATGCAAGCCAAACCAATTGCCAAACTGATAATAATAATTCCTGAATTTAACTTTTGTCTGAAAAGACTTCTTGCGATAACTTTTAATTGTGACATGTTCTTTTATTTATTTGTTTGGTGCATGAATAAGCCAAAGTAAAAATTGTGAAAACTACAGGTAAGATCTTCATGGTTAGATGATTTTGATGTTTGGATAGTTTAAAACAAGAATGTTGCCGTTTTCATAATATCCTCCTTTTATGTAAAAATATTAGACAGTTTTTTATGTTTTTTTCAATTGTCTTGAACCTTGATTGGTTTAATTGCTTGATGAACTGTTATCTTTTATTCATCGTGTTCTCAGATATAAATATTCTTTAATCATGGTTTTAAAATTCATCATTAAAATTATAGTTTATTACTTATTCATGTCGTAACGCTTCTACTGGATTCCTCGTAGCCGCCCGCCAACTTTGCCAGCTAACAGTTAGCAATGCAATTCCCAAAGCCAACAAACCAGCAAGAGTAAATATCCACCAGCTCAATTCGGTTTTATATGCAAAATTTTCGAGCCATTTATTCATGGCGTAGTATGCAATTGGGCAGGCTACTACAAAGGCAATGGCTACCCATTTTATCAAATCCTTGTTTAGCATCATCATCACTTCAGAAACTTTGGCTCCATTTATTTTACGAATCCCAATTTCTTTGGATCTCTGCTCACTGGAATATAATGCTAATCCAAAAATCCCTAAGCAGCTAATAATTACCGTTATAACAGCAAATATATTTATCAATTTTGATGAGTTTTCTTCACTCGCATAATTATTCCTGATTCTGTCTTCAATAAATTCGTATTCATAATATTGATTACGAAATACTGACTTCCATGAATTTTCTGTGTAAGCAAGCACATCTTTAATTTGCTTAAAATTACCATCAATACTGTTTTTATTTGTGGTTATTTTTACTCCGGCAATACGGATACGGTTCAGATCCTGTATTAATACCGTCGGTCTTATTTTTGTGTAAAAGGATTCGTAATGATAGTCCTTTACTACGCCTGAAATGATGAATCTGGAATTGGGACCATTGAAATAAGTGGTAAGCTCTTTTCCAATGGCTTCGGCAGGAGTTTTATAAAGTAATTGTTTTGCCAGTTCCTCATTTATTAACACATTTCTGGAAGAATCAATTACACTTAAATTGTTTCCAGCCACCAGTCTCAGTCCGTATGTTTCTATATACGAAGTATCAGCAATTACCCTTTGAGTTGAAACTTTAATTACCTTTCCGTTGGAAAATGATTCCACAGGACTCCAGCTCCTTGAACTGGCAGGATGGGTACTGCAAAAACTAACACTTTTGATGGCTGGATTCTCTAACAGAGAAGCTTTAAACCTATTCTTTATAGTTGCATCCTGCGTTGGTATAGGCACTGTAAATACGGCCTCTTTATCAAATCCCAGATCAGAATTAATTAGAAATTGATATTGCCGGTACACGGTAATTGTTCCGATAATCATAAGTAGGGAAATCGAAAACTGGACAATAACCATACTTTTTGTAAAAATGGAGACCCCTTTTTTAGAAATATCAAATTGCTTTTTGATGAGATCAACCGGTCGGGAAGCAGACAATAACAAAGAAGGATAACTACTGCTAAATAAACTTACAATAATAATAAGCAGAATTAGCCCCAAAACGTTTGTAAAATTAAAGGGAAGTGAGTATTCTAAGGGGATGCCAAAAAGGTTTGGTGAAAATTTAATGGACAAGTAGCTAAATAGTATAGCAAAAACTGTTGAAAAAGTTGTAAGCAAAACAGACTCTCCAAAAAACTGAAATACAAGATGCCAACGTTTTCCGCCCAGTATTTTTCTTACTCCTACTTCGCGTGTCCGATACCTTGATCTTGCTAAAGACAAATTTGCATAATTGGCACAAGCCATAATCATTAAAAACAGTCCAATACACCCAAGGGTTACCAATGTTTGTAAACTAACAATTCTATAATTGAAATTGGTATATCGTGTGTCATGATGAATATCTGCTAAAGATTGTAGTTTGAATATCCGGTTCTCAGCAATCTCTTTTGAAACATGTTGAGCATGAATATTTTTAATTTTCTCCTCCACAATCGCTTTTTGTGATGGATTACCAAGAACCACGTAACATTCTAAATTTCCCAGTCCATCCCAGTTTTTTGAAAAATTTGCATCCAATTTTTCCATCGAGCTAAAAGAGACACACATCTGAAACGGGAAATCTGTATTTGTTGGAGGTTTTGATATTAATCCCGTGACTTTAAAGGATTTATTATATATTATCAGAGATTTGCCAATCGGATGTTCTTCTCCAAAAAACTTATTTGCTAATTGTTGGCTTAAAACAACTGAAAAAGGTTCAGTTAATGATGTCGATGGAGACCCATAAATCCATTCAAATCCTGTGTCTTTAAAATCAAATACTTCGAAATACGAGGGATCGACCATTGCTGCACCTTCTTCATCGACTTTGAATATCTGTGCTTCGTTTGATGATGTTTCATCTGGAATACTTACCAGAAGACCTCTTTGAGGGAAAATGGGAACCACCTGTTTCAATTCAGGTATTTCATTTTTTATTGTACCCGGTAAAGCACCATAAACTCCGTTACGATATTCGAATTCTCCACCTTCCAATCCCAAACCCAATCCTTTCGTGTGTCGTACAATCCTAAAAGTATTTTCAGCCTGAGTATGAAAATTGTCGAAACTTAATTCATACGCTATTTTATGATATATAATCAAACAGCATGTTAGACTAACAACTAGCCCAAAAACGTTAATAAATGTACTTTTACTGTTCTTCAGTAAGGTTCGCAAATAAGAAGAAATTAATGACCGTAACATTTTGTATAGATTTAGTGATACTTAAAAAATTCTTGTAATAAGAAAATAAAATATGTGCTTCAATTTTTACTTTCATTGTATTAGGTATTTTGTTATTCATACCTGAGTGCCTCCACTGGATTCCTAGTTGCTGCCCTCCAACTCTGCCAGCTTACCGTTAACAATGCAATTCCCAAAGCCAGCACTCCTGCCAATGCAAAAATCCACCAGCTTAAAGTGGTTTTGTAGGCGAAGTTTTCGAGCCATTTATTCATGGCGTAATATGCAATTGGGCAGGCTATTACAAATGCAGTGGCTACCCATTTTATAAAATCTTTATTAAGCATGCTTAGTATTTCATGAATGCGTGCGCCGTTAACTTTTCGTATACCGATTTCTTTTATTC
Source organism: uncultured Maribellus sp. (assembly GCA_964476535.1). Classification (GTDB taxonomy): domain Bacteria; phylum Bacteroidota; class Bacteroidia; order Bacteroidales; family Prolixibacteraceae; genus Draconibacterium. The sequence continues at coordinate 18,481 of CAYZBC010000078.1, forward strand.
TGCGCTGACTGGCAAAAATTGACATGGTAAGAATTCCCAGGGAGCAAAGAATTATGGCGCTAATTGCAAACAACGAAAACGTGCGACGAAACTTCACTTCAGATTCATACATTCCTTCAA
>CAYZBC010000079.1:0-7106 GCA_964476535.1 uncultured Maribellus sp.
AAACAAAACAAATCGCCCTCATAAAAAATTGGAGTATTTGCATGAACCTGATACTTGTTGGTATGTGGATACGACCACAACATTTTTCCTGTTGCAGCGTCTAAACCAAGAATATGATCGGCAGTCATTGTAACCAGCAGCTTAAGTCCTGGTAGTTCAACCATTAGTGGAGAACAGTATGCAGAAACGTCGCCTTCACCAGCCGAAGTCCAAACTAAATCGCCACTAAATCTATTCAATGCCACCACATTATTTTTCTTCCCACCCGGAGTAAAATAAACCAAATCGTCATCAACAAGTACTGTCTCGGTAACACCCCAACGAATATTTTTCCCATCGAAATCGTTAAATCCGTCTTTTTCCCATTTTACTTCGCCGTTATTAGCGTCCATGCAAGTTAACACACCGTATGCTGAATAAATATAAAGTAAATCGCCAACTACTGTAGGCGAAGTTCGTGCACCTTCATAACTTTCGTAAAACTCTTTTCCGTAAGGTGCTTTCCATTGTAATTTCCCATCCTGGTTCAAAACAACAACATAACCTACGGAATCTAATCCGGCAGATAAATAAATTAACCCGTTTGCAAAAACCGGCGACGAGTGGCCTTCACCCAAATCATCGTAATGCCAGAGAATATCCGGACCGCTTGCTGGCCATTGTTTTAACAAGCCTGTTTCGTTATAAATCCCATTTCCGTTGGGACCACGCCATTTTGTTGGCATTTGCGCATTTACAACTGAACTAAGAAGCGATATTGCCAGTAATAAAAAAAATATTTTTTTAATCATAGTTTTCAGAAATTAAAATAATCCTCTAAAATATATTAAAATGTAACATCTACAATATGTTTTCACTTAATTAGGAACTTGTTAACAATTTATGAAATCAACTTTTATTTGCCATAGTAAACGAAAAAAAAAGAACCTCATTCTCATGAAGCTCTTTTCAAATATCTTAAAACGGTTATTTCAATTATGAAATTGTTTTTGCCATACGTTTTCTATCGTGTTCGTTTAGTTGAATTTTACGGATTCGCATAAATTTTGGGGTAACTTCAATGTACTCGTCATTACGAATATATTCCATCGCCTCTTCCAGCGAAAACTTTATTGCCGGAGCAATATTCGTTTTATCATCGGACCCGGATGCACGCATATTCGACATTTTTTTTGTTCGGGTAATATTGATTGTTAAATCATCCATTCGTGTATTTTCGCCAATGACCTGACCGGCATAAATATCTTCACCTGCATTTACAAAGAAACGTCCCCTGTCCTGCATTTTATCAATTGAATAGGTAATTGAAGTCCCTTGTTCAAGTGAAATTAAAGCTCCATTTCTTTTCAAACCCAATTCACCTTTCCAGGGTTCGTAACCTGCAAAACGGTGTGCCATAATTGCTTCACCCTCGGTTGCAGTCAACATTTGATTTCGCAGACCAATTAATCCACGCGCCGGAATTTTAAATTCGAGGTGTGCACGTTCGGCTGCAACTTCAATATTCAGAATATCGCCTTTTCGAGATGTAACCAATTCAATTACTTTTCCCGAAAATTCTTCGGGAACCTGAACTGTCAGCGCCTCCATTGGCTCATTTTTCTTCCCTTCAATTTCTTTAATAATTACTTTAGGCTGTCCCAATTGAATTTCAAAACCTTCACGTCGCATTGTTTCCACTAAAATAGAAAGGTGAAGAATTCCACGCCCGTAAACCAAAAATGCATTTGCCGAACCGGTTTCTTCCACACGCAAAGCAAGGTTTTTCTCAATCTCTTTATAAAGTCTGTCGCGCAATTGGCGAGAGGTTACATATTTTCCATCTTTCCCAAAAAATGGTGAATTATTGGCAACAAACAACATGCTCATTGTTGGCTCATCCACGTTAATAGGAGTCAAACCTTCGGGCTCTTCAATATCGGCAATCGTGTCTCCAATATCAAAACCTTCTAAACCTAACACAGCACAAATCTCTCCACAAGGAACCGGCAATTTTGTTTTCTCTTTACCTAAACCCTCAAAAAGATAACACTCTTTCGCTACCGATTTAACAATGGTTCCATTGCGTTTTACCAAAGAAACCTTCGACCCCGGCATCAATTCTCCGCGTGTTACTTTACCCACAGCAATTCTTCCAGTATATGATGAGTAATCTAATGAAGTAATTTGCATTTGAACCGTTCCTGGATTCGGTATTGCAATTGGAATATGTTCTATTATTGAATCAAGTAAATAAGTTACATCTGTGGTTTCTTCCTTCCAATCTGCTCCCATCCAACCAACTTTTGATGAACCATAAACAGTAGGAAAATCCAACTGGTCTTCGGTAGCATCCAAACTGAACATCAAATCGAAAACCTTCTCCTGAGCAATATCTGGAGTACAATTTGGCTTGTCCACTTTGTTTATCACAACAATTGGTTTCAAACCCAGTTCGATGGCTTTTTGCAATACAAAACGGGTTTGTGGCATTGGTCCTTCAAAAGCATCTACAATTAATAAAACTCCATTTGCCATGTTTAAAACACGCTCCACTTCGCCCCCAAAATCGGAGTGACCAGGAGTATCGATAATATTTATTTTTGTGTTTTTATAATGAACCGAAACATTTTTAGACAAAATTGTGATTCCCCTTTCGCGTTCCAAATCATTACTATCAAGAAACAGATCCTGAACTTCTTCATTTTCTCTAAAAAGGTTTGCCTGATGTAAAATTCGGTCAACCAGTGTAGTTTTGCCGTGGTCAACGTGAGCAATAATTGCGATATTCCTAATTTCTTCCATTTCCTATTCTTTCTTATTCCAAACTAATCTACAAACTTCCGGCGTAAATGTTTCAGAATCATTCGTTTATTATGAAATAAATGACTCGTTGCCTGAATTGGCGTGCAAAAGTAAAAAAGATTTGTTGTGCCAAAATAAATAAAAGCTTATTTGATTAGGATTGGTGGGAAATTTAATATGGGTGAATAAAAATCAACGTCAAATAAAAATTAACTTGCATGTAATGAATTCCACTTTCAAACGTAATTCTAAAAAGACAAAAACAACGAGCCCTAATTGAATGACAAGCAGCGAATTTGAAAAACTGATTTTAAAACAAAAAGATAAACTGTTCAGGTTTGCTTTAAGCATCCTGCGAAATAGCGACGATGCGCAGGATGCCGTTCAGGAAGTGGTGATGAAATTGTGGAAATACAAACGTTCTTTAGACCATACCCGAAATCTTGAAAGTTACTGTTTAAATGCAGTTAAAAATCATTGTTTTGATGTTCTGCGAAAACAAAAACAGATACTGAACTATGAAAAAACATTTGACAACGATTATATAAAAGAACCTGATTTTGAACAGGTTGATATGATTGAAAAAATAAAACAAGAATTACACAGGCTACCCGCCCAACAACGAATGGCAATTGAATTAAAAGATTTTCAGGGTTTAGACTACCAGGAAATTAGTGAAATACTGAAACAAAGTGTTAATGCAATAAGAGCGAATGTTTCAAGAGGAAGGAAAAAATTATACGAAATTTTTAAAGAGGAGTTGAAAAATGCATAAAGATAAATTAAAACAATTTTTAGATGGTGAACTGGATTTTAATGAACTTCAAAAAACAAGGAATAATAGCGATTTTGTGGGTTCTTACAAAAAATTAATCGAACAATCTCAAACACAAACACCGGATTTTAATCCATTCGAAAAAATCGATTCGTTCAAAAGGAAAAGATTTTTAATCGTAAAACGAATGCTTCCATATGCAGCTATAATTTTATTTGTAATAAGTTTTTTCATTATTCTTCAAAACAATCCAACAAAAAATAAATTTGCACTAGCAGACCAGGAGATAGCTGAATTGCAACATAATACAGAGCATGCACTTTTGTGTTTTTCAAAAGAATTAAACGCATGCATGGCTATGTTTGAAGATGCCAAACAATTGCAACAACCAGCAAACGAAATACGGCAATTAAAAGATTTGAAAATAGATAAGACAATAAATTAAAAAATATCAAATTCAATTAGATATGAAAACAAAACTTGTATTAATACTTATCCTCATTTCTCAACTTAGTTTTGCACAAAGATACACGGTTCATGACAGGTTATTCTTTCTTCTGAACTATTATAAGAGTGCAACATACTTTGAGGTAAATAGTGAAATGTTTAAAACATTGGCTGAAGCAGATAATGTAGATGTTGATTTTAAAAAATATGTTAGCAAATTATCTTCTCTCAAAATGGTACAATCTAAAAGTGATAAACTGTATCAAACCTTTAAAACCAATTGTGACCTTAGAAAATATGAAAGGTTAATGATGAAAAAAGATGAGGACGGTCGTATGTCATTTTATAAAAGAGAAAGAAAAGGACATCCCAATGAATTTCTGCTTATCAGCGACAAAATGGTGATTTATATTGCCGGGGAAATCGACCTAAAATCGATTGGCGAGTTTGAAAAAGTTATGAAAATTGCCGGAAATGCGTTTGAAAGTGATTTTAAACCGAGCAAATAATTCAACCTCAGTTTTTTGCATCACTATACAATTTAACCTACCAACCGGTGCATTGGTTTAAAGAAAAGTAAAATGAAAAAAAAACTAACAAGTCTAATCGTTCTTTTAATCATTGGAATAACATTTAACCAATGCAAAACCAATAACTCAAATGGGATTACCGTTCGTGGAAACGTAAAAAACTCCAATCAGGATTATGTTTTACTAAGCTATTCTCCTCTTTATCGCGGTAATCCGAGTTTTGAAGGATTTAAAAATGTAGGTTCTCAAATTAACTCAAAGGGTCAATTTAAATTGAGCTCAGAAAAACTGACTGATGGCGCTGAATATGGGTTATTATTTAGGAATACACACATAAAGTTGCCTTTATTTAAAGGTGATAATATTGCCGTGGATTTTGATATAGATAATCCTGATGAAACTCTTTTCGTAACTGGAAGAGGCGCCGGGAAAATCAATATCCTACATTTAGAGCAGTTTAAAAGAGAATACTTGTCGGACTTAAACCTTTCATTAACAGAATATATACAGTATTCAGACAGTATTGCCAGTTTGCAACAGGACATATTACAATCGATCTATGAAAAAGACCTTAGTTCAGATTGTATAAAAACGGCTGCAAACAGCAACAGAATTGAAAAAATAATCAGCGAAAATGAATTAACACAAAAGGAATACGACTATGTTAAGCTGTTAATTTACATGCAAAAACTTTCGTTAAGCAGCTATATCCCTCACTTAGGCCGCTTAAACAAAGAAGACAACGTTCAGTTTGATTTTAATGGGGAACTTTTTGCAGATTTCAATATTCAGGAATATAAAAAAATTACAAACCTGAATAATTGGAGGTTTGAAAATGGCCTGGAAGACATTCAGAAACTGGGGTATCTAAAGCATCTTCAAAATTCAAGAGTAAAAATTAGCCCTGCCAATTGCAACTCATTTCTTGAAACCCGCGAGTTTTGGGAATGGAAAATTGGCTTTACAAAAGCAACCTTTAACGATGATGTGTACAATATGTTTGTGGCAGGATCGATACCTTTTATTATGTATTTGGGTGATGCTTCTGAAGAAGCATACGATTTTTTTAGAGACAGGTGTACGCATAAGAAATACATTGATTGGGTGAATAATTTTAAAAGCCTTTTGGATAATGGCTTAAACAATACTGAATATAATTTGGCATCAGATGACTTAACACTTGACAAAAATAAATTTGAACAGCTTGTTACCAATAATGGTGATAAACCTATATTTTTTGTGTTTTGGTCAGCCAGACATGCCGGAGCATCTGTAATTCAGAATTTGCCTGCGCTCAATGATTTTGAAAAAAGTTATGGTAATGAAATTAATGTTATCAAAATCTGTCTGGATAATGCAGAACATAAAAATCTATGGGCCGCGAGAATAATTGAAAACTCGTGGAAAGGCAATCATTATTTTATGCCATTCGAAGACAACGATTCTTCGCTTAAGGCATTTACTACTAAAAATATCTCATCGCTTTGCACAGGCGGAGTAAATTATGCCATTAGGAAACCCGACGGAAGCATCATCAATAATGTGGATTCACCACTAAAACTTTTAAATGGAGATACTGGTGAATATTTAAAAGAATTCGTTCGCTAATAATTAGGTGAATTAATTCACCGTTATTTTATCAAATACAAAAACTTATCCGATCGCAAAATCATTTTATCATTAACAAAAACGGGCATGGCTTTTACCATTCCATTAATTTTATTTTCAGCAACTTTTTGGAATGAGTCTCCAGGTTTAATAATTGTGTTTTCCCCTTTTACATTGAAAAAATAGATATTCCCGGCGGCATAAATTGGTGAAGCATTAAAATTACCTTTTAACTTTTCTTTCCAGATTACTTCAGCAGTTTTAACGTCTAAACAAGTTACCATTCCACGGTCGTGAACCATGTACATTTTGTCGTCAACAATAACAGGCGTTGGAATTTGTGGAACCTCATCTTCGTACATCCATTTAATATGAGTTTTTGTTACATCACCTTTCCCAGTTGGGTCAACGGCAAACTGACGCGTGAAAAACGGATCGTTATCTTTAAATATCCAGCCAGAATTTACATAAACCAATCCGTCATAAAAAAGTGGCTGACTAACTGTTGAATCGAAACCATATTCGATAGTCCAAATAACTTCGCCCGTATTTACATCGTGGGCAAAACACATAAAAGCCGAATTACTAATTAACTGTTCTTGTCCGTTCACTTCAATAACAATGGGTGTTTGAAACGATTTGCGAAAAACCGGTTCCAACGGATCGTAAATTTCAGCGGGGCGAACACTTTTCCAAATGGTTTCGCCGGTCGTTTTATTGAGAGCTGCAACATACGGATCTTCCGTTCCTTCCAAATGAACGATCAATATATTTTTATGAAGAATAAGCGACGAAGCCGGTCCCTGCATGTGTTTGCAAGGCATGTCTTCGCGTTTCCAAACCACTTCGAAATTATCGATATTAATACACGCTGTTCCAAAATTTCCATAATTAACATATACAAAACCCTCTTCGATACACGGTGTTGGAGTTGCGTACGAATTGGTTGAATGAATGTGTTG
>CAYZBC010000079.1:7206-18228 GCA_964476535.1 uncultured Maribellus sp.
CCTCTTCGATACACGGTGTTGGAGTTGCGTACGAATTGGTTGAATGAATGTGTTGTGGCTCCTCGCTTTTGAAAATTGTATTTTCATTTAATAGCGCTCCGGTTTCCAAATCGAAACAATACGAAAAAAATTCAGTTCCATCTTCTGTGGCAGATGTCAACCAAATCTGATTTTCATAAACAACCGGGGTTGAATAACCCAAGCCTTTCACAGGAACTTTCCAAACTACATTTTCCGTGTCGCTCCAGCTTAAAGGCGCCGTTTTAACTTCCGCATGACCATTCATATTCGAACCCCGAAAATGAGTCCAGTTTTGACTTTTGGATGAACAGGAAATTAGACTAATAAGAAGGATAAGATTAAAAAATAAAGTAATTCTTTTATTCATGTCAATTGGTTTAGATAGGATTTTCAATGGAATCAAAGTTAAATGAAAAAAGGAGAATGAAAAATAAGATTGGTATATTGAACCCGTTTCAAATTTGTCAAAATGAAAAATTCAAGAATCTATCTCATATTTTTTTTTGTATTTCTGTTTTTAGGAAAAACAAACAGTGCTCAACAAGAATCAACTGAAAAAACAATAGTGCGGGTATTAACTTTTAATATTTTACACGGAGCAACAACAAAAGGGGATTTTGATTTGGATAAAATTGCATCGCTTATAAAAGAAACTAATCCCGATTTAGTTGCCTTGCAGGAAGTTGATTTTAAAACAAAGCGAGCCAGAAATTACGATTTGGTCACAGAATTAGGTTGGCGAACAAAAATGACTTCACTGTTTGGTAAAGCTATGAATTTTGATGGTGGTGGTTACGGCGAGGGAGTTTTAACCAAAATGCCCATAATTGCCAGCGGGAATGTTTCATTGCCCCACTCGCCAAACAACGAACCTCGTGCAGCATTGGAAGTTATTGTGGAATTGGAATCGGGTGATACTATTTGTTTTATTGGAACACATCTGGAACACCAAAAAAATAACCCTGATCGAATTGATCAAACAAAAAAGATCAACGAAATATTTGTGCTCAACAAATATCCCACAATTTTAGCAGGCGATTTAAACGACACGCCAGAAAGTGAGGCTATTTCCATACTAAATGAATTCTGGACCGATGCTTCGAAGGATAATCCGGAGTCTACATTTTCGTCTGACAATCCACAACGAAAAATCGATTATGTATTTTTTCGACCAACAAATCGGTGGAAAGTAATAGAAAACAAGGTGATTTGCGACACCATTGCATCCGACCACTGTGCGTTGCTTTCGGTATTGGAGTTATTGAATTAGCAATTCTGTTAACAAGGCTCGGGAACTTCTTCGTTTACCTTTTCAGAAAAAATAATACCGTGCTTTTCTAATTCATTTAAAACAGGTTCATAAATATTTTTATGCGTTGGAATGTACATCCCTTTTAAATTCAATTTTCCGTTCAATACCAATTTTGCTGCAATTGCCAATGGCAGACCAACCGTTTTCGACATGGCTGTGTGTATGCTATTTTCGCCCGTAACAACCAGCGAGCTTGTGAGTTTTACTTGTTTTTGTTGATTTGAATCGTAATAAATAAATTTGTGCCACATCACAATCATATCTTTATCATCGGGTTGAAGTTGCCATTTTTGTTTTAATATATGTTCCAAAACCTGAGCAGGTGTCGCTCTTTTTAAACCGATGAGCGTATCATCAAAAATACCCAGCCATTTTATTTTATGGATGATATCTGAATCCTGATCGATGTGCATTGATCGATATAATTTTAACTCCACCGAATCGCTTGAATGATAATAAAGAAATGAATTGATGAACTCGCGATAAGTCATGTTTTCAATGTTCTCGAGAAAATACGAGTCGTCGGTTGCACCCAACTGAACAAAAACATTCCAGGCCTTGCAAAATCCGGGGCGACGCAATGTTCCCCTGTAAATGGTCGGGATTCCCTGTAAGTTGTATTTATTGATGTAGTTAAGCGAATCGCGGTTAGCATAACCTTCAAACATTCCAAATCTATCAATATCAATCAACTCGGTTCTTCGAAAAAGGCGGTTGTATGGAATGTATTTAAATTTTCCGTTTTGGATAAACTTTGCCGGCCCGTCTTGCCCTGCCAAAACAACATTTCGAGGATTCCAGCTAATTTTATAATTCCATGGATTGTTATCCGATTCGGGAGCTACCAGTCCGCCGGTAAACGACTCGAAACAATGTAATTCGAATCCCTGATCTTTTATTTGATCAATCAGTTTCATCGCCGACATGTGATCGAGACCGGGATCGAGACCACATTCGTTTAAAAAGAAAAGTCCTTTTTTATTTACTTCAGGTTCGAAGGTTTTTAATTCGTCGCTTTCGTAAGAAGCGGTTAACAAGTTTTTTGAAAATTTCACACACGATTGTGCCACAAATTTATGAAACCGCGCCGGCAACATTGAAATAACCAGATCGGTATTTTTAACTTCTGAATCCCTTTCAATTTCATCCTTTACATTCAAAACGGAATAGTTGATTCTCGAAGAATTTCCATTACCACTAACTTGTACATCAACAATTTTAATTTTCCAGTTAAATTCGTTGGCATTCTCTGCGAGGTATCGAATTAAGGTGTTGCTTGATCTTCCTGCACCAAAAATTAAAATATTTTTCATTTATAAAAATTAGAATCAAGACACAAGAATCAAGACACAAGACATGAAAAATTGAGATAACTTTCTCATGTGTGTCCAAATTCTATTGTCATGAATATTTCATTTTAAATTAATATGTACTTAATGATGGAATTATCCTGTTGAATACGGATTCCATCCCCAATAATCCAAAACATAAACAATTCACAAGTGTTTGATAAGGAAATTCCAAGAATGAGGCTTTCGCAGTTTTGAAAATAAGGAGTTTACATTCGTAATCGACTGTTTTCAAAACAAGAGTAACGAAATTATTGGGATTTCCTTGCAAACACTACTTAAACGTTAAACTCAATTCCTTGTGCCAATGGTAAATCAGTGCCATAATTTATAGTATTTGTTTGTCGGCGCATGTATGCTTTCCAGGCATCCGAACCCGATTCACGCCCGCCGCCTGTATCTTTTTCGCCACCAAAAGCACCACCAATTTCGGCTCCCGATGTTCCAATATTTACATTTGCAATTCCACAATCCGAACCTTGCTGAGAGAGAAATCTTTCGGACTCTAACATATTTGTTGAAAATATGGCCGACGACAATCCCTGTGGAACATCGTTATGAATTCGAATGGCTTCCTCCAAATCGGTGTATTTAATAAGATACAGTAACGGAGCAAAAGTCTCTTCCTGAACAATTTGATAATGGTTTTCAACTTCGGCAATGCAGGGTTTTACATAGAATCCTGAATGGTGTTCTTCATCCGAAATTACATCGCCACCAGTTAGAATCTTGCCACCTTCGTTTTTTACTTTTTCAATTGAGCTTAAAAAATCGTTAACTGCCCATTTATCAACAAGTGGCCCAACCAAAGTTTTTGGGTTGAGTGCGTGCCCAATTGGAAGTTTTTCGTAAATGGCAACCAATTTTTGTTTAAAGGTTTCGTAAATCGATTCGTGTAAAATAATACGTCGTGTAGAAGTACACCGTTGTCCGCAAGTTCCAACGGCACCAAAAATCACTGCACGAAGCGCCATTTCCATATCGGCGTTCGGAGTAATAATAATTGCATTGTTTCCACCCAACTCCAAAATGGAACGACCAAGTCTTTCTCCCACCAAACGTCCCACTTTTTTACCAATATTTGTTGAACCTGTGAACGAAATCAAGGGAATATTTTTATCGCTAAAAAATTTATCTCCCAACAATTTTGAATCGGCTGCCACAAGATTTAATACACCTTCGGGAACATCGTTCACTTTTAAAACTTTGGCAACAATATTATGAACCGCCACCGCGCATAAATACACTTTCGACGAAGGTTTCCATACTACCACGTCGCCGGCAACCAACGCAATCATTGCGTTCCATGCCCAAACTGCCACCGGGAAATTAAATGCAGAAACCACTCCCACAATTCCCAGCGGATGATATTGGTCGTACATGCGATGTTTTTCGCGCTCCGAGTGCATGGTAAAACCGTACAACTGGCGCGATTGACCCACAGCAAAATCGCAAATATCAATCATTTCCTGAACCTCTCCCAATCCTTCCTGGTAGATTTTTCCCATTTCGTAAGAAACCAATTTACCCAGCGGTTCTTTGTATTTTCGCAGCTCCAATCCAATTTGTCTCACTATTTCGCCTCGTTGGGGTGCCGGAACCATTCGCCACTTTTTGAAAGCACTTTTAGCTGTTTTTATCACTTCATTAAAATCTTCGTCGGTAGCCTGCTGAACCCCGGCAATTAATTCTCCGTCAGATGGAGAAAACGATTCAATGTATTTTCCCTTGGTTTCTATCCATTTTGTTCCGGTGCAAACTCCCTGGTTCACCACATTAATACCAAGTTCTTTTAACTCTGTTTTAAAATCAATTTTACTTTTCATCTCTAATGTTATTTTTAATTTTTATGAATATTTTTTCTTATCATGGATTTATTTCCATTAGTTGTTACTCATGCTTTTGATTAGTCCGCCTGCCTGCAAAATTTGTGTAAGTTTTGGCGGAAGCGGGGCAAATTCAAATTCTTTTTCAACAACTACTACTATTCCTTTTTCAAGATTAATTTTTACTGATTTCCCTTTTGAGAATTCGTTGACTGCCTGGGGAAGCACAATAATTGGCAGTCCCTGATTAATTGCTGAGCGGAAAAATATCCTTGAAACTGATTTCACAATTATTGCTTTTACCCCGACAAACCGAAGTCCAACAGCAGGATGTTCGCGCGAGCTGCCACATCCGAAATTTTCTCCGCATATCAAAATGTCGTTTTCAGAAACGTTGCCGGCAAACTGCGTATCGAATCCTGCAAAAAGATGCTGGAGAATTGCTTCGGGCTCCGCACTGCTAACCTGATACGTTAAATTACCCGCAAACATTTGGTCGGTGTTCAAATTATTTATATCCGAATAATCCCAAACACCGTTTTCCTTTCGATTTTCATTTGCAGCAATTTCGCAGGTGTCGGATTCTTTTTGAATAAAACTGAATTTTTTGTTTTGCTCGCCCTGAAACGGTGATTCCAGTTTTCCGGTAAGTGCAGAGAGCGCAACTGTTTCGGGCGATGCCAGGTAAATACTGGCATTTTTATTTCCCATTCGACCCAAAAAATTTCGGTTAGCAGTTGAAACCACATTTACTCCGTCGGCAGGAATTCCCTGCCCGGTTCCCAAACACGGTCCACACGAGGGAGACAAAACATTGGCACCTGCCTTTAAAAAAATTTCGATTAAACCTTCGTGAATCGCTTGTAAATATATTTTTTTCGATGCGGGAGTAATTAATAATTGAAACCCGTTTGCAACTTTTTTGTCATTCAGAATTTTTGCAGCCACCCGCAAATCTTCAATTCTTCCGTTGGTACAAGTTCCTATTAAACCTTGCTGGACGAAGATTTCTCCGATTTCATAAATTGTATTTACGTTATCGACGTGGTGTGGATTTGCTATCATCGGAATCAATTCCGACAAATCAATTTCAAATTCCTTTAAATAAGCTGCATTTTTATCCGCCCAAATTCCATGCGCTTCTTCACCCAAAAACATGCTTAAAACACTGTCGGGTGGGAAAGCTGCATTTTTAGCACCCATTTCTGAGGCAAGATTTGCAATGGTCATCCTGTCGGCAATCGATAAATTTTTAATCCCACTTCCATGAAATTCGATGGAAAGATAATCGGCTCCGCTGGAACCAATTGTCCCAATAATATACAAAGCAATATCTTTAGCCGAAACGTGTTTTTGCAATTCACCGCTTAAAATAATTTTTATTGTTTGAGGGACTTTAAACCAGGTTTCACCTGTTTTCCAAATGCCAGCCGCCTCGGTCCTGTCGATTCCAACGGCAAGTGCATTAAATGCTCCAGCTGTGCACGTGTGGCTGTCGCTACCCACAATTATCATTCCCGGGCGCGCATAATCTGCCATTAATTGGTGGCAAATCCCATCGCCTGCATCATGAAATTTTTCAATTCCCTGTTCCTTTACAAAATTCCGAATCACTTGGTATTTATTGGCCAGATTTGCATTTGTTGGAGGTGCGTTGTGGTCAAGCACCACCAGCAGTTGGTCTGAGTCTGCAACTTTCTCACCGCCCATTTTTCTGAAAATGGTTTCGATGGCCGAAGTATTGTCGTGCGTTAAAACCAGGTTAGGTTCTCTGAATACTATTTCACCTTCACTGGCTTCCAAAATTTTTTCGATAAATGTTTTTCCAGTCATGACTTTCATTTTTAGCCTTTTAACAATCCACCATTTTTATAAATTTGCATCTGAACTTCAGAAAAAGGTTCAACAAAAACCTGCTTGCCGCTTCCGATATTCCGGATATATCCTGTTTCCAAATTAATGGTTATCTTATCTCTGTTTATTAATTCAAGTTCAGATAAATGGCTATAGGTAAGCACCGGGAATGCTGCATTAATTGCATTTCTCTCGTAGATTGCACCAAACGATTCAGCCAAAATTGCCTGATTTTTTAGTGATTTAAAACAATCCACTGCCTGCTGCCGCGAACTTCCGGCACCAAAATTTTTGCCTGTAATTATTATATCTCCCGGTTGTGATTTTTCAGTATAATCTTCCCAGCCTTTAAGGTTTCCAAACGTGAATTTGCCCATTTCTGCAATGTCGGTAATTGCCAGATGCTGGTTATGAAAAATCATGTCGGTATCAACGTTATCTTCCTCAATAATCCATACTTTTCCTTCGATTACTGTTGGTGCATCAATCTTGAATTCTGTTTTTTTAGTTGAATTGATAACCTTTTTGTCTTGAACGAAAATGGAAGGTACTTCAGGAATAGAATCTTCAGTTGTAATGTATCCGGCAATTGCAGAAGCGGTTGCGGTTGCGGGTGTGGCAAGGTAAACATCACCCTTTCCCTGCTTGCCTGTAAAATTTCGATTGCCTGTACTCACGGTAACTTCGCCTGGACCATTTTGACCGATTTGCCCGGCGGCACAACCTGCACAACCTGCATTACCTACCAAAACTCCGGCTTCTTTAAATGTTTTTATTATTCCCTCGTCGAGGCATTGTTTCCAAATTTCGTCCGTTGCCGGAACAATTTTCAACATTACACCGGGTGCCAGTTTTCTTCCTTTCAGAATATTTGCCGCCACGCGCATGTCTTCAATTCTGCCGTTGGTGCAACTTCCAATAAACGACGAATCGATTTTTATCCCTTTTACCTCATTCACATTTTTTACATCGTGAGGTTTTCCCGGCATTGAAATTTGTGGTTTTACATCAGAAAGATTAAATTCGAAAATCTGGTCGTACTTTGCATCTTCATCAGCAAAAACCGCAGTAACCTTTTTGTCGGAACGTTTTTCGGAAAAACGAATAATCTCTTTCGATGGTGGAATGAAAAGCGCAATTGCTCCCATTTCGGTAGCCATGGATGAAATGGTAATCCGATCGCTCAGATTAAACATTTCAAGTGGTTTTCCTGCCAGTTCAACAGAATAACCCAACAACGAGTTTGCCCCAAATTTCCGAAGCAATCCAAGTACCACATCTTTAGCATAAACTCCAACAGATAGTTTGCCAACCAAATTTATTTTAACCGATTTTGGTACTTTAAACCAAACCGAACCATTTGCCCAGGCAGCTGCAATATCCTGGTCGCCCATTCCTTGTCCGAAACTACCGATTGCCCCCAAAATATTGGCGTGCGAATCGGTTGACACAACCGTACTTCCCGGGACCGCCAATCCTTTGTCGATGGCCAGGTGAGTTCCGATTCCGGTATTAATATCGTACACTTCAATTTGGTTATTCCTGGCAAACAGACGACAGGTTTGCTGGTTGGCAGCATATTTCTGATCCGACCCAGTTGGATTACAATCGAAAGTAAACCATGTTTTTTTTGGATTGGAAATACTTAACTGATTTTCGGTAATATTTTTTACAACATTGGCACCTCCAAAATCTCGCGCCAGCCGAACATCAATTTCAATATTAACAATTTCGCCGGGAGAAATTTTTAATTTGTCGCTGTGGTTTGCCAGTATTTTTTCAATGATTGTCATTTTGTTTGATGTTTTTAAATTTTCTCGCAAAGACGCAGAGACGCGAAGAAAAGTTTTAATCATTTCTTTGTTTGTCAAAGTTGCCTTGCCATGTTCGTTTCATCTGTTTATTTTTAAACGTTCTTTGAAAGGTAAAAACGTCATAAAATCGGCATGATGAACGAGATAAGCTTCAGTGGTTCGTTTTGCCATATCACCTTCGCCGGCATGGGTTGCGATTATATGGCACACTTCCGAAGGAACACCGCACTCTTCAGCCAGTGAAACTCCCGAAAACGGATGACGTAAATATTTGCCGTAATCTCCCTGAACGACATTCCCATTTTCGTCTAAAACGTACTCGAGTAGTTTTCCAACGTCGGCCAAAATTGCCCCGGCTATTAAAACATCCATATTAACCGGCAATTCATCTTTAAAAAATTCAGTCACTTTTTTCCCGGCATCGTGGGCAATGTGAACCACCGCGCGTTTGTGATCCATAAACGAAACTTTTAAATCGGGCCCACATAGCAAGGTAAATGGAATACGTTTTAAATCATCTCCCGAAAGCACGCTTCTGTCCAGAGCAAGCTCCCAGGTTTTTGCTGTTTTATTGCGTAAATCCATATTTTGAATCCACTTCAATTCGGGCCACAGTTCATAAATATTCTCGTTGTACATTTTATGAATTTTTCAATTGGGATATAATTCCATCAGCCATTTGCCGGGTAGAAGCTGCACCTCTTTCAATTACATCAGCCCGCCCGGTCACTTTTTTCATGTCGTAGGTTTGTACCTTCCCTTCGGAAATAACTTCGGCAACGGCTTTTCTGATTTTTGTTGCAATTTTTTGTTCATCAATGTGGTCGAGCATCATACAAGCCGACTCAATCATTGCAATTGGGTTAACTATTGAAACCGAATAATCAGCATATTTCGGTGCTGAGCCGTGAGTTGGTTCGAAAACTCCAATTCCGGTTTCGGGATTGACCTGCGCGGAACAAGCAAAACCAAGTCCACCAATTAGGCCTGCAAATCCATCGGAAACAATATCTCCGAACATATTTCCGGCAACGATAACTCCATAGTTTTCGGGATTTTTTGTGAGCCACATCATTTGTGCATCGATGTTGGTATTCCTCAATTCAATTTTGGGGAATTCATTATGTTGAATTTCCATTGCCATTTTATACATCATTCCCGAGGTTTCGCGAATTACGTTTGGTTTTTCGCACAAAGTCACCGATTTGTAACCGTATTTTTTAGCGTAATTAAATGCTGCATTTAAAATTCGTGAAGTAGCTTTTTTTGTAAATATTCGGGTTGAGATTGAAAGTTCTTCAACCGGAACATTGCCAAAATTTTTCATAAAACGGGGATGCGTTTTAAAAGCTTCATAGACTTTTTTAGGTGGATTACTCCACTCAACTCCACCATACAAACCCTCAGTGTTTTGTCGGAAAATAGCCACATCAACTTCAGGTTCTTCAATTCGGCCATCGGCTCCGCGGCGAATAAAATTCAAAGGATTTCCTTTGTACGTTTTGCAGGGGCGCAAACAAATGTCAAGGTTAAAATGCTGACGCAACACTACAATTGGGCTTGAATAAACCAATCCTTTTTCTTTTAATGGTGGCGCAAGCTCGTTAAAAGCTTCATCTTTGGGTTTCGATGTAATAGCACCAAAAAGTGCCACTTTATGTTTTTCAATCAACTGAATGGTACGATCGGGAAGCGGATTTCCTTCGTGACACCAAAATTCCCAGCCAATATCGCCTTCAATATAATCTGCGTTGAAACCTGCCGCATCCAGCACCCGAATCGATTCTTCCAAAACGGTTTTTCCAATACCGTCGCCCGGAAGCTTTACAATGGTTTGTTTTTTCATTTTCGTTTAAATTAATTACGTTTTTTCATTTTAAAATTTGCGTTATAATTTTTACAAAATCACAGTTCAATTAAGCTCACTTTGACAGTTAGACTGGGCGGAGTAGAAGTCTGGAAATCAACGAAAAAACTCTATTTCTTTTATTTTTATTCATCTTGTTTTACTTGTCTGATGCAATCGATAACTGTACCATCCACCCATTTTACAACTCCGATAATATTTTCAGAAAGCAGAAGCTTTTCTGGTTTTCCGCAAATTCGTTCGGCTTCGTCTTTTAGTTCCTTTAAAGTTCGAATGGGCAGATTTGTATTTTTTACTTTCTCCAGTAAATCGGTACGTTTTGGATTAATTGCAATTCCACGTTCGGTAACAATCACATCAATCATCTCGCCGGGGCCACAAAGCGTTGTAACCTCATCTACAATAACCGGAATTCGGTCGCGAAACAAGGGAACAGGAAGTATAACACATTTGGAAAAAAGACAATTTTGCCAACCGCCAATTCCGTGTAACATGTATCCGTCGGAATGAGTTACTACATTGGCATTGAAGTTTAGATCAACTTCTGTAGCACCCAAAATAACGATATCAACCATTTGGGCAAAATTTCCTTTTCCGTGGTAATTATAACTTGTAAAAGGACTGGTGTTTACATGATTTGCATTTTCGCGCATGGAACGCACGCCTTCCAAATCGAAAGTTTGGCCATCAAGAATATAATCCGTTAATCCCTCTTCGAGCATTTTAACAGCGTACAAATTACTCCCTGCCCGAATAAAACGGGCTTTTCTTCCGGTCTCCCGCAATATATCTTGTATATACAATCCAATAGAAAGCGAGGTTCCGCCGGCACCCACCTGAAAAGAAAATCCATCGTAAATTAATCCGGAAATATCGCAAAACTGAGCCGTTAATTTGGCAATAAACAAACGGTCGGGACTTTTGGTAATTTGTGTAGTTCCGGAAACAATTTTTTCAGGAATACCTATTTTATCTACTT
>CAYZBC010000080.1:0-18043 GCA_964476535.1 uncultured Maribellus sp.
AAATAAATCGACAGGTTTTTCTCCTTCAACTTTAAAAGGGAAAAAATTTCGCTGAAGCACCTTGTCTTTCCCATCAACTAAAGTGGTAGCCAAAACCATAACCATATTTCGATTGAGTAATTTAATACTTATCGGTTCAAGTTTTTTAAACGAGAATGGTTCTGCGCTGGCAAGCATGTTGCCATTTATTTGTTCAATTTTATCACCGAGTTCGTTCCAGCCAAAAACAGAAAATTTAATTTTGAGATTTTCAGGAATATCGTTTGTAACGGCGCTAATTCCAACAGGAATATCAACGACTATTCCTCCGTTAAATGTTTGGTAATAATTATCACCGGCAATCACATATAAATCTTTATGAAAATCTTCAATGGTCATTCCCTGACAAAGTTCATCAAGTCCGAACATTTTTTTTGAACGATCAAAACGATAGTAGCCATTCCATTCATTAATTACATCGTGAAATTCGGTAAAAAGGAAACCTGCAATTTTAGGTCGTTTCCTGAATTCGTTCATCATAATGTGGTATTCCCATGTAATATCGATATCGCCGGTACTGCCTGAGTAACCCCAAACTGCACCACATTCCGAGTTAAACATTGGTTCGTTGCCTTGTTTGTTCCCGTCAATATAATTCCATTCAGAACCGGAATATGTTTCTTCCAAAACCATATCTAAAAAACCTGCCCAGTGGCGAGCCGGAGAATACCGATGCCAGGTATTAATATCGGTTATTACATGATCCCAGTTGCAGGGCGAATTATCTTCGACCAAACGCGTTGGGTCGGTTGTTTTGGTTTTGTAATACCATTCGCGCACCCAATCCTGGGTTTCAGCAGTGTAGCTTCTTTTATTCTCAATTGAATCTCTAGAAAACAATCCCCAGGTTTCGTTAAAAAGTACCCACGAAAAAATCGAAGGTGAATTATAATCACGAGCTATTTCTTCTTCCGCAACTTGCTCCCAATTGGCTTTTGCAATAGAATCGGGTTCGCCCCAAAAATTAGGAATATCTTCCTGAATGAGTAATCCTAATTTATCAGCCCAATACAGTTTGCGTGGAATTTCGGCTTTAATATGAATTCGTAAACCATTTAATCCCAAATCTTTTGCCCGTTGAATTTCTTCTTTCATAAATTTATCGGAAGGAAATGTGTAAAAACCTTCGGGATGATAACTTTGGTCAAGCGAAAGTTTCATGTAAAGTGGTTTGTTGTTTAATGCAATATATTTAAAATCTTTTCCAGGAATTTCTACCGCTGAAATTTTACGCATCCCAAAGTAAGTTGAAATTTCGTCGTTTATATTTTCACCATAAACCGAAGCTTTTACTTCATACAAAAACGGATTATCCAAATCCCAGAGTTTCATGTTTTCGATGGGAATGGTAAATTTTGCGATTAAAACATTCGATTGAATTTGTTTTTTAAAATCTATACCTGCGCCGGATAAAACAAATTCTGCAGTACTTTTTGTCTCATTTTCAAACTTAATTTTTACAGCAACTTCTTTTTTATCGATGTTGGGAGTAAAATGAATAAAAGAGATATAGTTTTCTGAACGGGCTTCCAAATAAACAGTTTGCCAAATTCCTTTTGCATTGCCGTAATACTGTTTGCCGGAAGGACGGTTTTGTAATTCCTCGTCTTCAACACGGACTACCATTTTGTTTTCACCGCTTTTTAAAGTTCCGGAAATATTAAAATCAAAGGGAGTGTAACCTCCGGAATGACTGCCAATTTCTTTCCCGTTTATCCAAACCGTTGTATTAAAATCGCTGGCACAAAAATTTAAATAAGTCTGTTTTCCACTCCATTTTTTTGGGTTTTTAACTTCGAAGGTACGGTAGTACCAACCTACATTTACTTTCGGATGTTTTATTTGGCTCAATGGACTTGCCCATGAAAAAGGAACCAGTATTTTTTGGTCGAAAAACTCTGCTTCGTTTTGCCAGTTTTCGATAAATCCAATGTTTGCCGAGTCAGGTTTAAATTGCCAGTAACCATTTAAATTTTGCCATACCGAGCGTTCAAAATTGGGACGTGGATGCTCGGGTAGTGGAATATCGTTACTATTCTTAGAGCACGAAAAAAGAAATAGTACTAGTATTAATAAGATTGAAGAATTCGTTTTCATAATGTTTCGTTTAGCTGTCAAATTGTTTCTTACGTAAAAATAGTAATTTGAAATCAATTGAATAGACAATCGTGCAAAGAATGTTTTGAAGATTGGCGTGTTGGTTTTGTGATGTTTGGGGAAAAAGAAAAGACCTGGATTAAATATCAGAGTCCTGGAATATAATTTTGAAAATCATCCGTATATTTTTCAACTCAAACTGGGAAACTATAAGAGCTGTTGCAAGCACTCAAGGCAAAAACTGTCAAAATTATTAATACTAAGTTTTTTATTTTTTCTGTTTTCTAGATATTGATTAAAATTTCAATTCACAATTAAAATAGAGGGAAGTTGTATTTGGAGTTGATTTATTTGCCGGATTCCATAACTGGACATTTGGCGTTAATTTAACTCCCTTTATTGGCGAAAATTCAACACCTGCTAAAATTAATTATCCGTCTGTACCTATTTGCCAGGCTTCGTTTTCTCCCGATATTGTTGCAGAATTTAATGAATCGAAGCGGCCAAATATTTTTACTTTATCAGTTGCTTTATTAGTTGCATAAAACGATGTTCCGTAGATGCTATGTCCATCAACCATTCCCATGTTTTTCTGGTAATTGTATTCTGCCGCAAAGACAAATTTATTATTTGTAAAGGCAAGTAATGTAGCTAACGATTGTTGTTTGATGTCTTTACCCATCTGATCGACAAATACACGTGCAGTAATATTTTTTACAGGTTTAATTGTAGTTCCAAAGCCAGTGCGTAAAATATCGTCGCCTTGTAATTTTTTATAGCCTTCGCCATTTAATACTGAAAAATCAGCACTAATAAAGTTTGCAAATTTGTAATCAAGGTTGAAACCAAGGTCGGCACTTGAATTAAATTTATACTCATCCTGATGGGATTTCATCATGTAACGATTTCCCCATATTTTTTCGGATATTTTAAATTGTGTCGTGGAGATTATTCCAAATGAGGTTGTAAATTTATCCTTTTTATATTGTACGCAGGCATTTTTAAGGTAAACTGCCATTTCGTGACCTCCTGCCTGTGGATTCCCAACATCCATAATAACTTTAGCATACCATTCTTTACTAAAATAGTACTCGTAACCAAGATAAGCTCTGGTAATTTAAAATTCTGGCTTTGTTTCTCCATCCGAGAAGCGGGTATGATAATTTGTGAAAATCAAAGCGAGAGGCTTGCCATTTGGTTTGAATTCGGTTTCTGAATTTTGACTAAATCCTATTGTTACTATACTTTGTAACAATAACAATAATAATAAAAACATTTTTTTCATTTTACCTAAGATTGAATTTTAATAACTTTTATTGCAAAAGTGTGAGGATCGAATTACACCGAAGTCACTAAAATGTTACAAAACGATTAAATCTCCAAGAGTAAATTACCTTAAAAAAATAAACATGAGGAATCTGTGAGGTAAGGCATTGAAGTAATAAAAATGCACCAATAAAAAAAGTCGGGTAATTTACCCGGCTTTCTAAAATTTTATAATTCTAATATGAAGTCTATTTCGTACTTCTGGTAAATGTAATAAAATCGCGTTGCGACTTAACTAGGTTAACTGTATGTAAAAGTAAACTCTCCAGTTCAGAATTAATTTTGAAAAACAGTTGTGAATTGCGTGTATTTACTTCTTTATTTTTAATTCGTTTAATCTGATTCTTTTCACTCTGATTTAACAATACTAAAATCCTGTCTCTTTCGGAAATCATATTGTCCAGTTCATCAAAATTTTCCTCTTTAACCGAGTGCAACACATAATTATAGAAATTATCAATTTGCACGGCTAAATTAGTTAACTCTAAATCTTGTTCTTTATTAAATGGTTTATGGTTATTTTCAATATGCTCAACCATTGGGCTTAGCATAAAATGAACTGCATGCGCCATTTCTCTTTTGTGCTCCATCATTTGAACATAATAATGGCTAGTTTCCATAGCACCTTCAGTTAATTTTTGAACAACGGAAAAAGCTTTGTCTTTATTCTTTTTCGTTTTTTGCGAGAATGTCCGGCTGGTATCTTCCACTTTTTTTAATCCATTTCGGTCTTCTTTTAAGAAATTTTCCAGTCCCAAAGAAACAATCTGATTGGTTAAAACAATCGCTCTAACAACTTGTTTAGAGCTTTTTGCAATAATTTCTTCAAAAGCATCTTCTTCTTTTACCATATCTTCTTCTTCAGCAGATTTTTTGGAAGCCCGTTTTTTAAGAAAAAAGTGCGTTCTAATTACCATGAATATGGCAACAACGACAAATACAAAAATCATAAAATTGCCACTAACCGAAATAATTAAGGCAATTATACCCGATACCGTAAAAGCAATTAACGCCGTTAAAAACCATCCTCCTATTACTGCAAAAACTCCTGAAACCCGATAAACAGCACTTTCTCGATCCCATGCACGGTCGGATAGCGATGTGCCCATGGCAACCATAAATGTTACATAAGTTGTTGAAAGTGGAAGTTTTAAAGATGTTCCTATTGCAATAAGAATACTTGCAACTACCAAATTTACCGATGCGCGAATTTTGTCAAAAGAAGCTGTATCAGGATCATTTTTTTTATCCTGAACAATTGGAACAAAGCGAGATTGAATTCCATTTGCCAACGAACCAGGCAAAATTCTAACAAGTTTTTTGTTGAAATTTGTTGCTCCCCGCACTAACATTCGTGCACCAAAAGAAGAGCCAAATCGTTCTGATCCTTCATCTTGCCTCGATAAATCAAGAGAAGTTGCAATTACACTTTTGGCTTTTTTAGACAAAATCAAAGTAATAATCATTATTAACCCGGCAACAAGCAACATGTAAGTGGACGTACCCACTTTCCCAGCTAACATTTCCATCGAGAAAGAGTCGGCACCAGTGGCACCTGCAGCTGCCCATGCTTTAAACGCACTGAAACCTGCCAATGGAACTCCAATAAAATTTACCAAGTCGTTGCCGGCAAATGCCATGGCTAATGCAAATGTTCCTGCTAAAACAACAATCTTCAATATTTTAATATTGAATACCCATTTTAAAAGTTGAATGAGCACAACCCAAAATATAAAACTATATAATAATACAAGCCCTGAGTTTTGATTGAACCATTCTTGCAAAGTTTCGCCACTACCCATTTCAATGTCGGCAAACGATGAACCTTTCATTCCTTTAATAAAAATGAAATAGGTAATTGCTGTAATTGCCAGCCCACCAAAAGCAGAACCAAAATATTTCATTGGTTGTTTGTAATTAAACGTAAAAATTAACCGGGTAATATATTGAACAATTGCCCCAACCGTGAAGGCAATTACAACCGAGAGTAGTATTCCCGTTATAATGGCCAGTGCCTTTTCCGAGTTAATGTAATTGGCTAATTCCATAACAACAGAGTCGCCGGCACTTTTAATTTTAACAATCGATACTGCAACCGCTGCTCCCAATAGTTCAAAAACAATGGAAACAGTTGTTGATGTTGGCATCCCAAAAGTGTTAAACATGTCCAACAGAATAACATCAGTTATCATTACTGCCAGAAAAATTATCATAATCTCGGAGAAATAAAACATGTCGGGATGAAAGATTCCTTTTCGGGCTACTTCCATCATTCCGTTTGAAAAAGTGGCGCCGATTAATACGCCCAAACTAGCCATTAAAAAGATTACCCACTTTGGAGCAGCCTTGGATCCAATCGCAGAATTAAGGAAATTAACAGCGTCATTACTTACTCCAACAATTAAATCGGACATTGCCAGAGCGAACAGTACAACAACAAGAATAATGTAAAAATTTTCCATTATTTAATAATTAATTACGGGCGGCAAATATAAAAGCTAAGTAATAACTTATACACCAATGCAACATTAAAAAAATATTAAGTAACCGTGAAATTACTGTTAATCTCCAAGTAGGATAAATTTCATACTTTTGTTGAAATTTTAATTTATTATGAGAATTTATTCATCTGTGTTTTTGTCGACTATTGTATCGATTGTTTTAACCATTCTTGCGCTATTTTTTATGATTTTGGCATACACATACGGTGATAATATTGCTGTATTTGTTCTGTCAACATTGTTGTTTTTCCTGGCTTCCTATTTTTCCATTTCATACTTAATAAAAAAATACATCATTGAAAAAGTCAGACCCATCTATAACACGATAAGGGATTTGCCATTGAGCGGTAAAAAGATGAAAGAGAAATCGTTGGATTCGAACAGTTTACTTCACAATGTTAAATATGAAGTTGAAGAATGGGCTAAAACTCAGCTAAAAGAAATTGAAAGATTAAAAGACTTGGAACGCTATCGTAAAGATTTTGTTGGCAATGTTTCGCACGAATTAAAAACACCTATTTTTAATATTCAGGGTTACGTTCTAACACTTTTAGAAGGTGGAATGGACGATCCAAAAATCAATCATCTTTACTTATCAAGAACCGAAAAAAGTATAGATCGGATGGTGTCGATTGTAGAAGATTTGGAGTCGATTACAAAACTTGAGTCGGGTGAATTAAAGTTAAATCTGATTAAGGTTGACATTGTAAAAATGGTGGAAGAAGTGATTGAAATGGAGCATTTGCAGGCCGCCGAACGGAAAATTAAAATCCAAATTGTTGATCGGCCAGAGAAACCTATTTATATAAAAGCCGATAAAAAAAGAATTCTCGAGGTGCTAACCAACCTCACCATAAATGCAATTAAATATGGAAAAAAGAAAGGCCATGTAAATATATTGTTTCACGATATGGACGACAATATTATTGTTGAAATATCGGATGATGGAATTGGAATTGAGAAAAAAGATTTACCGCGAATATTTGAACGTTTTTTCCGCGTTGATAAATCCAGGTCTCGAGAACAGGGAGGAACCGGGCTTGGACTTTCGATTGTAAAACATATTATTGAAGCCCATAATCAGTCGATTAATGTACGAAGTGTGGTTGACAAAGGGACCACCTTTAACTTTACACTTGAAAAAGCCAAATAATAGCATAACTTTGTAGTATTGGAAACTTTAAGGAATCGTATACATCTTTAATTTTCAACGTTTATATTTACCAGATTTTTTAAAACATGAGTGAAGAGAAATTCAAAGTATTATTGGTTGACGACGAGTTGGATATTTTAGAATTCCTAAGTTACAACCTTGAAAAAGAAGGATACATAGTATATACCGCTAAAAATGGTATTGAAGCTTTAAAAGTGGCTGAGAAGAAAACTCCTCACTTAATTATCCTGGATGTTATGATGCCTGAAATGGATGGAATTGTAGCATGCGAGGAGTTGCGGAAAATTCCTACATTAAACAATACTGTAATTGCATTTTTAACTGCCCGAGGTGAAGATTACTCGCAAATTGCAGGTTTCGAAGCAGGAGCCGATGATTACATTACAAAACCTGTCCGCCCTAAAGTTTTGGTAAGCCGCGTGAAAGCCTTGTTGAAAAGGACTGGCGATAATGCAATTCCTGTTGTAATTGAAGACACAAATACGGTAAGCGTTGGAAATCTTGTAATTGATAAAGAGAGGTATCTTATTCGCATCGATGATGTTGAAATGGTACTTCCTCGAAAAGAGTTTGAATTGCTTTCGTTGTTGGTTTCGAAACCGGGAAAAGTTTTTACCCGTGAAGAAATTTACTCCTCGGTTTGGGGTGTAAATGTAGTGGTTGGCGACAGAACAATAGACGTGCACATTCGTAAATTACGCGAAAAAATTGGAAACGACCACATTAAAACCTTAAAAGGAATCGGATATAAATTTGTGGAATAAAATCCATAATTTAAACCCTTAACAGAAGCAAACTTGTTAAGGGTTTATTTTTTCATCGCTTTCTCAAACTTATACAATTGGTAATATTCTATAATTGAAGCTCGTATTTCATATTCAGTGGCAGTATATCGCAATACATTTTGTCCGTTGAACCACATCATAAAAGTATCGGTTTCTATTTCTTTTAATCCGGTTAACATCATCACTTTTTCTTTGTTGTAGTTTTTCGAATGCAACTCCCAGTTTTTCTCCAACACCATAGCATCGCGAACATCACGTTTACGTTTTTCTTTTTTACTTAAATAATATTGCCAGTACGAAATTGGGTTAAAAAAAGCAGCTAAAATTGGAGGAGCTTCGTTAAAAGCGTCGCCACGTAACTCGGGGGCAAGATTAATTGGAGTACCAGTTTCAAGTCCCAAATCAACTTTTTGTCTTTCACCTTTCACTTCAACCTCACCAACTGCGTAATTCATGGGGTTCATAATAAAAATAAACACATCGTATTCGCTATAATTCCGTGGAATTTTTAATACCGATTTTTCATAGCCAACCGATGAAATTGCCAAACTGTCGATGTTAAGCATTTCCAGAAAAAAGAAACCTTCACCATTTGTTATTGTTCCGCTGTGTGTACGATTATTTATAATGTTTGCATAAGGAACGGCTGAACTGTCGGCAGCACTGATAACCTGAGCCCTGAAATTAATTAACATCGGGTCAACCTCATCAGAATCCACTTGTGCGATTGCAGAAAAACAGATGGTAACAGAAAAAAGGATTAGTATTGTTTTAAATAAACTCATTCATAAATTTATCGAATCCCAAAAATATGCAAAAGATTTGTTTAGATGAGGATATAACACAATTTAACTGAACATTTAACAAGAATTAAGGGGAGAGAAAAGTGTTTAAAAAAGTCATTTCGATGAAGGAAATACTGAGAAATCCGTTACGTTACTTCTTTGTTGTAACAGATTTCTCACTGCGTTCAAAATAACATTCCTATTTCATCGAAGTTATTCGCTCTTCCAAAACTTTTATTTTCGATTCAGCATCAGCTTGTTTTGCTTTTTCTTTGGCAATAACTGCTTCAGGCGCATTGTTTACAAACCTTTCGTTACTCAATTTTTTTGCAACTGAATTTAGAAAACCTTTGGTATATTTTAGCTCCTCTTCCATTTTTTTCAACTCTTCTTTCACATCAATAAAACCATCTAAAGGAATATAAAAATTGGTTGATTTTACCCGGAACGATGCCGCATCTTTTACCTCTTCTTCCACTAAATCCAGTTTCGAAAGATTTCCCAATTTTATTAAAATACTATTGAATACAAAATCGAAACCTTTATCACCTTTTTGAACAGAAAATTCAATCGCATCTTTAAAAGCAATATTTTTCTCTTTCCTGATTTTACGAATTCCAGAAACGGCTTCTTTTACATCTTCAAATGTAGAAAGAAATTCTGAATCGTACTTTTTAACTTTTGGAAGTTGGCTAATCATAATACTTTCACCTGCTTTTCTATCCGAAAGTAATTGCCAAATTTCTTCGGTTATAAATGGCATAAACGGGTGCATCAAACGCAACATTTGGTCGAACAATTCAACCAAATCGCTGTACGTTTTTGCGTCGATAGGTTTTTGGTAAGGTGGTTTTACCATCTCCAATAACCAACCCGAAAATTCATCGCGCACGGTGGTATAAACGGTCATTAACGCTTCCGAAATACGAAATTGATCGAATTGCGAATCCAGTGTTTCAACCACTTCACTTAATTTATTCTGAAACCATTCTATAGCAAGTTTTGAATGTTCAGGTTGTTCAATATCGTTTGAAACTTCCCAGTTTTTTACCAATCGGAAAGCATTCCATATTTTGGTTGAAAACCCTGCTCCCTGTTGTGGCATTCCATCATCATAAAGTAAATCGCCTCCTGCTGGCGAGCAAAGCAACATTCCTACACGTACGCCGTCGGCGCCATATTTTGTGATTAAATCTAGCGGGTCGGGAGAATTTCCCAACGATTTCGACATTTTTCTTCGCTGTTCGTCGCGCACCATTCCGGTAAAATATACATTTTTGAATGGAAAAGTATCGCGGTATTCGTATCCTGAAATAATCATTCGGGCCACCCAAAAGAAAATAATATCGGGTGCAGTTACCAGGTCAGACGATGGATAATAATAATTTACCTCTTCGTTCTCAGGATGGTTAATTCCGTCGAAAACAGAAATTGGCCACAACCAGCTGGAAAACCAGGTGTCTAACGCATCTTCGTCTTGTTTTAAATCGGCAGCGGTTAAATTACTATTCCCCGATTTTTCTTTTGCCAATTCCAAAGCTGTTTCAACTGTTTCTGCAGAAACAAAAGTTCCGTCGGGCAGATAGTAAACCGGTATTTGGTGGCCCCACCACAACTGGCGGCTAATACACCAATCTTTGATGTTACCCATCCAGTGACGGTAAATATTTTTGAATTTCGGTGGATGAAACTGAATGGTATCGTTCATCACATTTTCCAGAGCCGGTTTAACCAGTTCTTCCATTTTCAGAAACCACTGTGCCGAAAGTTTTGGTTCGATGATAACGTTTGTTCTTTCAGAGAAACCTACTTTATTCGTGTAATCTTCAATTTTTGCGAGGTTACCAGCTTTTTCCAGTTCCTGAACAATTTTATCCCGAACATCAAAACGGTCTTCCCCGATGTAAATTTCAGCTTTTTCGCTCAATGTTCCATCGTCGTTAAAAATATCGATGGATGCCAAATTATGGCGCATTCCTATTTCATAATCATTAATATCGTGTGCCGGAGTAATTTTTAGACAACCGGTACCAAATTCCATGTCAACATAATCGTCTTCAATAACAGGAATTGAACGATTAATCAGCGGGACCAAAACTCGTTTCCCTTTTAAATGAGTAAAACGTTCGTCAGCCGGATTAACACAAACTGCGGTATCACCTAAAATGGTTTCCGGACGGGTTGTTGCAATGGTAATGAAAGCCCCCTCCAACTCCCCCGAGGGGGGAGAGTTAAGAACGTCCTGGATGGATTGCAAAACCGTATCAATACTTGCTAATACTTCTTCATTTGTAAATCGAATAACTTTATAACCTAATTCATTTAGAATATCAGTTTTAATTATGTCCAATTTTTGACTTTCAGGGTTATTGTGATATCCACCATCAACTTCCACAACAAGTTTCTTTGATAGACAAACAAAATCTACAATAATATTATTTATAATATGTTGCCTTCTAAATTTCTCCCCCATTTTAGTTGCACGCACCATTTCCCATAATACACTTTCGGCTTCAGTAGAAAAGCGGCGTAATTCTTTTGCATTCTTCTTTAATAGCTCATATTCCGATTTACGAGCAGATTTATAAAGAGGCTTCTTTTCCTCCCCATCGGAGGAGTCAGAGGGGGCTTCCTCTATTTTATATTTTAAATAGTAAAGTTTCGATTTAACTTCTTTATGAATCACCTCTTCGTCGGAGAGAGCTGTTTTTGCAGAAGGATCCCAATTTACCATTCGTACACCGCGGTAAACCAATCCTTTGTTAAACAGGTCAACAAAAACTTTTATCACCGATTCGCTACGTACTTTGTCCATGGTAAAAGCAGTACGATCCCAGTCACACGAAGCACCCAATTTTTTAAGCTGTTCCAGAATAATTCCGCCATGTTTATCGGTCCAGTTCCAGGCATGTTTTAGAAATTCATCACGGGACAGATCATATTTATCAATTCCTTCAGCGTTTAATTTATTCACCACTTTTGCTTCGGTGGCAATTGATGCGTGGTCGGTGCCGGGAACCCAGCAAGCATTTTTACCGGTCATTCGGGCGCGGCGCACCAAAATATCTTGAATGGTATTGTTAAGCATGTGCCCCATGTGTAACACTCCTGTTACATTTGGAGGCGGAATTACAATGGTGTAAGGCTCACGCTCATTGGGTGTTGAATGAAAATATTTATTGTCCATCCAGTATTTATACCACTTATCTTCAACTTCGGCGGGGTTATATTTGCTCGGAATTTCCATGTTTCTCTTTTTGAAAAATTACCATATAAAATGAGGTGCAAAAGTACTATGAAAAGTCTAAAAGAAAAATTTTTAAATAACAGTTGCAGTTAAGCATAACAAAAAGATCCGTTCTTTCTATTTTTCAACAAATAAAGAACGGTTCTCTCTTAAAATCGTTAATGGCTAAAGTTTATATTTCTCAGTTTTAAACTAAAAATCAGACACTAAAGAAATAAGATATTTTAAGAATAAGGGTGCGGTTATTTAAATTGAAACGATTCGTATTTAAAGGGCTGGTTGCATCGAAACGACTTTCGTTGTAGGCTAAGTAAAGGAAACTACCCGGGCGATATTCCCAACTTAGCAGGAGGCTAAGCAAATAGTCGTTATAAATTTCTTTTTGATTAAAATACGTTGTTCCAAAAATTCCCTGGGCATGCAAGCGGATATAAAAGTCTTTTGTGAACATCCAGGTTGAATTGGATGATAATTTAAAATATCTGCCATCGTTTACACTTTCAGGATTGTATGTTTTGGTGAAACCGCCTTGTAATGTGGTTAAAAAATTACGGAGCAAGTTGCCTTGTCCATCCACAGAAATCCCTTTTTGAGTACTCACGTACTTTTGTCCGAAATTATAAAAAGTTCCGCCCGTTGCTGAGAATACTCCCGCAAATTTAGCACCTTTGCTAAGCGGCCTGGTTGCATAATTCAAATTGAAAAGGCTACCTGTATAATTACCGGTTAACTCAGTGGCAGAAAAGTATTTAAATTCTGTTGAAACCGACATCTCATTTATCATTTCAATTGTTAAATCTCCACCAGTTTGGAAATTATTTGCCTCACGAATTCCGCCGCTAATTTCCCGTTCACCACTGTTGTTTTGAGTAACCGTTCCGAAGGATTCATCAGGGGAAAAGTCAGGAGATATTTCCAACCACCTGTTAATGTAACGCGTTGTAAATAAATCCCTATTGTAATCGTATTCAAAGTTTGCTATTATTCGGCGAATATTGTGTTTATTAATCCGCGGACTTATCCGAAATATGCCAGTTCCTTTATTCCAGCCACGATTCGGTTCTTTTTGAATGTAACCTATTCTATTAATTTCAAAGGCAGGCTCCACTCTTTCTAAATTGAAGTTCATCCCCCATAAATCACCCGTTCGGGTGTAAGAGAAAATATATGCCATATTCTGATCGTATTCCATTTCAGTTTGCCCTGAAGCGATTTGGAAATCAACGATATCGTTGTCATTAAGCATAAAACTTCCATCTATACCAACAATTCTGTTAAAATTGTCACCCTCTTCTTTAGTGGCGGCCAAAATTCCAATACTGCTGGAACCTAAAATATCTTTTTTGACTCGCATTACACCAAATGAAGCTTTTTCAACATTTTCCAGCGAACTGGAAAAAACAGATTCTCCGGTCAGGTTGCCAATCACCCCAATTTCAAACCCATGTTTTAACTTTCCCGTCATTTTTGCACCTCCAATAATATCACTACTCGCACCAATCCGCCGGCTGTAAAATAACTCTAAGGGAGTATTAAAGACATTAATCCGCTCGGTAAAAAATGGGCGGAGTTCCTTGAAACGAGTCGGAAACCGAGTCAGATTGATTTCGAAAACATCGGCATCTACCTGAGCAAAATCAGGATTAAAAGTAAAATCTGCTGTAATATTTGGTGTTGGACTATAACGAACATCTCCTCCAAAATTAAAACTTCTGAAAGGTGAAACGTTCAATGTTTCTGTAGAACTAACTGTTCCATAAGGCCTAACTTCAAAAGTTCTCCCGGAGCTAATATTATGGATATTTTTAATTTGCCCTAATTGAGACATGCGGGTTGTATTATCCCATTCTGGTAAATGAGGTTTCCATTGCCCCCGTGCAGCCTCTCTCGACATGGTTCTCATAATATTAAAACCCCAGGTTTGCTCATCTTTGCTGGAGTATCTTAAATTGAAGAAAGGGATTTTAACTTCGGAATACCAACCATTTTCATCAACCGACCCTTCGGAATACCATATTCCATTCCAATTGTTATCGCGTTTTACATCATCATACCGAAGCTCATCACCTTGCACGCCCGTAGGTGTAACCATAAATTTATACCCCGTTCTTTTATCGTTAAAACTATCAAGAAATAACATGAGATGATCGGGACCTGAAGTTCCTCTTGGTGCTATTCGTTGAATAATTTTAAGCGGCTCAGAATCCCAACACCAAACCCCAATGTAAAGATTTTCATTGTCGTACAAAATAGCAAATTCAGTTTCTTCACTCATGGGGATTAGAGGATACGGTTCTTTTTCCAGCAGCTCGCCTTTATGTTCAGCATTTTTCCATGCCCGTTCGTTTAATTTGCCATCAATCACAACTTTATCTAATTCGTTGAGACGGTAAGCATTAATAGTAAAATTTACGTTGGAGGTATCATTGGTCATTGTTCTAATCGAATCGAAATAAGCGGCTGAGAATTGGCTGAGATCTACTTCTCTTTGTCCTAAAACATTAAAGCTAAAGAAAGACGAAGTCACAATTAAAAGCAAAAGAAAAACGTGAACCTTTTTTAGATTCATAATATAATTTTTAGTTGGTAAAGGCACTATTGTAATTTTAAAAGCTCCCAAATATTTTCAAAATAAACCTGTCAAATGTAAAATAACTTTTCAATAAAAATTAATTTTTTTTGGACTCATTTAGATCAAACTTGTTCACTTACTTGTTTGTCCTTAGCCAGATTCTTATAATCTGCTAAATCGCAAATAATCCGTTTTTTACTACTTATTTTAATTTTCAGCAGGGTTTTATTGGCTAGAAAATTCTTTAAAACTAATCATATAATTTTGAGCTGCAAATGTACGAGGGAAAGAATGTTTGGTGAAAAAAAATTTGCTTCCATTTAAACTAAGATCGCAAAACCTAAATCGTCCGCAACTATTCGAATAAAGTTTAGCTTCGACAAACTCAGCCCATTTGGATTTTTATCCACCTGCGAAAAAGTTATTGATGAAAATTCAAAAAGGAAAACAGTCAATATTATTATTCGATTCATGATTCAATATTAAATGTTTCCAAAAAAATACAAAAAGTGAATTTAAATGATTGAAATATATATTCAGTTCATTGAATAACTGTCATTTCAATTCTATTCTAAGATCTCCTTTCTTTCACCCATTGGGGTGGCCATTTCATTTCGCCATTTTGTGTATTTTTCTTTCATTATATCGACCTTTTCAGGATATTGTTTAGCAAGATCATTTTTCTCTCCTTGATCATCTTCAAGATTGTAAAGTTCAAAGGACGCAGGACGCGGAGAAACCAACTTCCAAGTACCCATTCGAATTGCCCATTTATTATTGTTTCCATCCCAAAAAAGTTCAGAATGCAAAGGATCTTTTAACTCTCCCTGAATTGCAGGAAAAACATTTTTACCATCGTAAATTCTATTTGCAGGAAGTTCAATGTCTAATGCAGCACAAATTGTCGGAAAAATATCGAACGAAATTATCGGTTCGTCACAAACCGATGGTTTCAATATTTTAGGCCAGCTAATAACAAATGGCACCCTCAATCCACCTTCATAAACACTTTGTTTGTAATCTCTAAACGGTAAATTATTTGCTGAAACCTTTTTAGCACCTCCATTATCCGAGAAATAAAAAATTAAAGTATTTTCATATACTCCCTCATCTTTTAATGACTTTATAACTTCTCCAATTGCAATATCCATTCGATGCAACATGGCCAGCATAATATCGCGATCTTTATTGCCTGTATTAAACTTTTTGATGTCTGCCTCTGGCGCCTGAAGCGGAAAATGCACCGCATTAAACGGGAGGTACAAAAAGAAAGGATTCTCTTTTTTCGATTGATTCTTAATAAACGAACAGGCTTCTCTCGCCAGATTATCCGTCAGATATCCGGTATCATTTATCATTTCATAATCACGGTAAATACATTGATGAAAATCATCGGTATTTTCGTTGCAGGTTAGGTCGAAATAATCGTGTGCTCCGTGCCCCAGAAAACCATAAAATTCATCAAATCCCCTGCTTATTGGGTGAAAAGGTTTAGTTAATCCCAAATGCCATTTCCCAAAAACACCTGTACTATAACCTTCTTTGTGAAGTAGTTCAGCTATCGTAGTCTCGGTGAGTGGCATTCCTTGTCTGGAATCAGCGGCCGTGTAAAAACCAAATCGTTGCTGATAACGCCCGGTTAATAAACCTGCTCTGGTGGGAGCGCAAACAAAAGCACTTGCATAACCATTTGTAAATACTACTCCCGCAGCGGCTAGTTTGTCGATTGCCGGGGTAGAAACTTCAGCCGGGATTCTCTGATAACCCGCATCCGCATTCCCTTGATCATCTGCGAGAATGATTACAACATTTGGCCTTTTATTGGCCTTTTCAGCTTTTAATACATTTTGTCCAAAAGATGGAAAACAGAAAATCGCTGCCATTACCACAATTACAAATAAAATTTTTACGAATTTTATCATCAGCTTAGGTTTAAATTATTCGATTAATTATTCAACTATTTGAAATTACAATTTTTAGAAATGAAATACTAAAATAAATCCAGAATGTTTTGTTGAATTAATGGAATTGGTATTCCTGATTCAATTCACTTGGAATTGGAGCACAAGTTTCATCTCTCCAAATGTCCAATATTCCCAAGAGTTCGTTCAATTTCTCTCTTTTCGTTTCAGCCAAATTATTTTTCTCGCCAATATCCTCTTTCAAGTTATATAATTCAAGGTCGTTATTTTCAAAATACTGAATGAGTTTCCAGTCGCCGAAACGGATTGCAGAACCTGGACGCGTTCGGAAAACCGGATCTTGTGTTGTTGTATCCTTTTTAACGTAGGCTTCCAGATAAATGGGAAAATGCCAAAAAAGAGGACGTTGCCCAAGTTTTTCTTTCCCGGTTAAAATCGGCAAAATACTATTTCCATCCAAAACCTTTTCCTTTTGTTTCTCAACTCCAGCAACTTCTAAAAGAGTGGGGTAAAAATCGAGATTGGTAACCGGCACATCCGTTTTACTTCCCGGTTTAATTTTTCCCGGCCAACGTACAAACATCGGCTCGCGGATTCCCCCTTCGTAGTAGGAGCCTTTTCCTGCACGAAGCGGCCATTGTTTGGTAATTTTATAATGCCCGCCGTTGTCGGAAATAAACAAAATGAATGTATTTTCCAGTTTCCCCGATTTTTTTAAAAGTGCAATCAAACGACCAATCTGAATATCCACATTCTCTACCATGGTGGCATATTTGGCATTATTTTGTCCATTCCATTCGGGCTTTTTTTCGTATTTTGCGAGCAAATCTTTTACCGGATTTATGGGAGTGTGAACGGCGTAAGGCGAATAGTATAAAAAGAAAGGATTTTCATTTGTCGATTCTACAAATTCCAGCGTTTTATCCATGATCAGGTTGGTAAGATAATATTCATCTGAAGGAGGATCCAACGCAACATTTTTGTACGGAGGGTAGTAACTTCCCGGGTGTCCGGCATGGCTCCCTCCAATATTTATATCGAAACCACATAAAAGCGGATTATCGGTTAAATGCCATTTCCCGGCGTGGCAGGTAATATAACCAGCCTTTTTTAGTGCTTCCGGAATTAGAATGTTATCATCGGGCATGTACTCATTATTCACGGTTGGAATGAGTTTTCGGTCTTTACTTTTCCCCCGATCTGGATTAGCAACTGTATAAATTCCATGGCGGGGAGTCCACTGTCCGCTCATCATACAAGCCCTGCTTGGCGCACAATTTGAAGCTGCAGCGTATGCATTCGTAAAGATCATTCCTTCGGCCGCGAGCGCATCAATATTTGGTGTTTCGTAATATTCCGAACCCATAAAACCCACATCGCGCCATCCCATGTCGTCGATATTGATGAGGAGAATATTGGGTTTGGATGCCTGTTGTACAGTGCTTCCCTTTTGGGAGTTTGAACATTGTACAAACAGAACAGAAAGAATTATCATCGTCTGGAAAAATATTCTTTGCATCATTATATTTTTTTTTACTATCTCAAATTTAAAAAATTTAAATCCTGCTAATTGATCAATGTTAAACTTCAATAAT
>CAYZBC010000081.1:0-14739 GCA_964476535.1 uncultured Maribellus sp.
AACTCTTGCAAGCGTTCAATTCGACGAGCTGCCAGAACCAAATCCCAACCTTCAGCAGCATATTTTTCTGCCAATGCTTTTCCAATACCAGAGGAAGCACCAGTAATAACTACAACTTTATTTTGCATAAGAAATCAATATGAAAACTGGTTTTTTTGAAAAAACAAATGTAGAAAAAAGTAACCGTTTTACCAGTCAATATTTTGATTATGAAAAATAAAAGAATTAAAACTCAAAAAAACTTACTTCTCAAAGAGTTTTAGCAAACCTTCTCCTAATTTATTCAACGATTTTTTCAAATCGTCTTTTGTAGCATTAGTAATTGTTTTACGTGTTTCAGACAAATCCATCTTAACTTCTGGATTTCCAACCGGACCACTAATTAATACTCCCGCAGGTAAAATTTTAATCTTTTCATTTCCGGGAAGTACACTCAGAATATTTTGAATGTCGGAGCCAAAAGCATCGCGGTTCACTTTAAAATCGAGTCGCATATTCAACAGATTTTCAGCCGACAGTGTTCCTAAAACGGTAGTTTCCTGTCCGGCAACTTTTGTGGTAAAAGGTTTCAAATCGATGTTGCCATTTTCCATTTCAAAGTTTGCTTTAAAATCCTCAATGCTCACATTTTTTAATTTCTCTGCCTTTAAAATTCCATTTAACTGATTAAAAATTTGGGAATCGGCAATATGAAGATTACTTATACTAAACAGACCACTTCCATCAATCGACGAAGCAATTAATTTATATCCCGGACTCAACTGTCCTTTCATATTAAATGTAGAATTCAATTTCCCCTGACTATTGCCAGCCACCGGCAACATTTGCCGAATTCCTGATAAAGAGCGGTAAGCGGTTGGAATATCGAAACTAATAATATCTATTCCAAAGTCGATAAGCGGCTGGTTTTGCGGAGTATTTTTGTACGAACCATTTACATTCAACTCCCCCTCCAACATTTGCATATTTAATCCATTCAAAATTAATTTACCATTCTTTGCGGTTATTAACCCGTTAATATTTGAAATGGGAAGTCGATCGAAAACTGCATTTTTTATATCCGAACGAAAAGTTATGTCAATATTTTCGGGAATATCAAAAGCCAAAACTTCCTCTTCCACAATTGGAGTTTTAGCAGAGTTTTCTGTTTGTATCGATTCGGGAATATCTTTCTCTTCAGCCACTTGAAGTCGTAACAATTCATTCAAATCAATCCTATTTGAATTTAATTGTAGATTGCCTTTTAACGTTCCGTCCTTTAGAATGTAATTGAGATAATTGGAAATTTTGCCCGACAAATTAAAATCACTTTGCCCTACTCTCATAAAAAACTCTTGCAGAATAATATTTTCGGGCGAAAAATTGAGCTGACCTTTTGGAACAAAAATACGTTGCGTAAAATCCTGTGAATCGTAAACAAAATTATCAAGCAGAACAATTCCGTCCGATTTAATTTTATCGTACTGCTCTTTTTCAATTGCCGAATAATTTCCTTTTACAAACAAGTTTGCATCCACAATTCCAGATAGATTTACACTGTCAAGCGGCAAAACATCTTTTAAATGGTTAAAGTTTATTTTTCCTACAAAAGCCCCGTCAAACCACGGATCAGTTACTAAATTATTCATTGTTAGCGTTAAATCAACCGGATTGTTTTTGATTTCAGCATGAGCTTCTTTAACTATTACTTCAGTTAAATTAAGCCCCCCCTGAGCCTTCGAAATCTGAACATCGGCTTTTATATTTTCAATTTGTTCAGGCAGTTCAGCATATTGAAAATTTCCATTTTTTATATCCAATTCCAGCAAAAATGCGGGGTAATTTTCCTCATAAAACAGTCCTGTAAAATTACCCAAAATAATTGCAGAACCCGAAGTTTTTACGTCTTTTAAATACTCTTCGTAATCTGGTGGAACAAGTGCCAGAAAATTCTCAAAATCAGACTCTTTGGTTTTAACCTGCAAATCAAAAAACATACTATCCGACGGAATTTCAACATTCCCAGTTAATTCCAAAGCCAATTTATTTACCAATAATTCGTTCTCTGCTATTGAAATTTTCATGGTTTCATAATCAACATTCAACACCGTTTTTGTCTCCAAAGAAGTGTTTGAAATGTAATCTACATTATCATAATTCAATGTAAAATCGCCTGCTTTTCCTTCGGCTACCAACTCGGTTGAAGTACCATACATTTTACCAAAAATATCAAAATTAATATCGGATAAATCAAATGTAATTTTTGCCGGCTGGTCGATATACAAAAACGAGGCATCTTTTATATTAATTTTCTCCAATTGAAGTTCAAAGGAATTATCGGAAGTTTCGGGTTGAACCAATTGATTTGTAGATTCAATATTCTTTGGCTCGCCGGAATCTACCAAATCCCAATTTGCCTTACCAGATTCTTTAACAAGCAATTTCAACTTCGGTTTTTCCAAAATAATCTCTTCAATACTCCTTCCGTTTTTTTTGAAAATAGATATCAAACTCATTGTAGCCCTCGCAAACGAAACATTCAAAAGAGTATCGTTCTGAAATTCATTTTTTCCAATAATCAGAACTTCTTTCAACTCAACTGTAGCTTTTGGGAAATTTTGAAACAGCGACAGATTAAAATCTGCAAATTGAACTTCGGCATTAAGCTGTTTATTTATTGTGGCTTTGGTTGCATCCAACAAATTTTGTTTAAAAAATATCGGAATCGCAAACAATGCCACCGCAAACACAACTACTATCGCAATTACTATTATTATAATTTTCTTCATGAAATTCTTTTCTATAATTAACCTCTAAATCTATTTTAAATTGCAATAATCTCACAATAATTACGACTCAAAATTAGGAATTTGAAATACAAATATGAGATGGAAATAGTTAAATTCTCACAAATAATCATTAGAACAGAGGTTACAACTCTTTCAAAATTACTCTTCGTAGAATTTGCAAGGCCGTTTGGCTGGTGCGAATAATGTTTCTTTCACGGTTATTTCCGAATACAAATTTTTTGGCAAATACTTTATTTTCGCCTGCAACTGCAATCCAAACAGTGCCAACAGGTTTTTCTTCTGTTCCGCCGGCAGGTCCGGCTATTCCAGTTGTTGCAACTGCATAATCAGCATTTAAAACTTGCTTCGCCCCCAAAGCCATCTCTTTTACGACTTGTTCGCTAACCGCACCAAATTCAATTAAAGTTTCATTTTTCACCCCTAAAACATTCTCTTTTATTTGGTTTGAATACGCCGTAACCGAGCCGTTGAAAAACTCAGAACTTCCGGCAACCGAAGTAATTAGATGCGAAATATAACCACCGGTACAACTCTCCGCAACCGCTAGCGTTTTCCCGTTTAACTTCAACTTCCTCCCAATTACTTCTGCCATAGTTTCTGTATTGAAACCAAAAATATTATCAGGAATAATTTTTTGCAATTTTTGAATTTGTTCTTCCACCATATTTTGAAGCACCAACTCGTCAGTCCCCATTGCCGAAAGACGTAAACGCACCGCCATTGGACTCGGTAAATAAGCCAGTTTAATATTTGAAGGAAGCTCGTTCTCCCAATCTTCAATTTTATCGGCAAGCATCGATTCAGGAACACCTTGCGTGAGAACCGTTTTGTGATAAATGGCTTTTGTTTTACCACCGTTAAGCAAACGTGGTAATATTTCGTGTTCTACTAAATATTTCATTTCGAACGGAACACCCGGCATGGAAACAAAAATGGTATCGTTTTTTTCGAACCACAATCCGGGGGCAGTGCCGGCATTATTAAACAGAACCGTACAATTTTCAGGAACAAGTGCCTGATCGCTATTTAATTTATTAA
The DNA here is from genome assembly GCA_964476535.1 of uncultured Maribellus sp. Taxonomy (GTDB): domain Bacteria; phylum Bacteroidota; class Bacteroidia; order Bacteroidales; family Prolixibacteraceae; genus Draconibacterium. The sequence continues at coordinate 3,828 of CAYZBC010000081.1, forward strand.
TGTCGATACTTAGTTTGGAAAACCGCTTTTTAATGTGCTCAAAAGTTGGTTCATGTAAAACCAGTTTTGTATCGAAATATTCGCAAAGTGTATTTTTTGTAATGTCATCTTTTGTTGGCCCTAAACCTCCTGTAATTACTACCAAATCAACTTTTTCAGCTGCCTTTTTAATCGCTTCCAAAATATGTTCGTGATCGTCGTGAACCGAAGTAATTTGATAGATTTCAATCCCGTTCAAATTAAACTGATCAGCAATCCACGCCGAATTGGTATCGACTATTTGTCCAATTAAAATCTCATCGCCAATGGTAATTATTTCTGCCTTCATTTTTTTTGAAAAGTTTTAAGATGTGCTAAACGCTGCAACAAGGTTGGATGTGAATAATGGAAAAAAACGTACGTTTTATGCGGTGTTAAATTGCTCAAATTTGTAACCGACAGTTTTTTAAGTGCAGAAGCCAAGGCATCGGGTTTATAATTAACTGCAGCAAATTCATCAGCCTGGTACTCATTTTTTCGAGAAAGAATATTCATAAAAATTCCGAGAACAAACGACACCGGAGAATACAGTATTCCAAAAGCAACCAAACCAATATGAAAATTGGGTTCTTCCACACCCAAGGCTTTACTCAGGTTTGGGTTATTAATCAACAACGAAAAAATAAAGAGAACTACTCCGGTTTGCAGTAAAGAAATTAGTAATCCCTGAATAACATGTTTCTTTTTGTTGTGACCAATTTCGTGCGCTAAAACGGCAACCAATTCATCAATTTCTAAATCGTTAATTAATGTATCGTACAATACAATTCGTTTTTTAGAACCCAAACCGGTAAAATAAGCATTTGCTTTTGTGGAACGTTTCGACCCGTTAATAACAAAAATATTGTCGAGTTTAAATCCCACTTTTTCGGAAAATTGATTGATTGCTGTGCGCAATTCACCCTCTTCCAACGGAGTTTGTTTGTTAAAAAGCGGCACAATAAGGTTCGAATAAAACATGGCCATAAAAATTGAAAAGGCAGAAATAACAGCCCATGCATAAATCCAAAACATGCCTTGCGTTCTCTGATAGATAAAAATAAGCAGCGCCAATAAACCGCCGCCAATAATTGCACCAATTAACCAACCTTTAATTTTATCGAAGACAAAAGTTTTTGGAGTTGTTTTGTTGAAACCGTACTTCTCTTCAATTTTAAATGTGTCGTAAATGGAAAATGGAGTGTTAATAATATCGGATGCAAACATCATTATTCCAAAAAAAATAAGAGCAACCAGAATTGCATTTGAAGTAAATCCCCACGCCCAGCCGTCAACCAAAGCAAATCCATAAAACAGAAACATCGACAGCGTAATCGCAAAACTAAAACTACTGGTTAATATTCCAAACCGATGGTTCTCACGTTGGTAAGCTTGCTGTTTTTTATATTTATCCTCATCGTAAATCCCCTTCACTACATCGGGTAAAACATCGCTCCATTTGGTTGTATTTAGATAGTCAAGGTATTTTTCAAAAACAAAATCTAAAACTATAATTCCAATAATTACCCAGAAAAGTATTTCGTGCATATTTGTATTTTTATTTGAAACAACAAAGATAACAGAAGATAGTTTCGGAGTGAAAGTTTAGCATTTTAAGTTTGAAAAAAAGGTAAAAGCAATATTAAAAAAAAGAAATTCAATAAAATACAGCCTGTTGCATACGGTTTGTAGATAACGGATTTTTGCCGTGAGCAAAAAATCCGTTCAAAACTAATTACCACTTTCCCAAAAATTTCATAAAATTAGCTTTTAATTCCGCTGGAACATTATTTTCAAAATGCTGAACTATTCTCTTTTTCACCGACTTTAATTGAGGTTCATTAATAAGAATTGAATTCCCCGAATTATCGATCAATTTAAGACTTTTCTGAAGTTTAGTCGGAATTGGAGTTCCCAATCGGCCAACCAAAACATATTCATCTGAAAATTCAATAGTTTGAATAGATTCCCACTTCATAAACTCTTTGTTTCTTAAACTGTCAACAAAGATTCCTTTTGAATCAAATGCAACACTTTGCGAGGTTAGCCTGCTGGTAAAAAGCGAAACAAAAGGAATACCAAAACAGAAGAAAAAAACACCCATAAAAAACATTTCATCACCTGCATAAATTGGCGGTATAAAAAGCAACTTTTCTAAAAGCAAACTGGCAACCAACCAAGCAGATGGAACGGCTAATAACAAGATAATTAAATCATAAAGAATAGCTATTTTTTGTGGATTCACCATTATACCACGCTTCCTGGTGTAGAGTTTTCTAATAACAATCAAACCCAGCATGAGAAACAGTATTCCAATAGTTTTCAAAACAATTGAAAGGCTGGTAAATTCGCACTCTTTTACTTCATAATCAAAACCAAATTCTGGTCCATAAACTTTGTTGTTGTATATAAAACATTGTAGATCGAACATAGATTCCAAATGGAGATCAACCATTTTGTCCCACTCTTTCAGTGAAACACTATTGGCTTTTTCATCCAATGTTCCGGCTTCTAGTTCTTTTAAAATTTTTTGAATGGCTGGAAAGTGCGATAAATCTTTTTCCGACAATTCCTGCAAATCCAGATTTTGTTCACCCAGAAAATTTAAAACAACTTTTTCTTTATTTTTGATTTTAATACAACTACTTAAAACACCCCGAAAAATAATTAAGTTGGTATCTGACTGTTCTTTCAACACCAATTCCTGAAAACTTTCCCATTCTGCAAGACCGCAGGAATCGCTTAACCACTCTTCGTCTAAATAATTAAATATATTCCACAGGCAGGGATAATCCTCTTCATTCAACCCGAGACCATTCACATCTATCATTTCAATTCCCGAAAAAAGAGTTTCTAATAATTCGGTGTCTACAAATTGTTGCAAACGAAGTTTTACAGTTTCTTTATCGATTGAGCCAGATTGAACATTATTATACTGAAATGAGACAAGTGCAATTCCCATGGCAATAAGAACCAAAGCCACTACTCTTCGTAACCAGATTTTCATTTAGATAGATTTAAATCTAATAGATAGTCAATTAATTAACAACTTTTGATGCATCCCAAGATGTTGAAGTTCGTCCATCACTTGCGGTAACAGATCCATTAACAATTTTGATTCCGTTTTGTATCACGTTTCCCTTATATATTCCTTGAATCCCATTTGGATAGCTTATCGTAAATTCAACCGAATTTCCGGATATCTGTCCGATGATCGTTCCACTGGGGTGGCGATCCCAACTTGCATTTCCTGTAAGTTGACCTGATTGGTTTTGTTGAAAAGAAAGCGTACCAATATGACCATTATGCTGAGTAACTTTCCATTGTCCTGCAATAGAGGAAACCACAACAACTTTTGATGCATCCCAGGATGCAGTTTTGCCGTTTTTTGCTTTATGAAATCCATTAACTATTTTAATTCCGTTCGGAGTTATTGTTCCAGTATATTTTCCATAATCCCCAGAAGCATAAGCAATGGTAAATTCAATGGAATTTCCTGATAATTGCCCGTTAATAGTTCCATTTTCATACTGATTCCAATTTGCTGTTCCGGTAATCTGACCAGATTGATCTTGCCGAAAAGAAAGAGTCCCATCATAACCATTATGCTGATTCACTTGCCATTGACCTGCAACAGAGATGTTTGAAGTTGATGCATTTATAGCTTTCGCATTCCATACATATTTTTCCTGGCCTTTATCTCCGCACAATCCATCCATTAAATTAGCCTTGGTTCCTGATTCCTGATTAACTTCACCAATGTAATATTGTTTCCAGTTTCCCTTACTACGGATAAACTCGATGCTGCCATTAGGTAAAATCTGACCTTCTACCTTAGAATTAGCCTCACTGCCATTGGTTCGAATCATATCTCCATAAAAGCCATTATCATATTGTACTAGTTTTAAATTATATTTATAAATATTTCCATCATTACAGGTTATTTCCCATTCTCCAGCTATGGAAGGAATTCTGGAATTAGTTATATTAACATCACTTTGGCCTCCCAAACATTCTGAAACTTTAACATTGTCAATTCCGATAATTGATTGCCACGAACTAAACTTGAGTTGCCCCATTCCATCAAACTTTCTAGATATATTCCTTTCATATATTTTGCGTCCATTGAAATAGGATGTAAGGGTATTGTCGCATTTAACTACTTTATAATGGTGCCATTGTTTTGGCTCCCACACTTTCCCGTTTACTAGCTCCCTGTTTTCTTCAACCTTCCCAACATCGGAACCTGATTGGGCATTAAACCAACCTCCTAAAATTACAATGTAACCTTCATCGTTTGTATTATGCAAAAACACATTTATTCCGTTTGTTTCGCAATAACCGTCAAATTCAATTTCAATATTTTCCATAGGAATTTGCTTGTTTAAAACTGTTAACAACGAATTTCCCGGATTCCAATACAGTTTCCCGTTGGCGAGGGCAATATTCTGACCAGCTACCTGCCAGTTACCTGACCCAGAACTAAAATCGTCGAAAAATGGCAGCGAACCATAAGTTGGTTGTTCCACAGATGTTCCATCAGCAATTTTTCCTGAATTAACGCCACACAAATTCAGGGTAGGCCTTTTTTCAATTTCTTCAAATTCACGAGATATAAATCCATATTGGGCAGGTGATTTGTCGGAGAAATTTCCTGTTGGTTTTATCACAAACCCATAATTAGGACTTCCATTTATCCATTTTTTTACGAGAGGAGTTATGTCTACTTCTATCCAATTGGGGACTTTTGTTCCAGGCTTGAAAGTAACTGCCGGATAGGTTGCGGTAACAGGTTGATTGATCCATGAAAGTTCACCAGGCAAAGCCGGTGTAGATGGCTGATACGTACCTCTGCCTTCAACCCAATTACTTGTTACTTCATAAATACCAAGGTCAACAACATTGCTTCCTCCGAGATGATTGTAATAAAGTTTTAAAATAAACTTATCGTTATTATCAAAGCTAAGCTTACTGACATCAAATTTTAAATAGGCTCTCTGTTCTCCTCCTGTTGGATGCCAGCCCGCAGCCAAAGCAGTATGATTTCCCCAATTGGCTTTATTCCAAGCTAAATAATCATAAGCATAAACATAACTGTCGGCAATTGGGTAAAGCGCGTTCCCTGATGTATTGTTTACTATACCTTGATTATAGGAGGCAGAAGGCATTTCTGTAATAGATAGCAGTGTTGGCCAATCAGTCCACCATTTATCATCTTCCTTGATATTTGAAATAGTAGGGGCTAATGTTGATGAACCTTTTTTTATTGTGATTTCCATGCCTGGAGAAAGCATCATTTTCGATTTTTCCTTTGCGTCAGATATTTCTATAGATCCTTCAATCAGACGGCAGGTTGAAGTCCCGTCATTTGCTACTTCAAGAATAAATTCTGTCCCTCGGATTCCAATTAAGCAAAGAGGGGTTTTGATAATTAATTTGCCATTTTTTTGTTTCTCAATTTTAAACCAGGTATTACCTCTATTTACATATATATTATCACCTTGTAAAATGATCTCTGTGTTGGGGCTTATATTTATTATCGAATGATCAGTATATTCTATTTGCGCATAGCTATCGTTGCCTGTTTTTATTCTAACTTTCCCGTTGATTACCCTCGATTCGGTTAGGTTGAGCTTTCTTTCCAGTGGGCAAACTTTGTTTTGGTCAGAATTTACAAGTTGTGTTGTTACTTTTCCTTTCACAGCAGTAATCCGAACTCTTGTAGATAAGGAGGCAAATGTTGATTCAAATGGTTGGATTACCATCCATAAAACAATAAAAAACAAAATATATTTCTTATTCATAATGTTATCTTTTAACTATTTACAGTCTTTTTCCACATAATACAAAATGCTGGATTTTGGCTTATTAAATTTAGCCTTTGCCGATTTTACATCAACGAGCTTACCTCCTTCTTGTGGGAAAAACCAAATTTCAAAATTCGTAATTTCCTGAGGGGCACGATAGGATAGTTCGCCGGTATTGTTCCTATTATCATAATGGTCCATTACAGCTTCCACTACAAGGGTAATTTCTAAACCAGCAGGGATATTCCCCCGGAATTCTTGATCAGGATTGGCGTTGGCTGTTAATCCAAATGGATGAAAAGCCTCTTTCATTTTGGCATCATGAAGCACAATTGAAGCAGAACCTGGCGATTGATAAAAAAAACCAATATGACCGGGTCCCCGTACCGTAAATTGTCCTTTTACCGGAGCAACAGCGTTTTTTACCTTGGGATCCCAAGGAGAGAATTGGTGGGTTTCGAATCGGTCGCTCCATCCACCTTTCCAGAATCCTAATTCGGTTTGGTTGGAATTTAACGTCCACGTTTCTGTAAACTTATGATCCCCTGAGATAATTAATTTCCCTCCCATGCTTTTCCACTGTGCTGAATTTGAATTTTGTGCATAAATAGGAATTGAGACGATTAAAATTAATAGGCTATAAACAGAAATTTTTAAAATTAAGAACAGCCCTTTTTTAAATAATGGATATCCTGTTTTCATATTTAAATATTTTATGTAATTAAAGCATATGTAAAAATTTCAATTTGAGAAATCACCAATTACAAGTAATCAAACTACAAAATTGATTTACTCTGTATTTTTTAAACCCTATGGTACTTATCAAATCGCTGCTTTGAGCATTTAATGAAGAAGTTGTGGATCCCTCTAACAGCGTTATAAGTATGAGGAAGTACTTTTTTAAGAATTGAATTGTAAAATACATTTTATTTGGTTTTATCTTTTTCATATGTATTGATCGAATGGTTTATTCATCAAGTTTGAAAAGGTAATTTCAATGGATGCATTCCATTACTTTTTGTTTCTGTATAGAAAAAAATCAAAAAACATTAGAATAATTAAAAATGGTTTACTTACAGTTGACAATATTTTATTACATACTTAGAAACCCATATATAAAAAACGGATTCCAAGTTATTACTTAAAATAATTAGATCTAATTATTTTAAGGAGAATTATTTTTAAAAGAACCTTCTAAGGTACAAATTATAAGTAATATAAACTAAAATGCAAGGCTATAAATTTTGTATGATATATGTTACCGTGAAGCCTTCCAGGAAGCTGTCACTTCATTATTCCCATTTGTGGTTCTATCTTTAGTTCTAGTCTCATTTTGAGTTTAATTCTCTTTGTATTTAACTTTGCCCCGGTTCTGATAACTGATAGTAAATTCAATAACATTCACTGAAATCCAACTTTCGTTCATTCCATTTTAATAGCGATTTCAAATTATATTTCCGGCAACCTACATGAATTACCATTTTGTACAGTCTTTGATCCTTTATAACCCTTACTTTGGTCAAGATCTCAATGACTGGTAACTTCACAAATCTCCATGCCCGGAAATTGAGCATTGATCTCTTCAGGGGACAAGCAACTTTTGTTTCTGCATATAAAATACTTCTTGTTCAACGGAACCGGAACATATATTATTAAATGGTAGAAACACCAATGCAATACCCGGTGATATTAATGCAAAAGCCACTACTCTTCGTAACCAGATTTTCATTTAGATAGATTTAAATCTAATAGATAGTCAATTAATTAACAACTTTTGATGCATCCCAAGATGTTGAAGTTCGTCCATCACTTGCGGTAACAGATCCATTAACAATTTTGATTCCGTTTTGTATCACGTTTCCCTTATATATTCCTTGAATCCCATTTGGATAGCTTATCGTAAATTCAACCGAATTTCCGGATATCTGTCCGATGATCATTCCACTAGGGTGGCGATCCCAACTTGCATTTCCGGTAAGTTGACCTGATTGGTTTTGTTGAAAATTAAGTATTCCTTTAAAACCATTATGTTGGTTGACATTCCATTGCCCAGTCACAGAAATATTAGAAAAAGAACCATTTATAACTTTTGTTGCATCCCAGGTTGAATTGGTCCGACCATCACTTGCCGATACCGATCCGTTATTAATTTTGAACCCATTTTGAGTTACCGTTCCTTTGTATATTCCTTGAATCCCATTTGGATAACTTATTCTAAATTCTACCGAATTTCCTGTTATCTGTCCGTTAATTGTTCCACTAGCGTGACGATCCCAGCTTGCATCTCCCGTAAGTTGACCTGATTGATTTTGTTGAAAATTGAGTTTCCCCTTAAAACCATTATGTTGATTGACCAGCCATTGACCAGCTATTGATGCATTGGCAACCGCTTTTGGTGCTTCCCAAGAGGTATTAATGCCACCTACATTTGCCGATGCAGATCCATTGATAATTAACTGAGGGCGTTTGTCAATATCTTCATGCTCACGTGAATAAAAGCCATAGACCGACTCTGGACCGTTTATGTAATTTTCACCAGCTTTTATTACCATTCCGTTATTTGCCATTCCACTTAGCCATGATTTCACCAAAACAGTAATGTCAACTTCTACATAATTATTGGGTGTCGATCCCGGGTTGAAATAAACCACCGGATACTTATCGACTGATGGTTGATTTATCCAGCAAATTTCTCTGGCATCTGCAACATTCGAAGGTTTATAATTTCCGTTCCCTTCATTCCACGAACTTGTAACATTGTAAACGCCCAATTCGGCGGTATTGCTACCGGCGGTATGATAATGATAAAGTTTTAAGGTAGCTTTTTCAAAAGTTGCAGCATCAATCCCGGAAACATCAAATTTTAAGTAAGCCCGTTTTTCGCCACCTGTCGGATTCCACCCGGCGCCCAAAACATTATATTTACCCCAGTTAGCTTTGTTCCAGCCAGAATAACTATAAGCGTAAACATGTGAATCGACAATGGGAGATAAAGTATTTCCTGTAGTATTTGAACTTGTTATGCCCGTATTATTTCCTGGCATTTCGGTAATTGGTAAAAGTGTTGGCCAATCCGTCCACCACTCATCTTTTTTCTGAATATCTAATAACCCAGTGTTTAATGCTGACGAACCAGGGATAGTTACTTCCATGCCAGCTGCAAGCATCATTTTTGACTGTTGATTAATATCAGAAACTTCAATACTTCCCTCAATTAACTGAATATTTGTTGTCCCGTCTTTTTTAACATTTACCAAAAACTCAGTTCCCCTAATTCCTGCAATTGCAGTGGGAGTCCGAACATATAATTCGCCTTTTTTCCTTTTTTCAACTTTAAACCATGAGTTACCTGAATAAACATGAATAACGTTCAGGTCTAGAATAATTTTGGTGTTAGGCATAATTTTTACTTTGAGGCCGTTAATATATTCAATAACAACCCAGCTATCATCTCCTGTTTCGACCATAGTTTTTTCTCTAACTACCCGGCATTCTGTTTGGTTCATGGTTTGTTTTATTGGGCAATTTAAGTTTTTCAAACCACCTGTGACTGCACTAGTTTGGGCAGTTCCTTTAACAACACATATCCTAGCATAGGTACTAATTGCTGCCGTTACTTCAGTAACTGAAATCATCATTAAAAGAGCCATAAAAATGCTCGATAAATATTTTATAGTGATTTTTTTCATGATTGTTAATTTAGGGTTAGTTACAGTCTTTATCGGTGTAATAAATGATTCCTGGTTGAGGTTTTTCAAATCCACCAGAAGATTGAGTGACACTTATTACTTTACATCCGTCACCCCGCGGGAAAAACCAAATTTCATACTCAATTTCCTGAGGGGCATTATAAGAAATTTCACCAGTACCACCCTGATTGTTGTAGACACTCATTACAGCAGATATTTCTAAAGTTATTTCTTTATCTGCCGGGATATATCCCCAGAACTCCCCACTTTCATTGAATTCGTTAACGGTGCCACTCCATACCTGGCCTGAAAAGGAAATAGTATTTGTCCACGGCGTAAAAGCTGCCTTCGGTTCTGTATCAATCATTTGAATTCTTGGACCTTTTGCCTTTTGGTAAAGTCCAATATTACATGGTCCAAGAACTGTTATTTCCCCCTTGTTTGGAGCTACTGAGTTTAAAACAGTATTCTCCCAGGGAATAAGAGGCTCTCGTTTGCCCCAAAAACCACCTTGCCACCATTTATTTCCATCTTGCCGGGAGTATGCATGCGATGCCCACGAAGTTGTAAAATTATGATTGCCTGAAAGAATAATTTCTCCTCCAGCACTTGCCCATTGAGCTGATTTTGTGTTTTGTCCATTCGCAGAAATACAAAATAGCAGAATGAAAAAACAAAAAAGAATAGATGTAAAGATGTTTTTTTTGAAGCAATACAATAAACATGCATCAAGAACGGCTCTGGTTTTATTCATTATGATTTTTTTTGGTTTTGCTTGTAATGTACAACATAATAGAATATTAACAAAATAATATTTATTTCTCAATAAAAACTTATTTTTTTGACTTTGATTTATAAATAAAAGCCATTGTTCAAATTTCTTTTTAGATTTATATCAAATTATAAAATAATCCATCATGAATATAAAGATTGTACTTCTCGGAATGTTTATTATTGCAACAACTGGAGTTATTGCACAAGAAAACTACCGCCCTGAACTTTTTTTTCGTGAAGATTGGAAAGAGACTCCCGCAGAAATTCCACTTTCGCAAAAACATGTAAACAACACTGAGTTGTTGGTTAATTTATACGGTGCCGGCCAGGACAGCCTAAAAAAAAGCAATCATCCTCAACCGATTGACGATCCATTCTATATTTGGTCGGGGCTGTGTTTGGAAAACTGGATGGTAACCTTGAAACATAAAACCAACAATGTAGATTTAACCGGATTTGCAAAAGTAAAATGGCGCTCGAAACAGGTCGGATTACGTGAACTTCGTATTACACTAAAACTTGCAGATGGAAATTGGTTGGTAAGCAATCAATCCGCGGGACCATCAAAAGACTGGCGCATTTGGGAATTTAACATTCAGGACATTACCTGGCACAAACTCGATG
>CAYZBC010000081.1:14839-17682 GCA_964476535.1 uncultured Maribellus sp.
CGAAAATTGAAAGAATCTCGTATAAATTATAAATCAAGTCGGGTAGTTTTTAATATGTACCTCAATCAAATCAAACGCATTCGTAAAGTGTTGTCGATGTTGCACGAGGATATTCAATTTGATTATGAGGAGGAAATTGAAAATTTGTAAGGTGCACTTTTTAACTTCCCCTAAAATTTCTTAGCTTCACAATGCTAAAAAAAGCAACCTATGAAAAACAATATAATCGTTCTCGGAGCCGGTTTAGTAGGAAGTGCAATTGCCATCGACCTTTCAAAAAACCACGATGTTACAAATGTTGATTTGAATGTTGAATCGTTTTCAAAATTCAAAAATCATCCAAATATCCGAACCGTTCAGGCTGATTTAAGCAATACAATAAAACTAAAAGAAATTGTTAAAGAATTCGATTTGATAATTGGTGCTGTACCCGGTTTTATGGGTTACCAAACCATGAAAGCAATTATTGAAGCGGGCAAAAACATGGTTGATATTTCGTTTATGCCCGAAGATTTTTTGGAGTTAAACGGATTGGCAAAGAAACAAAGAGTTAGCGTCGTTGCCGATTGCGGAGTCGCCCCGGGCATGGGGAACATTATTCTGGGACATCACAACCAAAATATGCACGTAAAATCATACGAATGTTTGGTTGGAGGACTTCCGGTAATTCGCGAATGGCCGTACGAATACAAAGCGGTTTTTTCGCCCATCGATGTTATTGAAGAATACATTCGTCCAGCACGTTACATTCAGAATCACGAGATGATTACCAAAGAAGCACTATCCGATCCGGAGCTAATTCATTTTGACAGGGATTGGAACACTGGAATCTTGGAATTCCGACGGACTGCGTTCGTTGATGCAAACCATGAAAAACATTCCTGACATGATTGAAAAAACATTACGTTATCCGGGATGCATTGAATACCTGAGGGTTTTGCGCGAATCGGGATTTTTCTCATATGACGAAATTGAAGTAAACGGAATAAAAATCCGGCCAATTGATGTAACGGCAAAACTATTATTTCCAAAATGGAAATTAAAAGACGGAGAAGAAGATTTTACGATTATGCGGATTATAATTGAAGGTGTTGAAAACGGAGCTTCAAAAAGATTTCAATACAATTTATTGGATAAATTCGATCGCAAAACCAACACAATTTCCATGGCACGAACCACAGGCTACACTTGTACTACAGTGGCAAATTTAATGCTGGATGGCGGATTTTCTACCCTCGGAGTAAGCGCACCCGAGACGGTGGGAACCGGTGAAGGAAATTTAACTTATATTTTGAAATATCTGGAAGAAAGAGGAGTAAAATATAGTGTCTCTTGAAAATTAGAGAGTGAAGCGGGTGGAACGAATTTTCATCTCATAAAATAGATAAAAAGTTCTTCCTCTTTTTTGTTATCGATCCAGTGCTTTAATCCTAAACTTGTAGCTTTATCAATTAACGGTGCGGTTAACTGATATATTTCCCCTTCTTCCAAATGTTTCAAATCGGCTAAAACCTGGTTCACCGGATGCTCGCCAGCTGTCAGCATTTCAGCGGCATTAAAACGGGCAGTTATTTTTTCTTCTGAAAACCAATCCGGTTTTTGGTAAATGTATTTTGTTCCAATTTCTCCAAAAACAAGCTCCTGCCCCACTTCTTTTCGAAGGCGGTTTATTAATTCTTCAGTTTTCACATTTCCGATTGCCGCCGCTTGCTGAAGTGTGGCAATTTTGGCAACTGTTTTTCGCAGAATCGGATTTTTCAATTTTTTAAAAGCCGGAGCATATTCAATTAATATATCCTCAAGTTCCGGATAAGTTTCTATCAATTCGAGAACCTTTGTTTTTGGTGTGATTATTAAATTTTGTTTCTGTTCCATTGCTTTTTGTTTTAATATTTCTTTGGGAGTTTTAAAAGTTATGATTAAAGACTTCGACTACGCTCAGTCTGACTATCACAGTGAGCGTAGTCGAACTGTGTTTATATTTTCAAATTATTTGTACGATAAAATCCGCTACTCACCATCCAGCGCGCGGTAGCCAGTTAAATCCTGCGAAACCTCTAAAGTCCCCAAATATTCTCCCGTTTCATTTCGTAAAACGAAATATTCTATGTGAATCATTTTACCTCCCATATTTATCCAGAATGGTGCATGGGTTTGCGCTCCACTTTTAAAATCATCCAAAATTTTATCGACAATGTGCGCGCTTGCCGGCTGGTGGCAATGCCGTACATCGCGGTTTAAAATGGCACGGTTCCGTTGAAAAATTCGTTCACTGCTTTGTGAAAAATATTTCACTTTGTCGTTCCGATCCACAAAAGTCAAATCAACCGGTAATGTATTTAAAATAGCAAGCAATTCTTCAGCAGAAAATCCTCCTGATGGAAGTTGAATATTTCCACCCTCTTTTTGAATTGTGTTAATGTTTTCCAGTTCAATTCCATCGGGTTTCCATTCTACTTCAGGATCGTATAAACAATAACCAATTTCCAGAGATTGTTTTTAAATTTCGTACCAGTCGCTATCAATTAAAGTATCCATCATCATGGGAAAAAGAATTTCTTCCTCTTTAATCGTCATTTCAAAAATTCCATTTTAAAGCCGGGAGCAACACAATTTCAGAGGAAGCAAGAAAATCTTCTAATGCTAAATCCTGAATTTGCAGTATTTCAATACTACCTTTTATCAAATCCCTGATTTCGTCGTGTTTTCCCCACATCACTTTTGGCGGCCCGGTAATTCCAACTTTCTCGAGATACGGAAACAGTAGATATTCTTTTCTCTGATAATGTTTGTCCACATCCATCAACTGATTAAACGCACTTCTGACTTTTAAAACAGCTTGC
>CAYZBC010000082.1:0-17479 GCA_964476535.1 uncultured Maribellus sp.
GATTCACTTAGTATTTATTAGTAAAGAACAACAATGAATTCAACACTTAAAAAACAAAATGATTCCAATAGTATCGAAGTTCATCCTTGGTACTTCCGAACAGGTGATACATTCTACATCGATTCACCCTGTATATTTGCCACTGGATTAACACTAAATGAAGTATATGAGATTCACGATTTTACTGAACCTGATACTAAACTCGTTTATATAAAATTGCTTTGGGTTTATCTTATTGGTTTTAGATTTAATATTGTTGGTGTGGATATAACAAATGGAGATATTTTAAAATTTAACCAACGACAAAACGCACCAGAATCTCCTTGTTCTTTCCTTATATGCGATTTATTTCATTTTGATGAGGATATCAACGAAAAACTTTTAAAGTATATCGTTGATGATGAAATTAGTCAGTTTAATAAAAAACCATGATTCTGAATTATACACATATAAGTAACTGATAGACTACTTGTTGTTAATCCCCGACTAACGGTTGTGATATCTAATTCACCATTAACATGTTTTATTAACTAGCTGATAATCATCTTGGGAAGAATTATTCCTATGTAGATTATACTATTATCCATTATTGATTAAATTGAGTAACAGCAATTAACGTCTTGTAAATGACTGATAATGACCATTGGGGGAATCCCCCCAATGGCAATCTTAAAATTAAGTTCATTTTTGCCTGTATTAATTATATCGTTCCCGTGTTGATTTTATTGATTTTCACAAATTGATGCTACCCAGACCGTCTTCTACATGTTGGGGGTGCATTTACACCAGTAATCACCAGTTAATGTATCTGAACTACCGTTATTTAGTAGAACTCAAAGTTTTACGCACCTTTTTAAACCCTAATAAACACTTGTTTAAGCACCATAAATCGCAGTTAATGCAGTTATTAATGTTGCACTACTCCAACTTTTTTTAATGCTAGTATTTAAGTTTATGAAAGACTTTAAACACAAATACCAAGATGAAAATTATGCCCGCTTAAAATATCTAACGACTTTCATGAAAGAGTATCGTTTACAATTGGGATTAACGCAAGAAGAGCTTGCTGAATATGCGGAACTAAATCGGTCATCAGTAATAAGGCTAGAACGTGGTACACCTGTATCTCTTCTAACCCTTTTTAAGTATGCATCTGCACTTGAACTACCTTTGACAGAACTTTTTCTTGAAGTTGATTAATTTTCCATGCATTGTAATGCCCTATAAATAGTGAGTTTTAATTAAAAATAGTCCTGTTTTTAATTAAAAAAAGTTTTCTAAAAATATATGGAAAAATGTGTAACCTTTTCTTTTTATTACCGTATTATAAGCAACATTTAATTTTTACCACATACAAAATAAGGCAGTCGAACTAATCTTTTTCATAAGAAACTGTACTGTCGAGTAACCAATCTGGTTACACATTTACCAAAACAATAATATACCAATGGAAATTGATGCGATGTATCAATAATGGGAAAGTTGTGTTCAAATTAAAACGGATGATGATGATAAGTAATAGAGTAATTAAATAAATAAAATAAATAATATGAAAAAAGAATTAACACTAGAGCAAGAGGAAGCAATTGATACGATTTACAATCTGATATGGTATCGAATAACGGATGACGATAAATATCTTAATGCGATACCTGAAATTGATTCAGGAAACTTTCACGATTGGATTTACTACATTAAGTATGAATTCTTGGAGTATGATGACAGCGTGATTCAAGCAGTTGTATATCTCAACGGACAGTATTATACCTATATCCAAACCCCTCAATTTTTGAATAACATTTGGGTGGATGAAATTGATGAAACCGAGGTAAAGAAAACAATTATCGAATTGGGTGGTGAAATCTACGATGGTTTTGAGTTGTACAATAACACTTTAACAGACGATGATGAATTTCTACCAACCCAGTTGGATGAGTTAAATGAAGATGACTATTACGATTATTTCCATTCTGAATATGAAAGCTAATCGAACTTTTTTAAGAAAAACATTCATTTACATATTCTTTTTTACAACCAGCACAGTATTTATCTTATGACGGGACAAACATAAAACAACAGTCCCACATAAATAAATAATTGTATTAAAGAATAAATATTATGGAAAACATTGAAGGTTATAAAATTAAGTATGAAAAGAAAAAGAAAATCTTGTACTCACGCATGGATGAGTCCATGATAGAACGTTTAAATGATATCAGAACTAAAACGGGTATTAGTGTTAGTGAAATCATTCGTGAAGGAGTAAGACGTTTATTACAAGAGATTGATGAAACAGGAAGTTTTAATTTAAAAATCAAGTAAGGTGAGACCCTTCGGGGTATTACCTTGCAATAAAATGTAAGCATGGAAATAATTGAAATTAATGACAACTTTATTCCCGATTACCCCGAAGAGTATCATCCAATTTATGATATAAAATTAGATACATTTAAAAACATTAAATCTGCTAACATTGGTGGTGAAATACAACTATGGGATTTATTTCAAAATATAAAATACAACCTTAATAGAGGTGTAGCTCCAAATGTCTTTCTTACACCTAAATATTACGATGGGACAAGAAATCCAGAATATGATAATATTAAGAACGAACTTGAAACAGTATCGTATAATGCACGGTTTAATGGTTATAAGAACTTAGCGAACCTATCCCAAATTAATAATATCATGTTTCTTGATATCGATGATTTCACTACTAAAGAAGAAACACTAAGTTATAAATCTGAAATAGTTAAAAAGTATGATTGGTTTCTAGCATGTAGTTTGTCACTTAGTAGGCTTGGATTACATGTAATTATATACGTTGACGACATATTAAATAATAAAGATTTTAATAAAAAATATGATTACATTAATAAAACCTATTTCGAGGGTAGATTGGATAAGAGTGCAAAATCACTTACACGTCATGCAATTATTCCATACGATTACAACATTTATATTAATAAAACACCTACTCAGTTATTATTAAATAAAGAGTTCAATTGTTCTTCAAAAGGTATACGAAGTGACTATATTAAAAAAAAGGATAGTAATATATCTAATAATAAATTGAATGAAAATTCCAGCGAGGTTGTTTTTAATGGTTTAATTAAAGGTACATGCAGTGATTATAATGAGAGAGAAGAGAAGAAGAAAATAATAGATACTCCACATACTTTTTCTGATAATAAATCAATTGCAACCTTACCAAGATACGGAAAGAAATTAAAATTGAAATATGAACCAAATGAAGATGATTATACAGACCCAGACATTCCAATTTATTATCGAGATGGTTTGAATGTTATAGAGGTTCGTTTATATCTGTATCGGAACAAAAAGAAATATGTAAAAGAAAGAACCAGTTTCATAGGGGCAATTACAGCTCAGGTTATTGTTCTTAATGTTGAAGCACCTGAACTAATTACGCAAGAAATAAGAAAAAAGGTATTGAACTTCATGCTAAGTGTTAATAATAAATATTGTTCTCCACCACTCTCGAAAGATGAAGTTATAAAATCGGTTAATGCCAATTGGAAATCTTTTATCTCAGGGGAACTTAATGTTGATAAATACCTGAAACCTAAGCGTTCATTCTGGTCGAAAGAATGTTCGCTTAGTACAAATGAAAAACGAAAATATACCTGCAACCTTAATAGCGAACCAATAGTAGCCAAATCAAAACATAGAATTAGCGAAGCCATACAATCGTGCATGGATGCTGGAGAAAATATACGTCAAAAAAAGGTTGCTGAACTTTCGGGATTAAAATTACCAACTGTAAAAAAGTATTGGAAGTATTATAAGCTGTCAATTAAAGATTACAAAGATGGATTAACAAAAAATGTAGTTGAGTCGGAAACTGGATTTAAACAAAAAAAGAAAATTGTTATTTCAGGTAAATTGGAAACCACCTCACAAACAATTGATGATACCATAATTACTCCTGATACTCCCACAAATGCCATTCACTTACATCAATTTGCCACACCCATAAAAGAGAGCATTAAAGACAATAATGATAGTAAGCTGCAACATATATATCAGATGATATATAAAAACTTTTTTAAACACTTTAATGAGCTTGAGAAAACCAATTTATATGAAAAGTTCTGTATAAAATATGAATCATTACCAGAAGAAGATAAGAAGGTAATCTCATTAGCTGAAACCCATCCTGAATACAATGGTTTATTATTTACACGAGCAAGTATCGAATCACAATTCCATTTGTTGTGCGAAGAAGTATATAAAGAAAATGTTATTTAGTTTTATGTAAGATAAAAACTATTTCATGCTGATTTTCCCATTCAAAAAAAGGTTATAGTCCATGTAATTTATTACTTTTAGGTTTTGAAGAATCAACCATCAATAAACCTTTAATGAACCCAGCAACTAATGAAAATCATTAATAACCAAGACACTCGTTTAATTGACGAACTGAATTCGTTAGTAAATGAAAAATCAAACATTTGTTTAAGTTGCAGCCAAGTTACTGCTTATGCCTTATTCGAAATTATGGATATTATATCCAAGGCACAATCGGTAAAAGTATTATTGAATATCAACAGTATCCAAGATGATGAATTCCGTTTCATCCAGAGTGCAAATGAGGATGTTTTAAACTTAAAGCTGGACAGGAAATACCGAATAGGTAAAGTAAGCCAACTGTTTAATAATAAGTTCGAAGTTCGTAATGGTAGTTTAGCAAATCAAAACCTAATTATTGTTGAAAATAGTGGTGTTTCAACTAATTTCATGTTAACTCCTTTAAATATGGATTGTGAAGCATTGGGTACAGTAACAGCTAACCAGCCAGTACTTATTAATGCATTGGAAGATGTTGCCAACCAATACCTGAATTTATTTAATGCGGCATGGGGAAATAGTAAGCAAATTTTAAATGATGTATTGCTGGAACACCTTCAAAAAGGAATACAGGATTACGATGCTGAATCCATTTATAAATATAGTATTCGTGAAATATTTCAATATGCAACGGTAAGCGAACGTGCCGACCAGAAACTACAAAAAGTAGGTTTTAAAGATTCGGTGGTGTGGCAATTATTGTACAACTTCCAGAAAGATGCTGTAATTGGTGCAATCGAAAAAATAGAAACTTTTGGTGGTTGTATAATTGCTGATTCGGTTGGTTTGGGTAAAACCTTCGAAGCACTGGCAGTAATGAAATACTACCAATTGCGAAACTACAGGGTGTTAGTTCTTGCACCAAAAAAATTACGTGAAAACTGGACGGTTTACCAGTTAAACGACAAACGAAATGTTCTTTCCCAAGACCGTTTAAATTATGACGTGCTTAACCATACCGACCTATCACGAGAGAAAGGTAAATCAGGAGATATTGACCTTGAAACAATACATTGGGGAAATTACGATTTAGTAGTTATTGATGAATCGCACAACTTCAGAAATAACAATCCATCCAGAACAGGTATTACCAGATATCGTAGGTTGATGAATGATGTTATCAGAGCCAATATAAAAACCAAAGTTCTGATGCTTTCTGCAACTCCTGTAAATAATAAAATGAATGACCTGAAGAATCAAATTTCATTTATTACGGAAGGTAACGACAGTGCATTTATGGAGCATGGTATTGAAAGTGTTACTCAGGTAATGCGTGATGCACAAAGAAGATTTACCAATTGGTTCAGAGGTGGTAATCTCGATGATTTGAACGTGCAGGAACTAATGGATAGTCTGGATGGAAGATACTTTCGGGTACTCGATATGCTAACCATTGCTCGTTCACGAAAACATATTGAAAAGTATTACGATACAACCGAAATTGGTAAATTCCCAAACCGTTTAATACCAATCACCATTTACCCTGAAATAGATACCCAAAATAAATTCAAAGATATTGGGCAAATATATGATGAGATTAGCACACTTACTTTAGCTGCTTATTCTCCTTTGGGTTATGTTCGAAGCGACAAGCAAGATTTCTACGAAGAGAAATACGATATGGCGACCCACACAGGAAGCGTATTTAGGCAGGTAGACCGTGAACGGAGTTTGATATACTTAATGCGTGTAAACTTGCTTAAACGGCTCGAAAGTTCCATTCATTCGTTTAAGCTAACGGTTGGAAAACTTACTGACTTTATTGATATCAATTTGAAACAAATTGAAGAGCATAAAGCGAGTACAGTTGACTTCGATTTAAACATTACCGATATTGATATTGACGATACTGAGTTTGATGATTTATTAGTTGGTGGACGTACAAAAGTTATGCTTCAGGATATTGATTTAATTCGCTGGAAGCAGGATTTAAAACTGGATAGAAAGGTACTGCTTAATTTAATGGCGAGTATTAAACTTATTACGGTTGAACGTGATGCCAAGTTGCTCGAATTAAAACAACTCATTCAAGGGAAGATTGATAATCCCATAAATGAGAATAATAAGAAGGTAATAATTTTTACTGCATTTGCCGATACTGCCAATTATTTATACCAGCAATTACACGAAGATTTACGAATAGACAATAATGTTTACAGTGCGCTGGTAACTGGGTCAGGAACAAATAAAACCAATATGCCCAATTGCCGTACCGATTTAAGTTCTGTACTGATTAATTTCTCTCCACGTTCTAAAAAACGGGAATCTGTTTTCCCAAACGAAACGAACCAGATTGATGTACTTATTTGCACCGATTGTATTAGTGAAGGGCAAAACCTACAAGACTGCGATTATGTGATAAATTATGATATCCACTGGAATCCTGTTCGTATCATTCAGCGTTTCGGGCGTATCGACCGTATCGGTTCTATTAACGAAAATATCCAATTGGTAAACTTCTTTCCTTCAATGGAACTGGATAGTTTTATCGATTTGGTGGCACGTATACAGGGACGTATGGTAATGCTCGATGTTTCTGCTACTGGTGAAGATAACCTGATATCGAAAAACAGTAAGGAAATGCAGGATTTGGATTACCGCAGACGACAATTAAAACAACTTCAGAATCAGGTAATCGATTTGGAAGATGTGCAAAGTAATATCAGTATTACCGACCTTACTTTTAACGATTTTAAAATCGATTTAGAGCAAAGCACCGATGAACAAATTGAAGATTTAAACCACATTCCACCTGCATCGTTTGCCGTGGTAAATTCTAATCTGGAAGAGGTAAAAGAAGGTGTGATTTTCTGTTTAAAAGACGATAGTGGTGAAAACCAAGGTAAACTACGAAACAACATTTTACACCCCTTCTTTTTGGTGTACTTGAGTTTAGATGGTGAAACCATGATAAAAGCCACACAGAATAAACAAGCACTCGATTATTTTAGGAAATTGTGCATGGGTAACGATGCCGTTTTAACGGAACTAATAGACCAGTTTAATCAAGAAACCAGAGGAAATAAAAACATGAATGCTTATGTGCAACTGCTTCAAAAAGCATTAGATGATGTGGCAGGTGTACAAGAAGAAATTGGTTTAGATTCGTTGGCTACTGCTGGTGGAACAACGCTAATTAACAAAACATTAAACACCAAAAACGATTTAAAATTAGTTAGTTACCTGATTATTAAATAAAGTGAGTTATCCGTATAACGACATATTTAAACTGCCCGAAAGAGTATTGTTGCATAAACGATTACCCAAGACTTTTTTTACCAAAAAATTCAACTTGTCGGCTGCCGAAAAACGTTTGTTAAACCAAAGCATTACACACATGGAATGGTTGGCAAGCATTAAACCCGATAACGCTAATATACCCATGTTAAAAAACAATGAATGGGTATTCGAAGAAGTGCAGGTAATGAAATGCAGGGTTGAAGATAATGAACTACAAAAATTGGGAGTAAAATGTGCCGAATTAATGCAAAAGTACATTCCATATCCTATGGTGGTAATTGTGGAAGACGAACACGAATTTGTGATTAACGCTTGCCATAAACGGATAAACCAAGCCGATACCAGTAAACGCACCATTGAAGATTGGTATAATACCACACCAATTAATAAACTCTATAAAAATGAACTCAGCGAGAAGTTCTTTATGGCATTAGATTTTGCTGCAATTGATAAAACAAATTTGCAAACCAGTTACCATAGTTATACACAAGCCATCGTGCAATATCAGGTTGCCGAAGTTGCTGGGGTTTACCAAATAAAAAGCCAACAAAAAAACGAAGAGGATTTACAAACATTACAAACTATTGATGAACTTGAAAAGGAAATTATAGGTTTACAAAACCAAATAAAAAGAGAGCAACAAATAAACGCTCAGGTAAACTTAAACATTACCATTCAAGAGAAGAAAAAAGAAATTGAAAGACTTAAAAATATTATAAGCACCATATAAGATGGATAAAATACAAAAGGGGGATGCCTTAACGCAAAGCAAAGATTTAATTACTGAAAATATAGAAAAACTAAAACAATTATTTCCTGAAGTAGTTGCCGAAGGGAAAATTGATTTTACGGCATTGCAAAGTGTTTTTGGTGAAGAAATTGAAGAAAATGAAGAGTATTATCGTTTTACTTGGGCAGGTAAATCCAAAGCTCGTATGGAAGCGCATAAACCAAGTACGGGCACATTACGACCAGCTAAAGACGAAAGTGTAAATTGGGACTCAACTCAAAACTTATATATAGAAGGTGATAACTTGGAAGTATTAAAACTACTCCAAAAAAGTTATGCGGGTAAAATCAAAATGATATACATAGACCCACCATATAATACTGGTAGCGATTTTGTATATAAAGATGACTATAAAGACAATTTAAAAAATTATCACAGATTATCTGGATTACTTGATGAAGAAGGTAATAAGATATCAACCAACTCTGATAATGATGGGAGATATCATTCAAATTGGTTAAACATGATTTATCCACGATTACGTTTAGCAAGAAACTTACTTAAAGATGAAGGAGTAATATTTATAAGTATTGACGATAAAGAAGTTGATAATCTTAGGAAGGTCTGTGATGAAATTTTCGGGGGGAACAACTTTATAACCACTTTCATTTGGGAAAAAAGAACAAACAGAGAAAATAGAAAAGTTGTTTCTACAAGACACGATTATATTTTGTGTTACACAAAGCAAAAGGTAAATGACAGAAAAGCATTAAAACAACTTCCGATGAATGAGAAAGCATTGGCTAATTATAAAAATCCAGATAATGACGAACGGGGATTATGGAAATCAGACCCTGCAACTGCACAAGCTGGTCATGGAACAAAAAGTCAATTTTATGATTTTAAAGCACCTAATGGGAAGGTTCATAAATTAGAAAGTGGACGTTGCTGGCTTTATACAGAGCAAGTTATGTATGTGGCTATTAAGGAAAATAGAATTTGGTTCGGGAAAGAAGGTAATGGTGTGCCACGAGTTAAGACCTATCTTCACGCAAAGGAGAGAGGATTAACGCCTGAAACGATATTATTTGCGAAAGATGTTACAACAACTGAAATTGCAAAAAATAAATTAAAAGACTTGTTTAATGGGATAGCAGTATTTGAAACACCAAAACCTACTGAACTGCTAAAACAACTATTACTATTGACAACAGAGAACGATGATTTAGTATTAGATTTTTTTGCTGGTTCAAGTACAACCTCAAATGCAGTGTTAGAACTAAATGAATATGATAAAGGTAACCGAAAGTTTATAGAGGTACAACTACCTGAGCTTACAAGTAAAAAGAGTGAAGCATATAAGGCTGGCTACAAAAGGATAACTGAAATTGGAAAAGAAAGGATTAGAATTGTTATTTCAAAGATTCTGGAAAGAAATAAAGATGTTATTAAACAAAAAGAGATTCTACTCTCGGAATTAAAAAATAAAGTTGAATTATTTGAAAATAATGAGCGTATTAATGTTGTTGAAAAAGAGATTGATAATTTGAAAAGTTTTCAAAAATCTTTTGATGGTGGTTTCAAAATATTAAAACTGGATTCTTCGAACATAAAGAATTGGGATGGTAGTGCAGAAGACCTACAGCAAAGTTTATACGATGCTGTAAGCAACATAAAAGAAGAAAGAACTGAAGAGGATGTTTTATATGAAATATTATTAAAATATGGATTAGACCTTACATTACCAATTGAAGAACGAGAAATTGCTGGTAAACGGGTTTTTAATATTGGCATGGGTGCAATGTTTATTTGTTTGGCAAATAGTATTACAAGTGCTGTAGCAGAAGGTATTGGAGAATGGAAAGAAGAACTTCAACCCGAAATTTGCCGTGTAATTTTTAAAGACACTGGTTTTACCGATGTGGAGAAAACCAATTCGGTACAAACACTAAAGCGTTTCGGAATTCAGGAAGTAAAAAGCATTTAAAACAATTTATCGTGAAGATTCAATTTGATAGTGCATTAAGCTACCAGCAAGAGGCAATAAGTGCCATTGTAGATATTTTCCAAGGTCAGGAAGTCTGTGAGTATAACTTTACGGTTTACTCTCCTGAATACTTGGCAAAACACAAGCAAATCCAGTTTACCGACTTAGGTTATTCCAACCGATTAACCATTACCGAAGGGAAGATATTAGAGAATGTGCAGAACATGCAATTGGCAAATGGTTTAAAACCATCGGCAGCCGAAGATGTAGACCGCAATAAACTGGATTTTACCATCGAGATGGAAACGGGTACTGGTAAAACATACTGTTACCTGCGCACCATAATGGAGTTGTACCGTAAGTACGGATTTTCGAAACACATTATTGTTGTACCTTCCATTCCTATTAAAGAAGGAGTATATAAATCGTTAGAAATTACTGAGGAACATTTAAAGCAGTTATTTGCCAATGTGAACTACAATTTTTTCGTATACGATAGTAGTGATTTAAGCAAGGTTCGTGATTTTGCCATCAATAGTAGCCTTGAGATTATGGTGATAAATATTGATGCTTTTAGTAAGAGTTTCGAAAACCCTGACGATGCAAAAAAGAAAGCCAACATTATTCACCGTTATAACGATGCTTTGGGGTATAAACCACTCGATTTAATTAAAAATACAAACCCAGTGGTTATTATTGACGAACCGCAAACTACGATGAGTACCACCATTCGTAAAAGTGCGGTACAAAACTTAAATCCATTAGCGATTTTGAGGTATTCAGCAACACACAAAGAGAAAATAAATTTAATGTACAAGTTGGATGCCGTTGATGCCTATGAAAAAAAGCTGGTGAAACAAATTGAAGTGGGGTCGGTTAAAACCACTGGAATCCAGAACCAAGCCTACATTCGTTTATTAAAAGTAAACCTTGGAAAAGGAAATCCGACCGTAAATCTTGAATTAGATGTACTGGATAAAGGAAAAATAAAGAGAGTTACAAAACGAAATATAAAAAAGGATACTGACCTTGAACAACTAACCAATAGGTTGGAATACGAAGGTTATATTATCAAAGATATTTATGCTACCGAAGGGAACGAGTATATTGATTTTAATAGTCGTGATGAATACATAAAACTGGGTGATGCTATTGGTGCAGTTGACGACCGACAGATTAAAACGCAGTTAATAAGTAAAACCATTGAAGAACATCTGGATAAAGAACTGGTGCTAAATCCACAGGGAATCAAAGTATTAAGTTTGTTCTTTCTCGATACGGTAAGCAACTACAGGATTTATGATGAAGAAGGTAATGCAACCAATGGGAAGTATGCCGAGATATTTGAAAAGGAATATCGGAAACTAATCCAGAAACCAAAATACAACAGTTTATTTGGCGAAATTCAGGATTATGAACTGGAAGCATCAGCGGTTCATAATGGTTATTTTGCCATCGATAAAAAGAGTAAGGTTAGTGATAATAAAAAGTACGAATATTTTAAAGACACCAAGGGAAACACCAAGCTGGATGAAGATACCTATCATTTAATAATGCGTGATAAGGAAACCTTATTAGGTTTTGAATCGAAACTACGTTTTATCTTCTCGCACTCAGCATTAAAAGAAGGTTGGGATAATCCGAATGTATTCCAGATTTGTACACTAAAAGATGCAGGTAATTCTGAGATACGCAGACGGCAGGAAATTGGTCGTGGTTTACGTTTATGTGTAAATCAAGATGGTGAACGTGTTTACGGCTTTGAAACCAATACCTTAACCGTAATGGCAACCGAATCTTATACCGATTTTGTGGATAACCTTCAAAAGGAAATTGAAAGTGAAACAGGTATTAAATTTGGTGTACTGGAAGACCATAGTTTTAGTAGTGTTGTGGTAAGTATTGATGGAAACCAGACCAATTACTTAGGTCAGGGCAAATCACAGCAACTTTACGACTATTTAATACTGAAAGGTTACATCGATAATAAAGGTAAGGTGCAAGATTTATTACGTATCCACCTAAAAGATGATAAGGTTGAACTCCCTGAAGAGTTTACAGAGGATAAGCATATTGAAAAACAAATTATTAAGAACATTAAACAAGCTGCTGGGAAACTTGAAATTAAAAACAGTGACGATAAGAAAAAGGTAAAAGTCAACAAAAAAGTGTTGATGAGTCCTGATTTTAAAGCACTCTGGGAACGTGTAAAATTTAAAACAATATTCTCAGTTGATTTCGATTCAGAAAGTCTGGTAAACGAGTGTATTAGGGCAATTGACGACCGTATAAAGATTAGCAGAGGTAAATTGTATTATACCAAAGCATCCTTAACCATGAACATTGGTGGATTGGATGCATAGGAAACCAAAAGCACCACTTCAACATTAAAAGAAGAGGTTGATGCTTTACCCGATATTGTTGGTTACCTGCAAAATGAGACCCAATTAACTCGTAAGTCGATAGTTGATATACTAACGGGTACGAACAAGCTGGACTACTTTAAAATCAATCCACAGTCGTTTATTGAAGGTTGTATCGATATTATTAACGAGCAAATGCGCTTGCACATTATCGATGGTATTAAGTACAAAAAAATTGGTGATGCTGATTATTACAGTCAGGAGTTATTCGAAAATGAGGAACTGTTTGGTTACCTCAAAAACAACCTGAAGG
This sequence comes from uncultured Maribellus sp., assembly GCA_964476535.1. GTDB lineage: Bacteria > Bacteroidota > Bacteroidia > Bacteroidales > Prolixibacteraceae > Draconibacterium. Next base: position 13,005 of record CAYZBC010000082.1, read on the forward strand.
AAAGCACCAAATCACCATACGATTACGTGGTGTACGATTCAGGTGTTGAATCTAAATTAGCGCAAGAATTTGAAACCAACGATAACATATCGGTATATGCCAAACTGCCGAATTGGTTTAAAATAGACACTCCATTAGGCACGTACAATCCTGACTGGGCATTACTCTGGAAAGATGAGCATGAAGAGAAATTATTCTTTGTAGTGGAAACCAAAGGAAGTACAGGATTATGGGATTTACGCCCAAAAGAAGCAGGTAAAATCGAGTGTGGTAAAAAACACTTCAAAGCACTTGGAAGCGATATGGTAGTAGCTGCTAATATGGAAGATATTGAAGATTTTGCGATTAGTAAATAATAAAGTTTAGTCCCATGTATAGTATGATATTCGGCAGACCACCAAAAGGTTATAATGATATTGAAAATCAGTTTTATCAAATTCGTATTGAATTGGATAATGCACTTGTAATTCTGATGAATAATATTGAGAGTTTCAACAAAACGCATGAAGCAGAAATAGCCGAAATAGAGAAATTAGAAAAGAAGTTTAAGCAATTAACTGACAAATATTACAAGGAACAATTATCACAAGGAGAAGATGGTCAAACAGCATATTCAATTGCAGAGAGTGAAGCAAGTGACGATTTACGGATTGACCCATATTCATTTAATTATTTATATGAAAATTTGGCTACTCTTCAGAGAGATTCATACGATGGATATTACAAGTCATCCTTAATAATGATGTATTCGCAAATTGAATTCTTCTTCATCAAGTTATGTGAGATTTTAAAGGATGAGATAGAAAGTCCTTTGGCTGTATCTGATTTGGCTGGTCAAGGATATGTAGCAACTTGTTTGATGTACTTGGGGAAAGTGGTAAGAGTAAATGTAGATGAAAGTCTAAAAACTAAATTTTTTAGATATCCCAAGTTACGCAACAATATTATTCATAATAATTCTTCCATAACTGAGGGGGAAGAAAGTGATTTAAGACCAATTTTAAATGAATTTAAAAACGCTATTACGGAATATGATAATCGTTACTACTTAAATGATATTTCGATTGTTGACCAGTTTAAAAAGGACACTGAGAACTTCTTGGAATCACTTGAAGCTGAACTTGAGAAAAGAATTGAATTCAAAACAATTCTAACTCGAATGAGAAAAGGTTTGGGAAATAAACTTTTTGAAAGGAATGAGGAAACTGTCGCTGTTGATGGTGATAAATTTATTTATAGTTGCATTATTAACCGTATTCACCAGAAAGAAGAAACGCAAAAATTAATAATCACGATTCAGAAAGTAAGTAAATCAGGAAAGATACTTGATGAAGAAAAATCCACATTCAAAATTGCCACTAAAGAAGAATTTTTAAAGGTATTTAATGCCACATCAAAAAATATTATTGAAATTTTCAAGCATTATAAATCACTGATAAATGGGAAACGAAGTTATTTGTTTACTATGGTGGTTGAATTGAATTAATCAGGTATTGATGAAATAATTTGGATGTTAGTTGTTTTTTTTACAATATTGAAGTCTGCTTAATTTAATATCTGTTTCATATGAACTACAGGCAAGTATTAAATCTGATTAAGCATATGCTCACAAAGAACCTAATCAATGACTGAAAACGATATAAAGGAATTAATTTCCAAAAACTTTATTAGAACCATTGCTAATCGTAATGGTTATAAAGTAGGAGAAAGAGACCTTGACCATGGAGTTGATTTGAACCTTATTGAGGTTAGTAAACGCATAAACAGAGACGGTTCTACAAGATATTTAGATTCAGGCAAGCATGTTGACCTTCAACTGAAATCAACTACTGAAAACTCAGTTAGATATCTAGAGGATACAGTCAAGTATTCTTTAGAGGTTAAGAATTATAATGACTTAATTCAGAGAAGAAAAGGGATTTATCCATTATTCTTAGTCGTTTTAATACTTCCGTCCGAGGGTGATAATTGGGTTGTCTGTGATGAGACTATGTTAAAGATTGAAAAGCACGCATATTGGTATTTGCCAGAACCAAGTGATGTTGAATCAGATAATTCAGTTTCTGTGACAATTGAATTATCTAAATCAAACTTAATAGATTTGGATGCTATTGAAGAACTATTTAAAATAACGTACAGTTAATTTTTTGGTAAGTTAGTTTGTATTATGATATTAGATGCATTAATAAAATTTCTTAACGAAAAGAATTGGAAAATGAGTTCAGCAAACTCTAATTTCCAGTTTTATTCTCCTCCATCAGATTTGGGGTTTGATTCATCGTATTTTTTACCCGTACCATCAAAAGAAGATGCTCTGGATTTTGATAAAGCTATACTATTAGCGTCAAATGTAATATCAGAAATATATCAGAAAGATTTTACTCAGTTAATTACTGACGTTGAGGATTATTTAGGTGTACTTAAAAAGGATGCTATTTATTTTAAACTTTCTTCTGAGCAAACCATGTTTGGAAATACTCTTGAGATAAGTGATATATGGAAATTTTTAAAAAATATAAATTCATCATATACGAATTACCTTCATATCGATTTTATAAAGTCCTTTAAGAATAGATATAATGCAGAAAAGTTGAGAAGTATTGCTAATCCTGTGATTGAGTATTCAAAATTACGATTAGTAGATTTAGAATACAAAAGTTTTAGTATTGGTATCTCGGCAGATAGTATGATGGGGAATGATAAAATTCCCTATAAAGATGTTGTTGAATGGAGACGGCAAAAAATGACATCTTACAAAAAAGAAATTATAAATGTTAATTATAATAGACGGGATGAAATAGATTCATTATTAGAAAAATATAATGAAGAAGAAAGAAAGAAAATATTTAGTCCTTTAATAAAATCTATAAATACAGAAGGACATAGAATCTATTTGACAGACCAATCATTTGGTATTACAAAAGAACTGTGTAAGTTACCAACCTCAACAGTAGAAACAATACTTCCAAAAACTGAAGCTGGTCAAGAAGAACCAGACATTGAGATGGTTCAGTTAATTACAGCTATTGATAGAAACAAGAAATCGATTACTATTAGAACTGATGAATTGGAGAATGATTTATTTTCCAAAAAGACCACTGAGTTTAACTGGCAGCAAGATAATATTTTGGTTGATGACAAAACCATTCAATTCACACAACCTATCGTTTACAAGGTTATACTTGATACGAATAATGGTATTTTTCGAGCATCGCATGAAATATTACCTATAGATGCAACCTCATCCACATTGAAACATATGAAGTCTCAGATAGAGAGTCAAATAGTTAGTTTATATGAAAGATACTTACACATTAAGTATGCTCCTTCGTGGTCAAATAAAGAAGCACAGGAATTAGTAGAGTATTTTAATAAAATCACTAAATAGTTGCTATTTCGCTCCGATATATGCTCCTAAAATAGCACCTAAAAAAGAAAATATTGTTGCAACAACTGTAAGTATTACAGGAATTAACCATCGCTTCTCTTCTTTATATGCGATTGCTCTGCCATGTAGCTCAATTGCTGTGTTTATTAATGATTCAATTTGTTCAGATTCTAATGGTCTTTTTGTTACCGTAATTGGTTCGTCTAATCCTTCCTGAGCCTCTTCCACTTTGTCTAAATCATCAGAAGATAACACAACTCCCTTCTCCGCCCAATAGTTGTTATCAAACCCATATCTCCAACGAAGTGTGATATATGCACTATTTTTGTCTTTTGAGCCTAATATTCTGAAGAATTCTGGATGAGCCTTAAATATCTCATACCAATTATTCGCACTCAAAGGTGTGCCAAGCTGTTTCGCCCAATGATTATAGAATCGACTTGCGTACTTATAACTTCCCATAATTTGAATTGCAGTAATCAAGTCAGCTAACCGATGATGATTTTCAAGATATGGGGATATTGTGTCTGCGTTCCGAACCTTATTCTGTCTTATAACCTCCAATCCAAATGCTTTCATTTCTTCAGGTTTTAATTTAACATGTACAATTTACACCTATCTTCTTTAGTTACAACTAATCTTAAACTTTAAAACAATCTAATAGAAAAGGGTAACTCAACAGTCACCCTTTCAAATGTTAACCCCCAAACACACAATACAAGAGATTGTATTGTACATGAAAGTTAGTGAATTATTATTTGCTAAAAAATACTTGGTTGTGATTTTTTAGGAATATTTAATTGTAGCATATCTATAATAGGAAACAACTTGATGAACCGTAAATCAGATGAAATTGTGTAAATAAATCACCATTTGGTTTATTTATGGAGGTTTTACAAACTCGCAATTTAGAGTATTTACCAGAACCTAGGTTTTGCGATAATCCGAGATTCCTACACCTAATTTATTAAATAACCAACCTGAATTGGATGGTCACTTAAAATCATTAAAGTTGGTCACTCAGACAGCACTAATGGCATACATAAATCGATTGAATCGTATCTGGATTAAACAATACTCCCCCAAA
>CAYZBC010000083.1:0-17388 GCA_964476535.1 uncultured Maribellus sp.
TTAAACAACTTCTTTTAAAAAAATAGAGAATGAAAAAAATAAACATATGAAACGAGTATGGCAAATATTGGCACACAGAAGGATGATTATTCAGCGAGTTACATGTGTTGCCGTTAAAAACAAACAATTATAAACACATGAAAATATTAGTTATTGAAGATGAGCCCGAAATGCTGGGATTGATAAAACAATTTCTGGAGGATGAAAATTATATTGTTGAAACAGCCGAAAACTTTATTTCCGGCATGGATAAAATTGTTTCTTATGATTACGATTGCATCCTGCTTGATATTATGCTGCCCGGCGGAAACGGACTTGATTTGTTGCAGGAATTAAAAAACCTGAATAAAGCTGACAGTGTAATTATTATTTCAGCCAAAGATTCGCTCGACGATAAAATTAAAGGGCTCGATTTAGGTGCTGATGACTATCTAACAAAACCTTTTCATATTGCAGAACTAAATGCCCGGATAAAATCGGTAATTCGCCGTAAAAAATCGGATGGAAGAAGATTGCTCGAATTGGAAAATGTAAGAATTAATATAGAACAACGGTTGGTTTTCGTAAACAACCAATCGGTAGATTTGAACCGAAAAGAATTCGATATTCTTATTTTTTTAATGATGAACAAAAACAGAATTGCAAGTAAATCGGCAATTGCAGAAAACATTTGGGGCGACTACATCGATCAGTCAAACGATTTCGATTTTATTTATTCGCAAATTAAGAACCTGCGTAAAAAGCTTCGGCAACACGATGCAAAAATAGATATTAGCGCCGTTTATGGAATGGGATATAAACTGATTATTAAATGAAGCTGATAAATCACACACTTCTTTTTCTTTCGGCAATATTGTTTGTAACCGTTAGTTTGTGGGCTGTACTTTTTTATTATCAGTTCCTGAAACAGGTTAGAACTACGATTGACGAAGGTCTTGCAAATTATAAAATTGTTTTAATCGACAAATTGAAAGACGACAGTCTTCATGTTAAAAAAAATGTTTTTATCGAAAATAATTACACCGTAAAAAGTGTAAACGAAGATTATGCACTTCAGGTAAGAGATTCCTACAAAGACACCTTAATTTATTCGGCAATTAAAAACGCCAATTACCGGACGCGTTTGCTCTCTACTGCATTTGTTGCCTCCAATGGGAAATATTATGAAATGAAAATCGTTTCGCAGGAATTAGATAGGGGCAAATTAATTCAAAAGCTTGCCACTTCGTTGTTGTGGCTGTATATTTTTTTGTTCGTCAGTACTATTTTGGTCAATAATTTTGTACTGAAAAAAACGTGGCAGCCTTTCTACCACTTATTAAAATACCTGAATGATTTTCGGCTCGACAAAGGAACATTGAGCAAACCCTCAGAATCGAAAATCAAGGAATTTTCCATGCTGAATAATTCAATTCTAAAACTTTTAAAAACGAATGTTGATATATACAACAGCCAAAAACAATTTATAGAAAATGCAGCACACGAATTACAAACCCCGCTGGCAATTGGAATTAATAAACTTGAATTGTTGGCAGGAGAAGAAAATTTATCGGAGGAACAAATCCTGAAAATTGGAAACATAATTGGAATCTTTCAACGACTTTCCAGACTTAACAAATCATTATTACTGCTTTCAAAAATTGAAAACAAACAATTTATTTCTGAAGAGCTAATTAACATCGATGAGATATTCAACAGGATAATAAATGATTTTTCGGATTATACGGAATACAGAAAAATTGAAATAAAATACATAAAAGAGGATTTGTGGTTTTTACAAATGAACAGAGACCTAGCTGAAATTTTGGTCATGAATCTTGTAAAAAATGCAATCGTTCATAATAGGAAGGGAGGGGAAATTGTTATAAAACTATCATCGTATTATTTTACAATAGAAAACACCAGCGACGAGCCTGCTTTGCCCGCCGATAAAATATTTGAAAGATTTAATAAAAATTCAAATAAAAATAATTCAACCGGCTTGGGACTGGCTATTGCAAAGGCTATTACAGAAGCATCCGGGCTTTCTCTAAGTTATTCGTTTGCCGGAAAACATATTTTTAAGGTACATTTTAATTCGAAAGAGGATTAAGGATTCTACGTTATTTTATTTACTGGCCAAACATTTCAAATCTAAAAATTCCAGATTCTTTCCAGATTCATTCCCAATTGTTTCCAGATTCGTTTCATTTCTTTGTATAAATTATTATCCAAAAAATGTAAATATGAAGCTGATTTATTTGTTTTCATTATTAGCAATTCTAACAACAAACATTGTCTTAGCACAAGATAAAACCGATAATTACCTCAGTGAAAACTGGAAAGATGTGGCAACCAAAATGCCCTCAGAATGGTATGGTTCTGAGGAAGCAAAATTAGTTGCTGAGAATGTACTATTAAGTCAAAAGGAAATAGGAGGATGGGAGAAAAACAAAGCCTACCATCATCAATTTTCTGATTCTGAAAAGGAACATTATATAAAAGACAAGGCTGAAATTGGTGCAACATTCGATAACAGTGCAACCATAATCGAATTGAGATTTCTTGCTAAAGTTTATTCTCATATAAATGATATCCGATATAAACAAGCATTTGGAAAAGGATTAAATTACATTTTTATTTCGCAATATGGAAATGGTGGTTGGCCTCAGTTTTACCCTGTACGCAAAGGAAGTGTAGCTTATTCGGGTCACATCACTTATAACGATGATGTCATGGTAAACATTTTGAAGTTTCTGGACGAAATTATTTCTGATGATAAAGAATTTGCAGCATTACAAATAAGCAAGGAGAATAAAATAAAAGCCCAAATAGCCTATAAAATGGGTGTTGACTGTATTCTTGAATCACAAATTATTGTTGATAATGAACCTACTGTTTGGTGTGCCCAACATGATGAAAATACACTCGCTCCTGCTAAAGCCCGTAGCTACGAACTTCCATCTTTTAGTGGTTCCGAATCGGTTGGCATAACAATGTTGTTAATGGGTATCGATAATCCTTCAACGGATATTATTGCAGCCGTAAACGGTGCTGTAGAATGGTTTGAAAACAACAAAGTACAGGGAATAAAACTGGAAAGTGAAACAGCCAAAAATGGAAAAAAGAATCGAATTGTGGTTGAAGATAAAACCGCTTCACCTTTATGGGGTCGCTTCTACGATTTAGAAACCAGCAAGACTTTTTTCTGTAGTCGCGATGGTATCAAAAAAAACTCATTGGCTGAAATAAGTCACGAACGCAGAAATGGTTATAGTTGGTACACAAGTTCGCCGGGGAAAGTTTTAAAAGAATATTCAGCATGGAGAATGAAGTTGAATACCAAGTAAACGAGTTGAGGTAATATCTAAATTGTATGGATTAAAAACGATATGATTTTTTAAACAAGATCTAAAAAAAATGAAACAAATAATTGCATTACTAGTATTCTCCTTTTTTGCTAGAAATATTTTCGCCCAGGATATCAATCAAAAAAATGTTCCGGCAGTAGTTTTAAATACCTGTCAATTAAAATTCCCGAACGCAACAGATGTTGACTGGAGACTAGAAAAAGGGAATTACCGGATAAAATTTGAGGTAAATAATAAGTTTAACGAATTATATCTTGACGACCGGGGAAATGTACTAAAACATCATCAGGATTTGTATGGGAGTGAAGTTCCGGAAAGTGTATTGAAAACAATTAAATCCAAAGTTGCACTTTTTGATTTGGATGATGTTGACCTCATTGAAGAAGGGAACAAAACTGTTTATGAAATTAATTTTGAAATCAGCGGAAAAGACCATGATTTTTGGATTGATAAAAAGGGGAAATTACTTAAATACAGGAAAGAATTAAAAGACAACGAGGTACCTGCCGAAATAGTAACTTCGATTAAAAATAAATACGGAGTATTGGACATTGACCGTGCCGAGTATAACGAAGAAAACGGTGAAATTATCTATTATCTGGATGGTGAAATTAACGACAAAGACCATGAATTTATTTTCGGTGATAAAACAAACCTACTACTACATAAACAAGATCTTAGAAACGGCGAAATACCTGCACCAATTTTAAATACTGTCAAAGCGAATTATAGTGGATATGAAATTCGTGATGCAGATTTGAGAGAAGAGAACAAAAAAACTACATATGACCTTAGATTACGAAAATCCAGGGAAGATTTCCATGTGATTTTTAATTCTCAGGGGAAAGTATTGCAGGTTAAAAAAGATTGATTTGATAGTGAATAATAAAGCCGGGTAGATAGATGATTTTCGTTGTTGAATGAAAATAGCTCCCGGCTTCACTTTAACTACCAATATTATTATTAATACATTCTATTGAAGCTACTTATTTATAAGTGAGCGGTAAATGTTTGTGCCTTGTAACAAATAAAAAATCTAAAATTGAAATTATCTAAAATGAAAAAATATTTAATTTTTATCCTATTATACACACTTGTTCCATTTTATTTATTTAGCCAAAACGAGCCAAAACAAATTAACTTTTTTCTCGATTGTCGCAGTTGCGATTTCGATTTTGTGAGACAGGAATTAAAATTTGTGTCGTTTGTACGCGATCCAAAACTGGCCGATGTCCATATTCTTTCCAGCAGTTCGCATACCGGAAGCGGTGGCACAAAATATTTTTTGAATTTTATTGGAATGAATAATCTGGATGGTCAAACCCTGGAATATGAATATTTCTCAGATCAATCGGCATCCAGCGACGAAAGACGAAAAGGTTTATTAAAACTGCTACAAACCGGAGTTCTGCATTATTATTCCGTATCAGGAAATCTTAACCACATAAAAATTAATCTAGAGGAAAATGGGACAAAACAAGCAGTCGAAATAATTGACGACCCTTGGGACTTATGGGTTATTAGAATGTCGGCAGGAAGCGATTTTGAAAAAGAAGCAAGCCAGAATGAATTTTCTCTTGAAACAGAACTAAATATTAAAAAAGTAACAGAAGACTGGAAAACTGAAATTGAAGCCAATCATGAAATAGACCGGGAAAATTATTTCGATGATGGCGCACAAATTAGAAATAGCCAGAACCGGACTGACGTTTCAGCTGATTATATAAAAAGTCTTACTCCCAAATGGTCGGCCGGATTTTTTAGTGACTATTCTTCAGTGACCTATCTGAATATTAAAAATGCCTTCAAATTTAATGCGGGGATAGAATATAATATTTTCCCCTGGGATGTCAGCAATCGAAAAGTTTTCACGCTTCGGTATCAAACTGGAATACATTCATATGATTACAATGAAGAAACCATTTATAATAAGTTTAATGAGATTCTTTTTTATGAATCTTTAGGATTAAATATGGAAATGGTGCAACCCTGGGGCAGAATTGAAATGAGTTTGGAAGGAAGGCACTATTTTCACGATTTTAGTAAAAACCGCATAACGTTGGAAACCGATTTTTCGGTGCGCTTAACAAAACAAATTTCGGTTTATTGCGAATTGGAATCGGAGGTAATTCACGACCAAATGTATTTACCAAAAGGAGATGCTTCGTTGGAAGATCTACTTTTAAAACGCCGCAAATTGGCAACTACCTACGAAATAAATGGTGAAATTGGCATTCGTTTCACCATTGGTTCAATTTATAATAACGTGGTAAACGAAAGGTTTTAAATTATTTTGCGCTTGTTTAATTAAATTCATCGCGTGAACCAAAGTTAACCGGTGAACCAGCAATTGGGTTGTTTCACCCATTGACTTCAAGTCACCGGGTGAATAAAAAACAAAGAACTGTTTTCTCCATTTATTGAATAGAAAGAACGGTCCTCTTGTTCTAAAACAACAAACAATTTTTATTTCACCAATTCAACATACATTAATTCAATTGAATTCCAGTTTTCGCGAACCGGAGATACTGAAATAGTTTGATTGCCGGTTTCGGTAATTTCAATTTCGCCTAACGAAATAATTTCAAATTTATCGTTTGTAGTTTCAATTTCAGACTCAATCGTTTTATCGCCAATATTAACATTCAATTTGCATGTTTCATTTGCTTTTATAAGTGCTTCCACTTTATATTTACCCGGCTCAGTTGCGTTAAACATCCATTCTAATCGCACTCGCGAATCAACCCAATTTTGTATAACTGATGTTATACCCGAGCCTGCTAATCGTGCATGAGTTTCGTAAACCGGATTATGAATATCGGCAAAATCAGCGGCTAATAATATGCGTCCATCTTTCAACGATGGCATGTTACTGGTTACTTCCAAATTTCCCCTAGTTTTTAAAACTACAACTGTATTTACCGGGTCGAAAATAACAGAAGGTGCATGAACTATCAAATCGCCATCCTCAAATTTCCAGGCAAATTTTTGTTTCGGATTGGCTAACAAAAACACGTCTTTAACACGGGCTTTTAATCCCGGGACGCGGAGTACTCCATCTTTTGGCCAATCGAAAACATGGAGATACAATAATGTTCCAGCTCCCATTTCTTTTGTGGTACAACGTCCCCACGGCAATTTAAAAAATGGGCTGGCAGAGGTTTCATAAATAGATTCTCCGTTCTGCTGCATCCAGCGGCCAATTTGTTTCAGGCGAACAACACTTGAATCGGGAATTAATCCCTCAGCGGTTGGACCAACATTCAGCAATAGATTACCTCCTTTACTGGCAATGTCAACCAACATGTGAATTAGCGATTCCGACGATTTCCAGTTTTCATCGTACCATTTATAGCCCCAACTGGTATTCATGGTCATACAAACTTCCCAGTCGTAATCGAGCCCGGTTGGTGGAACATGCTGTTCCGGGGTTGTAAAATCGCCCGGCCAGGGTCGGTACAAACGGTTATTTGTTATCATGTCAGGATATTCATCAGCAACATCTTGCAAAGCTTGAGCAGCTTCTTCGGTCATTCCACGCGGAGTATCCCACCATAAAATATCCAGTCCGTTATAATTTTCAAGAATTTCTTTTACCTGCGGAACAGCTTTTCCGTTAATGTAATTCATCAATGGTTCGCGCACCAAATCTGGATCCCAGTGTGGTTTTCCCTCTTCAATGTTGAAATATGTACCTCCTGGTTCATGCCAGTCTTGTGCTTGCGAATAATAAAAGCCAAGTCTAATTCCATTGTTTTTGCAGGCATCTGCTAACTCCTTTAAAGGATCGCGATCGAAAGGTGTAGCATCAACAATATTGTATCTACTGGCTTTTGAATGAAACATGGCAAAACCATCGTGATGTTTCGATGTAATTACGATGTATTTCATTCCTGCTTGTTTAGCCAGTTTCACCCATGCTTCAGCATCGTATTTTACTGGATTGAAATTTTCGGCAATTTTTTCATAATCTTTTATTGAAATTGGCGCCCGCGCCATTATCCACTCACTAATCCCGGGAACTTGTTTTCCATTCCATTCTCCAGCGGGCTCGGCATACAAACCCCAGTGAATAAACATTCCGAAACGAGCCTCGCGCCACCACTCCATTTTTTGGTCGTGTTTTGCCGTTGCTTCATCTTTTTCTGGTTGCACAGGTTTTGGAGTACACGAAAATAACAGAAATAAAATTCCGAAAACAAATACTAATTTTTTCATGGGACCAGGTTTTAGGTTGAATTTTAATTTAATGGTATAAAGTTCAGAATAAAAATTACAAAATTTTAATTTATTTTCGGGTTATACGTATGACTTTACATTAACCTTTGATCCAACTACTTATCTTGTCGTAGATTTTAAAATGGCAACATCGTCTGGAGATATACATAATTTAACAGGAAATGTCGCAGTAGTGAATAACGCCGATGCAGTTGCCGAAACAGTTACGGTAACATGGACAACAAAGGAAGGTGCTGCTGTAGATATAGTTGGAACTTTGGCTGCTGATAAAATGACACTTTCTGATGATCAGGGAGGTCTGCCCATTTCTGGAAGTACTATTATTGGTGGTACTAGAACTGTAACAGTTAACGCGAAGCCAACAATTAGCACATTCACTTTCTAAAAGTGTAATTTATGATCCAATTAAAACAGATAATTATACTTGCGATTACGCTGATTGCTTTCGGGCAAACAGCTAAGGCGCAGAGCTCGGCACTTTTCCCATACGAGGGTGCAATTCATACCTAAGCTTGCAATGGTATAAGTGTTAGAGCCGACTACGATTTTCACATTACCGCAAAAACGGGTTGTGTGTTACCGGGTGATTGTTATTATATTGGAGATCCGGATTTCGTATTTTCTTTGCCTGATCTTCAAAAAGTAAACTTAATCCACCGTTTTGCTTAACATCACCGTGGCACGAAATACAAAGTGTGTTGACAATGGGTTTTACTTGGATATTATAATCGATATTTTCCTGATTCAGCAACAACAAAAATGCCAAGCATAAAAGAATCGGTATAGAAATAAAAATTAAAGTTTTGGCAATCGCTGTCTTTCCATTTTCGGAAAATACAAATATTTTGGGAAAGAAGACCAAATTGTCTTTAAAGCATAAATAACTTACATATATGCAATTAGTGGTACGAGTTTTGCAATAATCATTACCAAGAGACAAATCATTTAAAAAAATAATATCATGAAAAAATTAATAATTACATCAATTCTCACACTTCTGGCAACCGTCTGGAGCATGGTGGGAGCACAGAATTATCTGGACGAATATTTGGGTTTGCCCGGAGACAACCTTAATCTTTATGCAACAATGAAACTGTTTCAGGAATCAGAAACCCTTGAAAGTTTTGAAAAAAGCCTGAATGATGAAAATTCAAGGATAAACAACCTTGATTTGAACGGAGACAATCAGGTTGATTATATTATGGTGATAGACTATGTTGATAGAGATGTTCATTCCATAGTAATGCGGGCTGCACTGAACAGGGATGAAACTCAGGATGTAGGGGTGTTTACCGTTCAGCGTTTCAACGATGGAACGGTACAGATTCAGTTGGTTGGCGATGAAGCTTTATACGGCAAAAACTACATTGTTGAACCCATATTTGCCAATAACGAATCCGAGACACCAAATCCGGGTTATACAGCGAATAACAGTAATGTTGCGGTAGTCAGTACCACTACTTATGAAATTGCTGCCTGGCCCGTAGTAAGATATATCTTTCTTCCCAATTATGTCACCTGGCATTCTTTATGTCATTGGGGTTACTATCCGACTTACTGGAATCCCTGGCGCCCGTTTTACTGGCACACCTACTACGGTTACCATTATAATATGCACAATCATTATTACTCACATTACCGTATGTGGAACCATCATCGCTACCACAATTACAACAACTTTTATTATAGTAACATCAGAACCTATTCTCATAATGTGAGGACAAGAATAAATAAGGGTCATTATAAAAATACCTATTCGCGACCCGACCTAAGAAAATCCGGAGATGTTCTTTATTCAAGAACCAACTCAAGAACACGGGCTAATGCTTCAACAGATAGCAGAAGAATAAATAATACTAAATCTGCCACCAGCAGGTCAGTTGAGAGTAAGCGTTCGGGTGTTGAAAGAGGTTCGGCAACTAATACAAGTAGGAGGGTACCTTCCTCAGTTAATCAGGGAAGTGAAAGCTCTCGCAGGTCAGCGGCAGTAACAAACACCAGGACGGTAAAAAGTTCTTCGGTTAGACAGAATAGTGGCAATACTCAGCGATCGCCAGCGAATGTTTCCAACAGGAATGTTTCCAGGTCTCCGCAAGCTACCCGGTCGGTCAGTTCAAGAAGTTCTTCCGGCCAAGGTAAAACCAAATCGGCTGTAAGTTCCAGAAGTTCGGGCGACCAGCCAAGAAAAGCGGTAAGTTCCAGAAGCTCACGTAGCAGCAGCCGCTCATCAGGTTCGGTAAGTTCAAGAAAACCGGGTAGCAGCAATCGTTCTTCAGTTGCAAGAAGCAGCCAATCAAGAACTTCCTCAAACGGAAGATCAGGGCGCAGGTAAAATCGTTTGAAGTCGTACATTTTTAAAAATCAGTATACAAGACAAGAGGTCATTCCCGACCTCTTGTCTTGTCTGGCTTCCCTTGCAGTTGGAAGTTGCAAGCTAATGTGTGATAATTAGTCAAACCTTAAAAAGCCAGATATTTTAAGGTTTGACTAAATATTGAAATGTATTCAGACCAATTCATTTAAAGGTTTTGTCCCGTTGAACAATGAAAATAAACTTGCAATAGAAAAATGAGTGAGTGAAAAGATTATAGAAATCCAACTTCATAAATTAAGTAAATTCCTGGCTTTTATATTTTAATTCTATGCTTCTGTCTCCATCCATTCGCGTAATTTGCTAATTTGCTTGGGATTTCCTAATACAAAAAGTTGGTCATTTCGGGAGAGTACCATTTGTGGATCGGGATTAAAAACATAGCGTGCACTGCTTATTTTCAGTCCAATAATATTTGCACCCGAAATTTCGCGTACTTTTAATTCGGCAATCGATTTACCTACAAAACGTTGTGCCAGTTTCTTACACGCAAGTTCTTCTAAACTTACATCCTTTGTTTTTTGTAAAATAATATATTCCAGAAATTCAACCACATCGGGCTGATGAACCAATTTTGCCATACGTTGTCCACCAATGCGTTCGGGCATAATAACGTTAGTGGCACCGGCACGTTTTAGTTTCATTTGCGATTCTAGTTCCGAAGCGCGACTAATAATTGTTAATCCTGGATTCATACTCCGGGCAGTAAGTACAACAAAAACATTATCGGCATCATTGGGTGTTGTGGCAATTAAGGCGCGGGCGTACTGAATTTGCGCTTGTTCTAAAATTTCTTCGTGTGTTGCATCGCCTCGTATATATAACAGTTCGGTGCTTTCTCTCATTCGCGCAATGACGTTATCGCGCTTATCAACAATTACAAACGGTACTCCATGCTCAGCCAGTTCCATGGCGGCCTGTTCTCCATTTCTTCCGTAACCAACGATTATAACGTGGTTTTTAAGTTTTGCAATTTTTTTGTCCACCTTGTATGTTTTTATATAATTTGCCAGTTCACCATCGAAAACAAAACGTGCCATATTCGAACCAACATAAGCCAAACTACCTAAACTGGTTATAATTAAACCCATGGTAAAAATTTTACCTCCTTGAGTAAGTGGAGTGCTGCCCACTTCCTTAAAACCAACCGTTGAAACGGTAATTACGGTCATGTAAAGACTGTCAAGAATTTTCCACCCTTCAATTGTATGATAACCAAAAGTTCCTATCGCAACAATAGAAAAAAGCAGGCCAACCCCAATTTTTATTGTTCGGCTCGAGACTTCCTGAAATTTATTGTATTGTTGATTCATTTGGATAATCGACTACGTTTTTACAAGTTTAACTCCTATTTGGCAATTTAAACATTTTTTCTTTTCGCAATATATATTTTTAAGTTGAAGTAAAGCTTGCGTTTCGAGTGCTGAGCGCGATTCTATCCCTAATTTTTTCCATTTGCTAATTATTGAATTGTTTTCAGGTGGCAACTGCTCTAAAAATTCCAATGCCCGGTTTTTTAAATGGGGTTTGTTTTGTTTTTCGCCAAATACAAAAAGGAACGGAATTACTATGTTAATAATTAACGTGTTAATGGAGTTTTCTCCCAGTTCCTTTTTTGAATTTATTTTCGATAGTTTATTGAAATAGTAATGCGAGTTCCAATATTCCGAAGCATTTACTTTAAAAAGTTTTTTTAAGTTTTCAATACTTTCAATTTCAATAATTTTTGAAAATAAACCGTGCGAGCGATGAATTAAGGCAGCCAATTGTGAAATTCGGATGGTTGGGAAATTTCCCGGGCGCAAGCGCATAAATTTCCAAAGATGACTCTCTACCCCTTTCAATTGGTATTTATTGTAAAGAAAAGAGTACTCATTCCGAAGTTTGAGATAATAATCGTCGCCAAGCAGTTGAATGTTTAGTAATCCGGAGTTTCCAAAAAGCAGAGCTTCAACTTGCTGCAAATTATTTTTATGTTTTGCCAGAATTTGTAACGGCAGCGATTTTGCCAGCAGTTCAAAAGGAATTGCATTCACTTTAAAACCGAACATTTTTGTCAACATTTGGTAAAAAGTTTCGTTCCAGTCGTTTTTATTACGATTAAGCATTCCCAGAATTTCGTCGGTTTTATCTTCCAGCCGGTCTATCATTAACCGGTTAAAACCCAACTGTAAGATTATCGGGTCAATTTTATGAAATTGGTTTTGGCAAGCAATCCAGGTTTTGGCATCCAATAAATTTTGATAATTTGTTCGAAGCCGTTCCGGATATTTTAGTATTAGTGTTGGAATTAATTGATTGTTTGTTCGGTTCACCGGCTGGTCGTCGTTTTCAACCACATGAAGAATTACGCTATCATAAGCTTTATTGGTGTGGTGTTTGTGTTTTTTCCAGTCCGAAGATTTTTTATGAATCTCAATATTACCTGCCCAAATAGTGTCCTCGATTTTTATTTTTGCGTTGAAAAAATCGGGACCTGAGTCGGTATTTCGCCTTCCAACATTTAAAATTTTTAAATTTTCATTATTTGTGGTTACCAGCTTTTCGGAAATGAAAAGCCTGTTTTCCCAAATGTATTGTAGAAACTCCTCCGGTAAATTATTCGGGGTACTCATAATTCATTCCAATTAAATTCAGAATAAAAATAGTAATTTTGCCTGAATGTAAGACAGTTGTTGATGTTTTATTTAATGCTGAAGTTTCTGAAACAAATCCCACAAAACTATTCCTGCACTTATCGAAATGTTAAATGAGTGTTTTGTTCCAAACTGTGGTATTTCAATACTGCCATTGCAAATGTTAACCACCGACTGTTTTACCCCTTTTACTTCATTTCCAAAAACAATTGCAACTTTTTCCTTTTTTGCTGGTTGAAAATCGGGAAGTGAAATACTGTTTTCAACTTGTTCGATGGCGTAAACCATGTAACCTTCATTTTTAAGTTTTGCAACTGCATCTTCAGTATTCTCAAGATATTCCCACTCTACCGATTTCTCTGCATCCAAAGCAGTTTTGTGAATGTCTTTGTTGGGTGGGGTAGCTGTAATTCCGCAGAGAAAAATCTTTTGGATGAGAAGCGCATCGGAAGTTCTAAAAACAGAACCGATATTATTGCAACTGCGAATATTATCGAGAACCACAACCAGTGGTGTTTTATTTGTTTGTTTGTATTGGTCAACCGACAATCGGTTTAGTTCATTATTTCGCAATTTTCGCATTCTTCAAAGATTAATTGGGTATTAAAATGTAACGATATCGTACAGAGGTTGTTTTCTGGTTTTCAATCTTATGGGAACTTAGGTGGATAGCTTCTACCAATCTACTGCCGCTCTTCGAACCGGCATTGTCATACAACGCGCACCACCACCACCGCGCGCTAACTCCGATCCGGCTATAAGAACCACACATTTTTTAAAATCATCGAGCAAGACTTTCCCTTCAATTACGTCATTAGCTTTAATCGTTTCATAACCATTCTTATTTAGCTCTTCAATAGTGTGACTGTTTCGTTCGTAACCCATTATTTTGCCCGGAGCAAAAGCAAAAAAATTGGCACCGCTGTGCCACTGTTCACGTTCCTGAATCCATAAATCGTTATTCCCCCCGCAATTAATGGGTTTCAAATCCATTCCAAGCGTTTTAAGTACTGCGGGGATATTTGGCACCTCTTCAATTTTGGTAACCTTTTTATTATCCAATTGAATGTGAATGGTCCGCAACCGGTTCATTTTGTAAATAACCGGTTCGTAAACCATGCAAGCATCGGTATTTAAAAACGTAAAAACCATGTCGAGATGAATAAACGATTCTGGTGTTGATGGCAATTCCTGAACAATAATGTGCTGAGGCTCAGATTTCAATTGTTTAATATTTTCAATAATAAAATCGATTCCCTGAGTACTGGTTCTCATTCCGGTGCCAATAACAAAAACATTGTCGCGCGCCATTTGAAAGTCGCCACCTTCCAACGTAGACTTTGGGTTATTAATAATTCCCGATTTCGATTTGGCAGGATTTAATGTTGAAGTCTCGAAATTTGAATGATGCTTGAAAATTGCTTCCATTATTGCTGATTCCCTTTCGCGAACAGGATTGGCCATTTTTCCTATTAACATGTGGTTGTTCATTCCCATTGCCGAGTCGCGGGTAAAAAACAGGTTGTGTAGCGGACGCAATAAGAATCGTTCGTTGCCCAAATAATTGGTGAGGTTATTTTTTTCGAGAACTAAACCTTCTATGAGCAAATTAGATAGTTCGACAGCACTGTTTAGCGCCAAATCATCTTCCATGCACGGAATTCCTTCATTTTTACAAATCTCTTTCAACAACCCGAGTTTTACATTTTCATTTTGTAGAATATCGGTTAAAAGACTTTTAACGTTAAATACAGAAGTGATTTTTTCTAAAACACCTGCCAGCTGTGCGTATTCTTTCGAGGCGATGGAAAGATTTAGAATGTCGCTGTAAAGAGCACGTTCAGCATTTTCGGGTGTCATATTTTCAACTTCTGAACCGGGCTGATGAATAATTACTCCTTCTAATTTCCCGAATTCCGAATTTATGCAAGTCTTCATAGTTTTAATTTTTATCGTAGTCTGTTTGTTGTGTGTGATATATTTTAGTTATCGCTTCGGTGTATCTCAATAACTGTCTCAACCATTGGCGGCATTTTACTCAATTTTCTATGTTAAAAACCATTGTCAAAGATATAAACTTTGTAATTCCCATAATTGATAAATGAATAATTCGTTCTACTTTTGGTTAATAAAATTTTTACTATTGAGACGAGTATTTTTTATATTGATTTTAAGTATTTTTTTTATTGAGTTAAAAGCTCAGGAACGCGACACGTCAGAATATTTTATGGGAATTATTGAAGGCAATGATACCATTATTCATAAAAATATTAAAGAGGTGCGTGTATTTCCTGAACGAAAATTCAAAAACAAAAGGCAGCGGCAAAGATATTCGAGGTACATCCGAAAAGTTAAAAAAATCTACCCGTTGGCAGTAAAAGCGCGTGTTTTACTTGCTAAATACGAACCCGAATATTATGCACTCGAAAATCAACGCGACCGTAGAAAGTTGATGAAGAAATTGGAAAAAGAATTACTTGCAGAACACAAAGACGATTTAAAAAAATGGTCGATTTCTGATGGAAGGATTCTTTTAAAGCTGATTAACCGCGAAACACAAAGAACACCATATAATTTATTAAAAGATTTCAGGGGTGATGTTAGTGCGGTATTTTGGCAGGGAATTGCCCGAATTTTTAGTAACAACTTGAAGGATGGTTACGATGCGGAAGAAGAAGATCGCATTTTGGAAGAGATTGTTTCCTTAATTGAGGCTGGTTATTTGTGATAAAATATTGTTAAACTGCTATTGAAAAATTACTAATTCATTCCAAATTTCTCTTCGTAATGATTGTAAAAAGGTAATTGTTGTTTTTTATCAATTTTCTTGAGGAAAAACGATAGTGAGATTTCGCTGGTTCCTCCAGAATCGCCTCTTAAACCTGAGACGGTAAAATCGTAGCTATACATAAATTGCCAACTTTCCTTCATAAAACCCACCAGAAGAATGACGGCATCGTAACGTAATCCGAAATTTTGGCGAAACCATGTCCCGCCAGTGAGTCCAAATTTTGTAGCAAACAGACCATAATTAATTTGCTGGAAATTTCCTTGCGACTGAATAATAAGTTGAGGTGAAATGTCGAATTTTTTACGGTAATGTCCATACAAATAAACCGGGAAACGCGCTCCAAAATGCGCGGAATACTTTCTTGGTAATGTAGAAATATCTTCTTGTCCTGTGTAATAAGATTGTTTCGGTTCGGTTAAATGATGTACCGCAACGCCATAAAATATACGTTTGCTGTAAATTAGAAAACCGGTTGATAAATCGACAAAACTATAATTCGGGTCTGTTAATTTTGCCAATTCCTGCGATGTTCCATGGTCGCCATAATTTGGATCGAGATTATCGTTAAAAACCAATTGGCTTGTATTTAATGAGTTTTGGTTGTAACCAACCTGGAGTCCACCGTGAAGCCTGTAGTTTTCGCTTAATTGAAGGTAAACCGCATAAGAAAAATTGACTTGCATCGAATTTAAAAGATTGTTCCCTTGCGCATCGTTTAAAATATTTACACCAAATCCGCCTTGTAATTTTTTAACCGGCATATCGAATGCTGCGCTATATGTGGTAAATGCATTGTCAAATCCGCTCCACTGGTTTCTGTATTGTAAAGCAACTCTGGGTACTCCAACCGAGCCGGAAAATGCCGGGTTTAAATACAACGGATTGGTGTAAAATTGTGAAAAAGAAACATCTTGCCCAGAAGCTATTGTAGCCCAAAATATAATTGAAAAAAGAGTAATATTTTGGAATCTTTTTGACACTCTGGTTTTTGTTTTAAAAGAAGCAGCTAAAGGTAGTCTAAAATCATAAAATCAATAAAAAGTGACATAAAAAAAAGAGGCTGTAATTTCTTACAACCCCCTTAAAAAAATCTAAATAAACCTAATCGCGTTTTCTCTTTTCTAAAACTACCTGTTCCAAATGTTTTCGTCTGTCATCCATGGTTCAAATGGCAATGTTTGTTCTGTTTCTGTTTCAACCTTTAAGATGTTTTCCAATTTCCAGGTTGCGTCGTCTGTCATCCAATTTTCCAGTTCCAACGATTCTTCATTTGTTTTTTCTAAAGTAATGTTAATGCCATTGTCCCAGAAATTGTCATTTATCATCCAGTTTTCTAATTCTAAAGTTGCTTCAATGTTTTCATGGTTTGAGGCATTATTTTCTGTTCCTTTTGCGTTTACATTTCCACCTAAAACGAATAGTGCGAAGAATGCTACTGCTGCTAATTGATTGATTCTTGTTCTCATATTTTCTATTGTTTAATATTTTATTTAATAATTATCCTTTTTGTCTGTACTGTACAGGATTTTTGTTGTCCTGTTTTCTCTTAAATAGACTGTTTACATGTGCAAAGGTTACACGCTTATTTGTTAAAAAGAATATAAATTTTGTTAATGAAATCTTAAGGTCGGTGAACCACCGAAACTATCGGTAAGTATAAATACCATTTGGTATGAATTTATTGCAAACTATCGGTAAATGGCGAAAAATACTAAATATTGATGAGCTGCTGCCAGATATTAACTCGGGCTAGCTTTTGTTTTCAATAAAAATGGAAAGTCATCACTTAATTGAGTAGGATTCATTTTTATATGAAATACGGTTTAAAGTAAATCAGAGAAAAATGTATAAAAAAAAAGGCCGCAATTTATTGCAACCTTTTCAAAAATCTAATAATCCAAATCGCGTTTTCTTTTTCCTTTATCTATTTGTTCCAGGCTTTTTCATTAACCATCCAGTATTCTATGATCAATTCTTCGTCCGCTTCTGCTTCAAAATTAA
>CAYZBC010000084.1:0-9359 GCA_964476535.1 uncultured Maribellus sp.
CCTTACAATGTTGTTTTTGGGGAGACTTATACCAGCGAGGTTTCTTCGTTTGAAACGGATAAAGTTTCGAAGGACAAAGTTTCCTTTCTTGTTTTTAATGATATCCACGACCACCCCGAATCAATCAGCCATCTTTTGCAATACAAAACTCCGGGCGCTAAAGATTTTATATTGATGAATGGCGACATACTGGGTCACACGGATGATGAAGGCCAGATTATTAGAAATTTACTAGAGCCACTGGAAGGAGTTTCGTCACATACCCCGATTGTTTTTTCACGGGGAAACCACGAAACCAGGGGGAAATTTGCCCGGCAATTGCACCAATATTTCAATCATAAAGAGCAGAAGTTTTACTTTTCTTTTACAGTGGGGCAGGTTTATTGTATTGTTCTCGATTCAGGAGAAGATAAGCCAGACACGGACCAGGAATATTTTGGGCTTGTCGATTTTGATTCTTATCGACTGGAACAGGCAGAATGGTTGAAAAAGGAATCTGCAAAAAAAGAATTTAAAAAGTCAAAATATAAAGTTGTATTCAGCCACATCCCTTTGTTTTATTCAGGCGGCGGGCATGGCACCCTTCATTGCCGGGAAGTATGGGCAGACATTTTGAACAAGGCAAAAATCGATTTAATGATTTGCGGACACACTCATGTTTCAGGCATTTATCCTAAGGTAAATGGCTTACACAATTTCCCCATTGCGATCGGTGGTGGGCCTAAGGATGATACCTGGACTCTAATTGAGATAAATGCAGACGAGCATTCTTTAACACTTAAAATTATCGGCGATAAGGGCGAATTAAAAAGCGAATTAAAAATTTAGGCCTAAATAAAAATGAAAGAAACGACACGTATATTATCTTATTTTTCAATTCTATTTATCCTCTTATGTGGATTTAGTGGAATAAAAAGCAATAAAAGTGAAGTACCCCAACTCAACAACAGGCTGGAAATTTTTGTTGATTACTATTTAATCGACAAGTTAACAAATACCCTGATCGTGAAACACACACCACGAGACGAAGGTCCTGTTTTTTATTTTGATAAACCCTGGGAGGGGCTTTTTTGAGGATATTGTACCGTGATAAAAGACAAGGAGCTTTTTCGTGCTTATTACCGGGGTTTGCCAATGGCGGGCAAAGATGGGACAAACGTTGAAACAACATGTATATCAGAATCGAAAGACGGTATTGTTTGGAAAAACCGGAATTAGGGCTTTATGAAATAAACGGGTCGTTAAAAAACAATGTAATTCTTGCCAACGAAGCCCCGGTAAGCCATAATTTCAGCCCATTCCTGGATACAAATCCGAATTGCAAACCGGAAAAGAAATATAAAGTTCTGGGAGGAAAAGAAAAAAGTGGTCTGATCGCTTACGTTTCACCGGATGGCGTACACTGGAAAAAATTGAAGAAGGAGCCCGTTTTTACAAAAGGTGCTTTTGATTCTCAAAACGTTGCTTTCTGGTCGGAAAGCGAGAAATGTTACCTGTGTTATTTCCGGACCTGGACAGGAGATGGATACAATGGATTCCGTTCTGTTAGCCGCACCACTTCGAATGATTTTATCCATTGGTCGGAACCGGTTGCCATGGCATTTGGCGACACCCCCCCCTGAACATCTTTATACACATCAAACAAGCCCCTATTTCAGGGCACCGCATATTTATGTTGCCATTGGTGCTCGATTTATGCCCAGACGACAGATTTTGACAGACGAACAGGCGAAGGAACTTAATGTTGATCCCGATTATTTCAAAGACTGCTCCGATGCCATTTTTATGACAACAAGAGGCGGAGATGTTTATGACCGGACTTTTATGGAAGCCTTCATTCGTCCCGGAATTGGGTTCGATAATTGGGTTTCGCGTTCAAACTACCCGGCACTTAATGTAGTGCAAACCGGATCCGAATAAATGTCGGTTTATGTCAATCAGGATTATGCCCAGCCAACAGCTCATTTACACCGTTATTCGTTACGATTAGACGGATTTACTTCCATTAGGGCACCATACTCTGGCGGAGAATTAATTACCAAACCATTCACTTTTACAGAAAAAGAGTTGGAGATTAATTATTCAACATCTGCTGCCGGGGAAATCAGGTTCGAGCTACAAGACCAAAATGGAAACCCGGTATCAGGTTACACGCTGGAGGATTCACAAACTATAATTGGAAACGAAATTGCCAGGGTGGTCCGATGGAAAAATAAAAGTTCATTGCAAAATATAATTTCAAAAACGGTTCGTCTACGGATAGTAATGAAAGATGCAGATTTATATTCAATAAGATTCAAATAGCAGATCGTTAGGCTTTTAGATGTAAAGAATGAGACAAGTGTGAGTTCTGAAAAACAGCCAGGATCAATGTGGATTTCTATTGGAAAGGAAGGATTATTTGGAACATCTCTGGTTCAATAAAAATGGTATAAATGATTTTATATGCTCCTTTATACTCCTTTACGCGTATTACCATAGTAAACAAATTTAAACTGAATTATATAATTCAGTTTAAATTGGTGTCTATCCGATTTATGAATTGAAATATTTCAGTTGCATTTATGATAAAAAAAGCCACAAAAGACCTCATTTTATAACTTGATTGGTAATACTGATTTTTTGCTTCATGGGAAGTTGCTAATTTTATGTATTTATAATAAGAATAATTTAAAAAAATGAAAAAATGAAATTTCGAAATCTAACCAACTTAATTATCCTACTGGGTATAATTACTTTTTTTCCTGCTCAACAAAACAAGCTCCAACCGATGCCGATAGCCGGCCCCTTATTGTAAAGTTGGGGACAATTGATTGTGATATTGTAGAGACAACACCAATTGTTTTTAAGAACAAAGTTTACCGCTATGAATATATTAGGACAAAGTATTGGAATAATCCAACCGGTGATTCTTATTCCAGATTTGTTGATCGCGAAACAGGTGAAACCACCTTACCTTTTGCCAAAGGATTTCATTTTGGAAGTGCTTTTGTTTATGATGAAACAGTATATGTTACCGCCGTAGATAAAGGTGATAGTGAACAGATTCACATCTTTTCATCAAAGGACCTGGAGAACTGGGATAGCTGGCTGGCATTTGAACTTCCCGGATATGGTATGTTTAATACATCGCTTACAAAAGATGATGACAAATTCGTATTAATGTTTGAAATTGGTAAACCTGAAAAAGAAGCCGGAAAACGTTTTACGGCCAGGTTTGCAACTTCAAGCGACCTGAAAAAATGGGAAATTCTTTCTTCTGACCATATTTATGCAAAAGATCGTCACACTGCCCCGCACTGTTTGCGCTTTCTCGATGGATATTATTACGACTTTTATTTAGAAGCTATTGATGGCTGGGAGATGCGGGTTGTCCGTTCGAAAGATTTAATTCACTGGGATTCCAGCCCTTTGAATCCGATATTACAAGCTTCTGCCGAGGATAAACAGATCGTAAACAAAAACCTTTCTGCTGAAATGCTTCAAAAAATTGCAGATGCCGAAAATCGAAATAATTCTGATATCGATTTCTGTGAAAAAAACGGGAGTTTGGTAATTAACTATTCATGGGGAAATCAAAGGGGAATTGAATTCTTGGCTGAGGCTAGTTATGAAGGAACCATGGAGCAGTTCCTTAGAGGGTGGTTCCCGTAATAAAGATTTCCTTTTTGTTGAATAAAAACTGAAAGTAAAAAATACCCACTTTGTAGATTAGATTCAAAATAAAAAAAAGAAAAAATAATATTGTGAAACGACCATGTAGAAATGCTTCACACACAAGCATAATTAAAATGAGGGAGTTACATCCAATACCTTTGAAAACTTTTAATTTTAATTGGATGAAAATAGGAATATCAATTTTATTTCTATGCATTGTTTTGTCGGTAGCCGGCAGTCAAAAAATAAAGGATAATGATTCAAAAAAGTGGTCAAATCCACTCATCAAAATGGGCAGGCTAAACTCCCCTTTGGTTGAAGTAAAGCCTTTCGTTTTAAATGGTGAGTTTTATTTATTGGAATGCTGGCGGTCTAACTGGGATTGGCCCGGACAGCCCAGTAAAGATGCAGGCAGTAAAAATGAAATATGGATTGCAAAACTACCTAACGGTCCGGAAGGTTATAATAATCGCGAATATGTTTCCTGTGTATTGAGAGGAAATATATTTGGCACAGCTATAATCGGAAGGGCGGGTTTATGTTTTTGGCACTAACGAAGCAAGTGGTCTTCAGTTTGTAGAAATGACATGGTCGGAGGATTTAATAAACTGGTCGGCCCCGGTCAAAGTTTTTAATAACCCCGTGGGGAATATTTATAATGTATCATTGACCCGCGATGATGACGGTTTTGTTCTTCAATAGAAAACCAATGAAGTGGGTACTTATTTCACCATGTGCTTTGGGCACCTGGATAAGCTTACCGATAATTGGAATGATAATATCATTAAGAATGCAAAATATGGTGAAAATAAATATACAGGTGGGCCAAAAGTCCTCTATGTCGATGGTCGGTACTATTTACTTTACCTCGAAAGGTTAGATAGTTTAGGATGGGAAACCCGTATCACGCGCTCTAAAGATCTAATTAATTGGCAGGATGCACCGGAAGACCGTGCATTTCTCCCTTTCAATAAAAATTATAAAAATATCCCGTTACATGGTCCGGATGTGCCAGAAAAAAACGCATCTGATCCCGGCGTAATATACTACAGCGGACAGGTGATCGTCTATTTTACCGGAGGTATCCAAAAGAAAGCGGGTGACCTTCAATAGGCTATATTTAATGGTACAATCAAAGAATTAATGGAAAGTTTTTTTTAATGACATATTATTCGTGGAAAATACCATTCCATAGTATTGACCTAAATGTCAGGGAGCACCATTTTTTACTAAAAAATATCTCATGAAAATTAATGTATACTACATTTCTATACTGACAATTTTGTCGGTAATTGCTACGCCCCATTTAATAGCACAAACAACTCCGTTAAACGGATTTGTTTTTATTAAAGGAAATACCTTCAAAAGTGGTGATGTTGTTACAAATCCCAATCGCCCGTTGGTAAGGGTCGATGATTTTGAAATGTTGGATCACCAGGTAACAAATGCGGAATACAAACAATTTACCGATGCTACCGGATTTGTGGTGCCCTTGCATTGGGAAGAGGGGCAAATTCCTAAAGGGAAAGAGGATTACCCTGTAATATTCGTGAATCGTTACGATGTTGATGAATACATGAAATAGCTTTCCGAAATGGATGGAAAAGTTTACAGGCTGCCAACTACTGTTGAATTTGAATATGCTTCACGAGGCGGGCTTGAAGATAAAATTTATCCGTGGGGAGACGAAAAAGCCAAAAACAAGGTTAATTACGATTCGGAAGGAACCAGGCAGTTTGGCCAATGGCAAAAATACTTACAACCTGCCCGATCAAATAAACCCAATGGATATGGATTATACAACATGGCGGGGAATGCCTGGCATTTAACAATCAACCTTCTCGATCCCGCCGTTACGCCATATAAATACCGGATTTTAAATGGTCCACTTTTGGAAGGAAGCCGAATGGGAGGCTCATGGTCAAAAAGCAAAGAATATTTGCATTGTGGCAACCAATCAGAATTTTCCGCAGGAATCCGCCAACCTGAAGGAATTGACTGGCATATTGAACACAGAAAACTTTGTGCCGTTTCTACCGGAAACGGGGGAGTTTTTCTGAGTTGGGCCTTACTTCGCACTGATTCCCGAGAAACCCAGTTTAATGTTTACCGTGCCGACTCCCGAAATCATTCAGGTTTTTTAGTTAATGAAGAATCCATTTCAGAATCAACATCATTTTCTGACAATAATCTGGAACAGGGGAAACGATACCATTACTATGTCAAATCGGTTGACCCAAAAGGAAAAGAAAGGAAACGTTCTGAATGGTTTGGTATTACAATTACTGAAGAAAGCTCCACGGCAGTTGTTTCTTTCAAACCCATTTGTAACATTGAAGGGGAAGTAGCACCTGTTTTTGGTGACCTAAACGATGATGGCAGTCTAGATTGTGTTGCCCGTTTGTACAATGGAAATCATGAGGAATCACAAAATTCAGGTGTCCCCGTGCAAATTGAAGCTTTTTCGTCATATGGCCGTTCGATGTGGCGAAAAGATATTAGTTACCATGAGTACTGTTATGGAAGCTGAAGTAACGTGGTATTTAATATTTGGGATATGGACGATGATGGCAAAACGGAAGTTATTACACGCTTACAGGTTGGCGACAAGGTTTATGTTGCGATTCTTGATGGAATGACCGGGAAATTAAAAACAAAACGCCCTGGCCTGAAATGGCTACTGACGATCAATGTTCTTCTACCCGAATCCAAATGTCTATTGCATACCTCGATGGTGTTCCTCCGGCAATTATTACTCAAACCGGTTTGTATGAGAATGAAATACTTGTAGTTTACGATGCTGATTTAAATAAATTGTGGCAATTCGACAGTCTTGCAGAAACCAATGGAAGCGGGGGTCATACGATTGAAGTTGCTGATGTTGATTTCGATGGCAAACAGGAAGTTTTTGACGGGACTACCTGTTTAAACAATGATGGTTCAATACGCTGGTCAATTTACCGGCAACATCCGGATAAGGTCTGCATCCATGATTTCCTTCCCGAACGTCCCGGGCTGGAAGTATATTACGTAGTTGAGTCGAATGCGCACGCAGGTGTTTATATGGTCGATGCAAATAACGGAAAAGTAATCTGGAAAGAAAACAGGGCGGATGATCCACGTTGGGTACATGGCCATATTGGATGGGCTGCTGATATATGGGAAGGTTCGCCGGGAATTGAATGCATTGCCAGTCACAATGGTTGGAAACCAGACATTGTGCTTTTTTCCGCAACAGGCAAAAAACTGCTGGAGCCGTTCCCATATTACAAACCCGTTGAATGGGATGGGAGCCCTGCCAGAGAACTACTGTTAAATAACGGGCACAGCATTGGGAAATTCGATGGAGAGAAAGTAAATGTAATTCCCGGCCTTGAACCCAACAACATTCCCAATAGCACACTTTTAATGACTGCCGATCTTTTTGGAGATTTCCGCGATGAACTGGTTGTGCAGAAAAATATAAAAAATGGCATGCCGGAAATTGTTGTTATTACTGCAACAACACCGATCAATAAAAGATTTATTACCCCCACTGAGAATTGGGATTACCGACTATGGCTAGCACGAAACAAAGGCGGAGGATATGGATCTATTCGATATCTGGAACTGGAACAACCTCTAAAATAAAACCGGGCTGTTGTTCTTTTTAGAACACGTCATTGAAGATATAAGGAATAAAATTCAATAGAAACATAAAACCCAAATTTTTATGTCTTATATCAAATTAAAATAAGATGATATAAGACACAAGTTTTATAGTGAGACTCAAAAGTTGGAAACTTTGATTTTATCTAACCCCCTTTTTCTTTAAAAAAAATTAATCATCACCACACTTACGCACAATAAGCTGTTAATAAAATCAGCCACAAAAGAGTGTAAAATGCGAATTAATGTTTTAATATTGACACACCTTATTTTTTATCTTCAGATATTTTATATTCGAAGTCGAGGGTAGTTCTCACACTACCCTTTTTTTTATATTAATTCCACCGATTTTTTTCAGAATTGGAGGAAAATATATATAGTTAAATAATTATCATAAGTTCATAGAACCTGACCAATAAACTTGCTATTTCATCAAACTTTATTGTAATTTTATAGGAGTATAAAAATTCATTTTATTATGTCAAAAATTCATAAAACCGATGCGCTTAATTACCACAGTCAAGGGCGTCCTGGAAAAATTGAAGTCGTTCCTACAAAATCACACAGTACCCAATACGATTTAGGACTGGCATACACTCCAGGTGTCGCATACCCTTGTCTCGAAATCCACGAAAACGTTTCCAATGCCTACAAATATACTGCAAAAGGGAACCTGGTTGCCGTAATTTCAAACGGAACTGCAGTTTTAGGATTAGGCGACATTGGACCTGATGCCGGAAAACCAGTTATGGAAGGGAAAGGGTTGCTTTTTAAAATTTTTGCCGATGTTGATGTTTTTGACATTGAAGTTGATGAGAAAGATCCTAAAAAGTTAATTGAAGTAATAAAAGCTATTGCACCAACTTTTGGAGGAATTAATCTGGAAGACATTAAAGCTCCAGAATGTTTTGAAATTGAAGAGACTCTGAAAAAAGCATTGAATATTCCAGTTTTCCACGACGACCAACACGGCACAGCAATTATTTCATCTGCCGGATTATTAAATGCTCTTGAGCTTAGCAAAAAATCAATTGAGGATATAAAAGTAGTAGTAAATGGTGCCGGTGCCGCAGCAGTTACCTGTGCCCGGCTTTACATCAAATTAGGTGTAAAAGCTGAAAATGTGGTAATGCTCGACAGTCGTGGCGTACTGAACAAAGAACGGACAGATCTCAACAAAATAAAACAACAATTTGTAACCGACAGAAAAATAAATACACTAAAAGAAGCTTTTGTCGATGCCGATGTTTTTCTTGGTCTTTCGGTGGGGAATATTGTGAATAAAGAAATGATTCGTTCCATGGCAAAAAACCCAATTGTTTTTGCGATGGCAAATCCAAACGCCGAAATATCGTACGAAGATGCTACGGATGCACGCGATGATATTATCATGGCAACAGGGCGAAGCGACTACCCCAACCAAATAAATAATGTATTAGGATTTCCAT
Organism: uncultured Maribellus sp.; assembly: GCA_964476535.1. Taxonomy (GTDB): domain Bacteria; phylum Bacteroidota; class Bacteroidia; order Bacteroidales; family Prolixibacteraceae; genus Draconibacterium. The sequence goes on from CAYZBC010000084.1 coordinate 8,754, forward strand.
TTATTTTTAGAGGAGCATTGGATGTGCGCGCTACTGACATTAACGAAGAAATGAAAATTGCTGCTGTAAAAGCATTGGCCGGTTTAGCAAAAGAGTACGTTCCCGAAATGGTTGCAAAAGCCTATAATCAACAAAATATCGTATTTGGTAGAGACTACATCATTCCAAAACCGCTCGACCCACGATTAATAACAACAGTTTCTGTTGCAGTTGCCAAAGCAGCAATGGATACTGGAGTAGCCCGCAAAAACATTAAAAGCTGGACTGCTTACAAACAGGAGTTAACCGACCGTATGGGCTTCGACAATAAACTTATAATGTCTATTCGGAACAAAGCCCGACAAGCACCAAAACGAGTTGTTTTTGCTGAAGCTAATGACTTTAAGATATTAAAAGCTGTACAATTTGTGATACGTGAAGGAATTGCAAAACCCATACTTCTTGGAAATGAAGAGAAAATAAAAATGCTCATTAAAGAGAATCAGATGGAATTGGACAATGTTCCGATTATAGATTTGTTCAAGAATGTTTCAAAAGAAAAACGCCATAAGTTTGCAAAAATTCTTTTTGAAAAAAGAAAGCGCAAAGGAATGACTTACAGTGAAG
>CAYZBC010000084.1:9459-17224 GCA_964476535.1 uncultured Maribellus sp.
TTTGCAAAAATTCTTTTTGAAAAAAGAAAGCGCAAAGGAATGACTTACAGTGAAGCAGTTGAAAAAATGTATAATCGAGACTACTTTGGTGCAATGATGGTTGAAACAGGAGAAGCAGATGCTTTTATCTCTGGCTTTTCAAGAAAATATTCCTCAACAATTCGCCCGGCTTTGCAAGTAATCGGAATAAAAGAACAATTTAACCACATTGCCGGCATGTACATTATGTTGTCGAAACGCGGTCCATTATTTTTATCCGATACAACAGTTAATATAAATCCATCGGCTCAAACATTGGTTGACACCACTATCTTAACTGCTGCCCAGGTAAAACGATTTAACATTGAACCAAAAATTGCACTTCTTTCTTACTCCAACTTCGGATCGTTTAAAGGTTTAGGAAGTCCGGCGATAGTGAAAGAAGCAGTTGATATTCTTCATAAAACTCAACCCGATTTATTAGTAGATGGCGAAATGCAAGCCAATTATGCACTCAACGGGAAACTACGATACAAACGTTACCCTTTTAATAAATTGGGAGATTCCGACGCAAATACATTAATTTTTCCAAACCTGAGTTCAGGAAATATTACTTATAAAGTACTTCAGACCCTGGGAACTGCCGAAGCCATTGGACCAATTTTAATGGGAATGAAAAAACCAGTACACATTTTACAACGCGACAGTTCCGTACGCGAAATTGTAAATATGGTTGCCATTGCGGTTATTGATGCACAAGCTTTGACAGAAGAATAGCAAAAAAATACCCGCTAAACCTATCAACGATTAGCGGGTATTACATTCAAATTCCCGAATTTTACAGAAAATAGAAAACCTACAATTTTACAAACTCCAACCTTCGCGGTAGTTGTGTTTTATCCATTCCTCACACATTTCCTGTGCATTCCACTCAACTTTTTGCTTTGATTGGTTATCAACTCTTTTGGTGACCACATCGGAAGAGAAAGGCAACAACTTGGTTGTTACCAGTTTTTCATCTGGAGAAATATTGGTTACTTTCATATTTTCACTATCCCAAAGGAAAGTTTTTTTAAGCGACTGCATCCGTTCTGCAAGGTTACCCATAACTACCAACTCGTTAAAAGGTCCGGAATATTCGAAACTGGAAGCAGGTTTACCACCATTTTTGCAGCAGTTTACAAAATGCATTTCATGTCTTCCCCCTCCATTCGGATCATCAGGAATCCTGTCATAACTCACTTTTGTTTCCGGAATAAATTCGTCTCCATTTTTATACACCTTCCAATTTGCTCCATAACTTTCGGCAATAAGTATTGCTTTCGATCCTACAAACATAAATCCACCACCCGGATTCATCGGAGCATCAAGCGGCAAATCGAAAGGACGTGCAGGTATCAATCCACCGTCGTACCATGTTAATTCCAACTCGGGCAAGGCACAATAAGGTAAGTTTTTCCGTGCAGGAAATAAATATGAAACCTTGGCCGAAACAGGGGCACTTTCTGTATTTATCAGCGAGGAACTAGCCTGAAAAGCTGTTGGCGCACCTAATTGAAGCGCATGATTGGGAACATCCAGCAAATGGCATCCCATATCACCAAGAGCACCCGTTCCATAATCCCACCAACCTCTCCAAATCCATGGATGATATTCGGGATTGTAAGCCCGCATTTTTGCAGGACCAATAAACAAATCCCAGTCCAATGTTTTAGGAATTTTCACTTCTTTTAAGGGCTGAGGCATTCCCTGGCGCCAAATAGGTCTATTCGTCCAAACATGTACATCTTTTACTTCGCCCAAGCATCCACTTTGCACCACTTCGGCAACTTCATAAACACTGTCGCTGGAGTGCCCTTCGTTACCCATTTGCGTAACAACTCCGGTTTTTTGGGCAAGTTTTGTCAGATGCCTGGATTCCCAAACAGAATGAGTCAAAGGTTTTTGGAGATAAATATGCTTTCCAAGTTCCATAGCTGCAACAGCGGTTACTGTGTGTGTATGGTCGGGTGTTGCAATAACTACAGCATCAATATCTTTATGAATCTTATCAAACATTTTTCGAAAATCTGTGTACTTTTTTGCTTTCGGATAAGCCCCAAAAACAGGTTTTGCATAATCCCAATCCACATCGCAAAGCGCAACCATATTTTGCCCCGGCATATTTTTGAGGTTCACTTTTCCTTTTCCGCCGATTCCAATACCGGCAATATTCAGTTTATCACTTGGTGCAACATGTCCCAGTCCGGCAACAGCATTTCGCGGAATAATTGAGAAGCCTGCAACAGCAGCTGCCGTGGTTCCAATAAAATTCCGACGAGAAAAATTTTGATTTGACTTTTTGTTCATGATAATTCAATTTTAGGTTTAGCAAAAAATGATTGCTAAAATTATTAAAATCTATCGGGTTTAAAAAAGTTATTTGCGAATTATTTTTTACTGGTAAAATATGTTAGCACAGAAGAGGCAGTAATTGAGTTGAAGTAATATATGATTGCTTTAAACTTTCAATTTTATATCTTTACAAAAAGAACTTGTATTGTAAATTTTATGAAAATAAAAATGCAGAATAATGAAAATACGAGTAGATGTAACCAGTAGCAAAGCGGACTTTATTCTCGAATTGCTTAATAACTTCCCGTTTGTTAAAGCAAAATCTATCTCCTCTGCAAAAGCCCGATTGCTTGAAAAAATAAAAGAAGCTGTGGAAAATATTAACCTTGTAAAACATGAAACTCCTGCTAAAATTGATATTATAGAAGCGAGAAGGTTGATGAATGAAGAAGGGAAATAAATTCTTATGGGTTTATTACTTAATACGCCACACCAAATTTGAAACCTTGTACTTTGCTATTGATACTAGCAACAACATAAACAATGAAATGCAGGACCTGACCCACTAAAATCTTCAATATAATTCAATTTTATGATACCAATCAATCAAAAAAGATTTTTACACGAAGCTGAAAAGTTGTTTGTAAAATATCGGCAAACCCCATCATTGTGCATGTATCCGGGATGTAATTCCAACGCAATAAATTCCCATGTATTTCAAACAGAAAGAATATTAAGACCAATAGCACCTGCCAACCATCTTTATTGTTTTGAGCCTAATAGTTTGTTCAATCTAAATAAAAGATTTAGTTTCAATCGGAGAGGAATTAAACAAGTTCTGGCTTTTTGGGGATTTTGTAATCATCATGATGATCAAATCTTCTCATCCATTGAAAAAATGGATGATGTTGACTGGTTTAATCCAAAATCCCAATTTCTTTTAGGGTATAAAATTTTGTGCAGGGAATTGTATGTGAAAAAATTGGCTGTGAAATATTATAATTCACTATTAGAAAAATATTCATTACCCAAAGAAATAATGGATAATATTGTGTTACACAAAAAGGGTTTTGAGATGGGAGTCAATGATTTCAATCGTTACAAAGTTTTTTTAGAATTGGCAATATTCAATTTCAATTATTCATATTACAAGTTTGAAACTTATACACTTCCTTTTTATCTTGAGTTATGTGTAGCTTCACCAGTTAGTGTATCCTATTCGACTGATATATTAAATAAAGATATTGTCGATGCTGATTTACCGGAAACAAATATTGTAGTAATTTTTCCATATAAGCAGAAAACCTATCTTATCGTTGGATTTGCAAATGGTTTTGAAAATCGATGGGCAAATGAATTTATTGGAAAACTAAAAACACAAGATTCACTTTTGATTTATAAGTCCTTAAACGATTTAATTCTTTTCCGGTCAGATTTTAATTGCATGTCTGAAGATTTGTTTTGTTCGATACCCAAAGCAGAGTTAAATAACTTCTTAAAAAAATATGAACAAAATGTCCTTTCAAAAAGCTTCGAATTATCATCTCACATTAATATTTTCAAACATTTTAAATAATTCCTCTATCCCTCGTTTGCAACGATGGATATGCTATTTTGGGTTAGTAATTCTTTTTGAATTGATTATTAAAAACTGGCAGGACTTTCAAAAATTATTGCATTTTAAATGCAAATCAACTTACCCATATCGCAGTATGCGTAAAAGATGTGGACCGTTTCATCTGCTAATTATCAGAAAATATATACCTAAGAAATATTTAAACTCCAGCTACTTTCAACTATTAATATCATAACTTTGGGCAAAACGCATTAGCAAAAAAATAGTTGAAATCAATATAAAATCCATAATTTATGAATGCAATCGAAATCATTAAAAATATTATCCTAGAAGGGATTACCCAATGTAAGGAATCAATCAGCGAAAGACTACTAATTCCAGATTTCAACGAACCAGAACCACAAGATAGTATTACTTCATTTAATACATCCGAAGAATGGCTTGATTTACAAATTAGAAATTTGGCATCATCTAATTCTTTTTACGCGGGTGAATATTTTGGTTTGCAACCATTGATGAGCTTAGAGGATTATAATAAATGCTATATCACTTATGAATTTAATGAACGCTTTTCAAACTACAGTTCGTATAAAATGATATGGGGTTTTTATCATAATACATTAGTAATGGCTGAAACAAGTAGAAACGAGATTCATGGCTTAATTGCTGTTGATTTATTGGAAAAAGAAAAGTATGATAAAATAATATTAACGCGGCAAACGATTAATTGTATCACTAATTTATTTGGAACAAATAAAAACTCTTATGAGGCATATTGTTCACTTTGGAGAAATACAAGAGAACTATTAGATAGGGAAAAAACTCTCATCAATTGTGAAGAACAATGGGCAAATTTTGTTTATAATACGATTTTCCCTAATAATTATCATGCTAGACAGGTTTACGAATTTAAACAAAAGTTTAATCATCTAAAACAAAACTATACTGAAATATATAAAGAGTTGAAAAATGATTTTTTACATAAACATAATGAGTGGAAAAAAAGGAAGTCGGATCATATGAATATGCAGACAATTAGAAAGCAGGAAATTAATAAAATTGAAGATGGTTATTATACGAGAAATACTGGATTTATAAATAGCTTATGTATAGAAATTCTGAAATGTTCGAAATATAATTTTGAATTTCCAAAAGACATTGATGTTGATTTTAACTCCGGTAATAAGCTACTGATGGTCGAATACACTTTGCCTTCTATTGAAAACATACCTACGATTAAAGAGACAAAGTATCTTTCCACTAAAGGAGAATATAGAAATGTTCTAATTTCTCAAAGGGATTTACTTAAACTTTTTGATGAGGCAGTTTATAGCGTTTGTCTTCGTTCAATCTACGAGATATTTGAAAATGATCCATTGGAAGTTATCAATGCTGTAAATTTCAATGGATGGATAAAATCAATAAACAAGGCTACTGGCAAGGAGGAAAATACTTGCATTATTTCTATCCAGGTTCAACGAAAGGAATTTATGGATATTGATTTAGAACGAGTTGACACTAAAACTTGTTTTAAGCATTTTAAAGGAGTTGGTAGCAGTAAACTTTATGGAATAACTGCCATTCAGCCCATACTCCAAATTCAAAAAAATGATAAACGATTTGTCGATTCTCAAACAATTGAATTTGACGATTCAACCAATCTTGCTGCAATGGCATGGGAAGATTTTGAGCATTTAATTCGTGAATTATTTGAAAAAGAATTCAGTAGCAATGGTGGTGAAGTTAAAGTTACACAGGCCAGCAGAGACGGTGGCGTTGATGCAATTGCTTTCGACCCCGACCCAATCAGAGGCGGAAAAATTGTAATTCAGGCGAAACGTTACACCAACACTGTTGGAGTTTCGGCAGTTCGCGACTTGTTTGGAACAGTAATGAACGAAGGCGCAAACAAAGGAATATTGGTAACAACTTCCGATTATGGTTCTGACTCTTACAAATTCGCAAAAGGCAAGCCAATAACACTTTTAAATGGCGCAAACCTTCTGTATCTTCTTGAAAAACATGGGACTCGTGCCAGGATTGATATTAAGGAGGCGAGGAGGTTGATGAATGAGGAAGGGAAATAGAGGGTCATCATTTTATCTATAGAAATTCAATATATCTAAATGAGAGAGTTCACCGATTTTGAAAAACAGATAATTCACAAGTTGGTTTCATCGATAGAAATTAAGGAATTATCATTAATAAAACTTATCGATGAAAACACTGATGCTATTGCACTTGAATGGAATTTAGATGAGCCCAATTTTACTATTGTTTACCATCCTTCTAATTTGACAGAGGATGAGTTATTCAATCAAATAACAGAAATTGTTTTTTTATTAAAAAATCTTGAGGATAACAATTTTATTTACATCCATCAGAATTACAAATTTGTTGAAGATAATTGTCTTTATAATAGAGTAAAGTATAACAAAGAAAGATTGCGAGAATACTCGCTAAAAGGAAGTATTCCAAATAGTAAAGGCTGCATGACAACAAAAGCTTATGAGATTAAATCAGATTTTGGCAGATATGTACAACGATATGCCAGTTCACTTTACTATGTATCAAATGCGTTGCGTGAATTAGTTAAAAATAACTTTAAAACTCCAGAACAATTTCGATATGAAGTTCAATTGAAAAAAGCCAATTCACAAATTAGGATTGCTTGGGCAGCTTTTATAACTTCTATTATTGCTGTAATAGCCTCATTGGTTCTCGGAATAATCCAAATATGTAGTGGAACTAAAATAGATAAATGCCAATTCAATAAGCTCAACCAAACTATTGAGCAAAGTAATACATCTGAAATTATTAAAACTGAAATTACAAATGATACCACAACCACAAGAATTGTTATTAAGCCAAAACTCAATCCGGAAAAACGAAAAGATTGAACACATTAAAAATTCGACAGTTATTGCAAAAATATATGTTGATGAATTTATTGATAAAATACTTATGGTAGTTATTACACGGGGCGATAGCAAATGAAATTTAAAGTGACTTTTTGAACTTCAGATAAAACTTACGATTAGTACAAAAGGGTAACATCCATGTTTGATTCATATTAAACGGATGGCATCCTTTTACAATCGTGGGAAGATGGCAAATGAGGTATAGCATTTAAAAATAAAGAGCAAAATATTTATTTTAACCTACTCATTCCTACTAGCAATTGATTTGATTGATAAGGGAAACATGGCAGTACTATTTAATTGCTAATTTTTTAAGTCCATTAATTTCAAGGCATCTGTGATTTTTCAAATTTCTTCCAAGCCTTTTTAAAAGCTAATAATGCTTCCTCACATGCATTATTTTTTTCCAAATGTGCCTTCCAACTTTCAAAACTTGAAGGAACATCTTTTGCTGATTGATCTTGATTTACATCTTTTGCTAAATCTCCAATAAGAGTATTTTTATTCATCTGACTAATTAACCAGTTATGAAAATTATCCATTATAATATTATTAAATTGCCAACAATAACAATACTCAAAGTTATGAATTTCAAAAGTTGAATGCTTACAATTAATAATATGTTTTTACAGTTTTTTAAACATCCCATTATTGTACTGCTCAGCAATATACGGTTTTACTTACTTGTATTCCACATACTATTTTATGCTTTTCAAGTAACTCATCCTTAATCTGGGATGCTGAAACAAGTTCAGCAAGACGCTGCATTGTTTATTTCAAGCTAATAATTGAAAAACTGTCCAATAATTTATGACAACATAGAAGTATTGGATAAAAGCAAAGTTTATCTAAAATTTTCAACTTACTTTTAAGCCTGAAAAATAAGCTAAAATGAACATCGATAAATATCCATCGAGATTACTTGAAAATGCAGTTAACGAATTTGCCAAACTTC
>CAYZBC010000085.1:0-16807 GCA_964476535.1 uncultured Maribellus sp.
TATTGATGAACTATCTGCACGCTCTGTTTCTCATTATTCTTTATCCTTTTATGCCGTATATGAGCCGTCTATGGAATGTGCAGTGGTGCCCAAGCACACATCCCCTGAATACAGAAGAAATTAGAGCAATGTTCAATACATACTTTAATTTCATAAGCGACCCAATGGCATTCTGGACATTATTCTGGATGAAGATACCCTACCTATTATTTGGCATTGGCTGCGCTTTCTTACTTCTTAAAATAAGCAAGAATAAAAACTGGGGCATTACTGCGTTCAAATTCTGGATGTTAAACCCTGTTATTATTTTCATCACTTACATATTCGGCCGCCATGAGGTAATTGTAATATTCTTCATACTTCTTTCGCTGTACTTTATAAAAAGGGAGAAAAAGATATTTGCCGCTATCTTATTAGGCATTGCTATCGCCCTCAGGGCTTATCCCATCCTATTGGTTCCTTTCTTTATTATTTCACTATCTGATAAAACCAAAGATAGGATTAAATATGCATCAATTGTATTACTGCCCTTTATAGTGGCGAATCTTCCAAGGATATTTGCAGGTAAATTGGGCGCAGTAACACAGCTTGCCAATGCAAGCTACATAGATTACCTGTTAAGCATGAACTTCCCGCTTGGGATTCACAACACGGTTTATGTATTTATTGTCGGATATGTTCTGCTAATCCTGCATCAGCTCCAACATCAGGATAAAAAATTAGATTCACTAATAAAATACCTGCTGTGTTTTCACCTATGGCTTTTTGCGACATGCTATTTCCATCCTCAATTCTTTGCCTGGCTCGTGCCGTACGTTGCTCTTTGCATAAAGGATGACAAACGATTAGTAAAACTTTTTGCCGTACAAACCATATGCTTCTTTGTTTACGTATGTCAGTTGGGCAAAGTCAATACCACTTTTCTCTTTGCTCCAATAAACCCCGAATTCATAATAACCCTCAAGCCTCCTATCGTAATTATAAATAAGTTTTTCCCTGCGCATAAGTTCATAGGTATCTTCAGAAGCATTTTGACCGCTGTTTCTCTATGGATGATATGGATTGTTTTGAAAAATAAAACAGTAACCAGTGATGAGTAATCTCCGATCACCCATCACCTATCACCCGTCACCCAAAACCTATTACCTATCACTCATCACAATACTTATCTTCGGAGTTTTTTTTCGCTTGTATAAACTCGGCGCTAAGAGCCTCTGGCTTGACGAAGCGTATAGTGTATATATTACAAAACTCTCTCTATTTAAAATGCTTTCACAAATAATAAAAGCAGACATACATCCGCCGTTTTACTACTCACTTCTACATTTCTGGGTAACACTGGGAAGTACGGAATGGTATGTGCGTCTGCCGTCGGCACTATTCAGCATAATAACTATCTGGATAGTATACTTAATAGGTAAAAACCTGTTCTCCCCAAAAGCAGGGATTATTGCAAGCCTTATAACTTCCGTTTCTTCATATCAAATATATTATGCTCAGGAAACCAGGCTATATGCGCTTATCACACTTATATGCATGTTGTCTCTGTTAATTCTTATCTCCGCCTTAAGAACTTCTAGCGTAAAAATGTGGATATTGTTTACTTGTGTAAATATTATCGCTCTCTACACTTACGTATACAGCGCATTTTTTATTATAGGGGAATACATAATCGCCGTCTGGCTTTCAAAGTCCTTTAAAAGCAGTATAAAAATTATCTTATCAACAGCGATAGCAACATGTTTAGCTTTTGTTCCTGAGATATTGGTCTTATTCAGCAGAAAAGCTGAAATAGTAAATCTACTAAAGCCCTTCGATTTGAGCAGTATTATAATAATGCTTCCGCAATTTGTTTTCGGCTATTTCTTTTTGCAAAGCGGGCTCACTGCTATTCTGATCTTTATCTTACTTGCAGTTATCATTACAATGGGCATTTTTCATGACAAACACAATAAAAATGTTTATTCACTTATACTATTGATCATAATTCCCGTAATTATAACGATTTTATCTCCATTTAGAACAACGCAATTTCAATCAAAACACTTAATATTCCTATCACCCGTTGTGTATCTATTAATTGCCTATGCCGTTACCAAAATTCCCAAAAAAAGCGTATCCATACTGATCGTTATCTTCATAGCACTCCTGAATCTTACATCCCTGAGAATTTATTACTCCCGTGATTTTGTAAAAGAAGACTGGAGAAGCGCCGCATTATTTATAAGTAAAAACTCCATGCAGGATGATATCATTTGCTACGATCCTCCATATGCAGGATTTGCGTTTGACTATTATGACAAAACAGGTTTAAAAAGACATGGCATTAAGAAAAATGCCCTTCCTGAAACGTTATCAAGAATAATGAATTTAAAGAGACGTATATGGCTCATACAAAATTCGAGCTACGTTGCTGTCCCAAGCCAAGAAGTTAAGAGAATATTTGAGGAAAACCTAAAAACCAAAATCTCAAAACAATACAAAGGCTTCGTTGGAAATATAGATTTGATGCTTTATGAGAAATAAAATAATAACTTATCAGCCTGATAATTCTCTAAAGGAGAAAAAAATAAGAGTGAGAAAAAGTCTTTCTCATCGTGTAGTTAGAGGTGGTTTCTGGGTGTTTTCGCTTAGAATAGTTCAGCAATTGTTTGGTTTAGCAAGACTTATAATCCTTGCTCGCATCCTTGCCCCTCATGATTTTGGTTTAATGGGTATTGCACTTCTGACAATGGCAACCATAGAAACTTTCTCACAAACAGGTTTTCAGCAAGCCTTAATCCAAAAGAAAGAAGATATAAAATCTTATCTTGATGCCGCATGGACGGTTTTAATCTTGCGAGGTTTTATTTTATTTATAATATTATATTTAATTGCGCCTTACGCAGCAACCTTCTTTAACGCACCAGAAGCAATACCTATCATTCAGGTTATTGGCCTCTCATTCCTTCTTCAAGCGTTTACCAATATCGGCGTTATATATTTCCAGAAGGAATTGGAATTTAATAAACAGTTCGTTTATCAATTCGTCGGCACACTTACAGATTTTATCGTGGCGGTTTCGGCTGTTTTAATCTTAAAAAATGTCTGGGCGCTTGTGTTCGGCTTGCTTGCCGGGAATGTAGCGAGATTTATCATGAGCTATTTTATACATCCTTACAGACCGCATTTAAGTTTGGATTTAGGGAAAGCGAAGGAACTTTGGGGTTTTGGTAAATGGGTTTTTGGTTCGAGTATATTAGCTTTTTTACTTACCCAAGGTGATGATATTTTTGTTGGGAAGTTGCTTGGTGTAACGGCGTTGGGTTTTTATCAGTTAGCTTATAGAATATCAAATATGCCGGCGACGGAGATAACCCATGTGATTTCCCAGGTAACATTTCCCGCTTATTCTAAATTACAAGATAATATCCCCAAACTAAGAGAAGCATATTTGAAAGTTCTGCAAGTTACAACATTTTTATCATTTCCAATAGCCGGATTAATTTTTATATTAGCTCCTGATTTTACTAAAATATTTTTGGGAGAGAAATGGATACCAATGGTGCCGGTGATGCAAGTACTGGTTTTTGCAGGTTTACTAAGATCAATTCAAGCGACAACAGGTCCTATATTTCATGCTATCGGAAAACCAAAAATAGATACAATATGGCAAATAGTTCGCTTGGCTATAATAGCTGCTTTAATATATCCTTTTATTATTAAATGGGGAATATTAGGAGCATCAATTGCTGTTTTTTTAAGTATTTTTGTTACAACTATTGGATGTAGTTTTAAAATTGTGAAGATTACCAAATGCGGATTTATAAATTTCAGTAAAATAATAGTTTTTCCTTTAATAAACGGAATATTTATGGTTTCATCTATATTTATTTTAAAGATTCATATTAATATCACAGGGATTTTTAATTTTATTTTACTTCTTAATGTTGGTATTTTAATTTATCTTGCAATAATTTATATATTTGATAAATATTTAAATTACAATATACGACAACTTTTAAGGAAAAACTTAAAATTTTTCAGAGAAGGGTTATAGAAAAAACGAAATCACAGGTAAAGTCAAATCATTATTTCTATAAATCTTATGATTCAAAGGATCGTTTTATTAGTTGTCGGCATCAGATCCATGAAATTATTAGGTTAAAATCTAAAAGAATTCTTGAAATTGGAGTCGGAAATGAATTTGTTTCGGAATATTTAAAAGATTTAAGTATTCAAGATATAAAAAAGTATGGATTAAATGAAGAAGAAATTTTATATATTGGTAAGAAATAATAATAGTTGTTTTGGAAATTATTTAAAATGAAAAATCCAAAAGTTTCAGTTATTATTCCAACTTACAATCGGACACATCTGGTGGGCAGGGCAATACAAAGCGTATTGGACCAGACATATCAAGATTTTGAAATTATTGTTATAGATGATGGTTCAACGGATAATACAGAAGAAATAATTAAAAAGTTTCAAAAACGAGATAAAAGAATTAAGTATATTAGACACAATGAGAATAGCGGAGACGGAGCAGCTAGAAATACTGGAATAAGAACTGCTCTGGGTAAATATATAGCATTTCAGGATAGTGATGATGAGTGGTTACCAAAAAAACTTGAAAAGCAAATGAATGTTTTTCAGATTGCCTCATCCAAAGTTGGGGTAGTCTATACCGGATTCCGGAAAATAAAAAATAATAAAAAGCTTTATATCCCATTCTCTCGGATTGCATGTAAGGAGGGAGATATACACAAACAGTTACTCAAAGAAAACTTTATAGGAACCCCTGTTACTCTTATTAAAAAAGAGTGCTTTCAAAAGGCAGGAATGTTTGATGAAAAATTGCATCGCCTTGTAGATTGGGAGTTGTGGATCAGAATTTCAAAATACTACTACTTTAAATACATTGACGAACCACTGGTCAATGTATATTGCCAACCAAACAGTATCTCTTCCGACCAAGTAGCTCTAATAAAGACACAAAAATTAATTCTAGAAAAATATTGGGATGATATTAGAAAAGATAGAGAAATTTTATCTGTACGTTATGCTGCTATTGGATCTGCTTTATGCTCGACTGGAAAATTAAAAAAAGGTAGGAATTATTTGATAAAAGCTGTTAAAACAAATCCCTTAAACATCAAATTTTTATTAGCTACCTTTATTTCTTTTTTCGGTCAAGGCGTTTACAGAAAAGCTGTAAGGATTTATCGAAAGACAAAAGTATGAATCCAAAAGTTTCAAAGACAAGACAATAGAATAAAATATACTGAATATTTAACTTGCAATATTAAATATTCAGCATTTAAAGATAACTCGACTTGTCTTTAAATTAGATTCAATGTAAAATCGGGAATCTTAACTAAGAGTGGTAGAATAGGTAAAGATTGTGAGTGATTGCAAACAAAATAATTACGAAATTACAATTCAGCCAAATCGCAATTGGTTTCACATTGACTGGCAGGGCTTGCTGCACTATCGGGATTTGTTGTTTCTTTTAGTAAGGCGGGATTTTGTCTCCAAATATAAACAGACGATATTGGGTCCGGCATGGTTTGTTATTCAGCCATTACTAACGGCCCTGGTTTTCACCATTATCTTTGGGAAAGTAGCCAAAATACCAACCGATGGTCTACCACCGATGCTATTTTATCTGTGTGGTTTGCTGTCATGGCGTTATTTTGCAGCTTGCTTGAATGCCACTTCATTTACTTTTATTACAAATGCCAATTTATTCGGAAAGGTCTATTTCCCTCGATTAATTGTTCCGCTATCTACTATTATATCCAATTTACTCGCTTTTGCTATCCAACTGGTCATGTTTCTAGGATTTTATTTTTATTTCAAATATTTTACTTCTACAAGTGTGAGTATTAAGCCGAATTTGTTTATCTTCACTCTGCCTCTGCTGCTTTTGCAGACGGCAGCTATAAGTCTGGGTGTCGGGCTGTGGATGTCTGCCTTAACTGCCAAATATCGCGACTTACAATTCTTGATGGGATTCCTCACGCAACTCTGGATGTACGCAACCCCTGTCATTTATCCTATATCAGTAATTCCAGAAAAATGGAGATTTCTTATAGCTCTCAATCCAATGGCTCCAATCGTGGAATCGTTTAAATACGCTTTCTTTGGAACAGGAACTATAAGTTTAAACTATTTGTTGATTTCAATATTTATTACTATAATTACCTTATTAACAGGCATTCTTGTCTTTAAAAGAACTGAACGGACATTTATTGACACGGTGTAGTTTTAGAGATTAGAGAATAGAGATTGAAGATTAGGGATTAGGGAAATGGCAAAAGGATTTTATGAGTTGGATATTTGGAAGAACGGGTATGAACTTTTGATGGAAGTTTATAGATTAGCAGCAACTTTTCCAAAAGAAGAAAAATATAACTTATGTAGTCAGATAAAGCGTTCAGCTAATTCAATTATTGCTAATATTGCGGAGGCTCATGGACGATATTACTTCGCAGATAAAGTAAGAGTACTCTATACATCTCGTGGAGAATGCGAGGAAACAAGAAGCCATTTAAGAGTAATATGTGGTTTAAAATATATCACCAAGGAAAAATTGGATTATTTGGATAAAAAATATGAAGGATTATCAAAGGGAATTAGCGGTTATATTAGGTCTCTTAAAACTAAAAACCAATTAACTAACTAATTAACCAATTAACTAATAACTAATTAACTATAAACATGAAACCAATAATAGAAGTTGAAAATATTTCCAAACTCTACCATCTTGGACTCATAGGAGCAACAACTCTTCACGACTCTTTAGACCGCTGGTGGTATAAAATGCGTGGCAAAGAGGATGAGTTAAAAAAGATTGGCGCAAAACATCTAATGATTGAACCGAATGATCCTCAAGCAGGTCCCGAACCAAACACCATCTGGGCATTAAAGGACGTTTCATTTTCTGTTAAGCAAGGAGAGATCATTGGAATAATTGGTAAAAACGGAGCAGGCAAATCCACACTGCTTAAAATTCTTACCAGAATTACAGACCCAACTTCAGGCAGAGCGATCATGCGAGGAAGGGTAGCCTCGCTTTTAGAAGTTGGAACAGGTTTTCATCCTGAACTCACAGGACGTGAAAACATATATTTGAACGGCGCTATTCTTGGAATGAGAAAGTTAGAAATTGACAAAAAGTTTGATGAGATTGTAGATTTCTCAGGAGTTGAGAAGTTTATTGATACACCTGTTAAACGATATTCTTCAGGTATGTATGTCCGCCTCGCTTTTGCAATAGCGGCTCACCTTGAACCGGAGATTTTACTTGTTGATGAAGTACTCGCGGTTGGAGATGTAGAGTTTCAGAAGAAATGTTTGGGGAAGATGAAGGATGTTGCTGCGGGTGGAAGGACGGTGTTGTTTGTAAGTCATAATATGATCGCAATTAAATCTTTATGTAACCGATCTATACTAATAGATAAAGGGAAAACGATAATTGATGGGGATACTCAAAATGTGGTAAATCGCTACTTAAAAAATGATGCAACAAGTTCTATTTTAGAGCATATATGGAAAAACATAGAAACTGCCCCAGGTAATGATAAGGTTCGTGTGCATAAAGCAAGATTAACTATTGATGGTGAGGGTAAGGATAATATTATTCGCGTAGATACACCCCTAAAGCTTGAATTTGAATTTTGGAACATTGTTTCTGATATCGAACTTAATTTCAGTTTACATCTTCAAAGTATGGAAGGTGTAAGTATATTGAGTACTCCATCAAGAGCAATTATATGTACCTCTGGAATTTTAAGAGGAGTTTGTCATATACCTGCAAATTTCCTAAATAACGTTAAATACAGAATTATGTTACTTATTGTTAAAGATGAATTTTCTATTATATACCAACATGATGATATTCTAATTTTTGAGGTTCAAGATATTGAAAGAGAAAACAGTTGGTATGGCAAATGGACTGGATTGGTTCGACCAGACCTCAAATGGGAAGTAAATTATCTAAAAAATATCAAAGCGTGAAAACATCAAAAGTTGAAATATAACAATGAATGTCAATTTTATTAAAAAAATCAAGAAAATTCATTTATTAATATGTGAGATTTTTAAGATTATTTACTATAAAATAAAATATTTAAAACCGGATAAGCAAAGGCTTATTATACTCGATGATATTTTTCCATGGCTACTTACAGCATTCAGAATTACAGAATTTAATGCTTATCTTGATTATTTTAAAAACAGTGAGGTTTATTCATCAGATCCTAATTTTGAAATTCATAAAAAAGAATATCTAAGATATTATCCAAAAAACAAAAATAGAATATTTAAATTTAATAAAAATATAAATTTTTCAGCAAAACTTGCATATATAGTATTTATCAACAATGCATTTAATTTTCTCCATGTTATTGAAAAATATAAGATTCCATTCGTGTTAGAACTTTACCCAGGTGGAGGTTTTCATATTGATAATGAAATCTCTGATCATAAGTTAAAAACAGTTTTTGATTCTTCTTTTTTAAGAAAAATAATTGTAACCCAAAAAATAACATACAAGTATCTTCTTGATAGAAATCTTTGCTCTTTAGATAAAATCGAATTCATTTATGGCGGAGTTTTACCTCTTAAATATTATATGAAAAATAAAATACAAAAAAAATACTATAAAACTGACAAACCAACCTTTGATATTTGCTTTGTAGCGAATAAATATACAAATCAAGGAAAAGACAAAGGGTATGATGTTTTTATTGCTGTTGCAAAAATTCTATCGAAAAAATATTCCGATATTTTTTCCCACATAGTGGGTAACTTCAAAGAAACGGATATTAATGTCAAAAATATTAGCTCTAAAATTAGATTTTATGGTCGA
This sequence comes from uncultured Maribellus sp., assembly GCA_964476535.1. GTDB lineage: Bacteria > Bacteroidota > Bacteroidia > Bacteroidales > Prolixibacteraceae > Draconibacterium. The sequence continues at coordinate 8,855 of CAYZBC010000085.1, forward strand.
CAAAATTCAGACTTTTTCTCAGATTTTTATTCACAAATGGATATTATTTTATCTCCAAATCAACCGTTTATAATTGCAAAAGGAGCTTTTGATGGTTTTCCCACAGGGTGTTGCGTTGAAGCAAGTGCTTGTGGTTGTGTTATGTTTGTGACTGATTGTCTGAATCTAAATGTAGGTTATAAAAACGAGGAGGATATTGTTATAATAAGTAAAAATGTTGATGATATTGTAGAAAAAATAGAATATTATTATAGAAATTATACAAGATTGTATGAAATTTCCAAAAATGGAAAGAAGGCAACAAATGCATTATTTAATGAAGATGTACAAGTTCAACGTAGGTTAAAAATTATTGATAAGATATGTAATGAGTTTATTGCTTTATAAAAAATCTAATTATATATAAGAGAAACATGAAAGTACTTATATTTCCAGGCGGTACAGAGATTGCTTCAGAAATATGGAAATCATTAAAAGAGTGCAAAAATATATCTCTTTATTCAGTAGGAAGTGATGTGTCAAATCACGCATCTTATATTTTTAAAAATCATTTTATTGTTCCAGATGTTCATACTAATAATTGGATCGGGGCTTTAAGTAAAATCATAAATAAATATGAGATAGATTATATATTCCCTGCTCATGACGATGTAATTGTAGCGTTAGCTCAAAACGCCGATAAATTTAATGCTGATATAATTTCATCTCCTCTACCCACCTGCTTAATCTGTAGATCGAAAAATAAGACATATAACAAATTTAAAAATTTATTACCTGCGCCAAAAGTATTCAGTAAATTATCAGAAATAGATTCTTTTCCTGTTTTCTTAAAACCGGATAAGGGGCAGGGTTCTCAAGATGCTTGTAAAGTGGATGATTTAAATACACTCAAAGTATTATTAAAAAACAACTCAAATTTGATTGTGCTAGAATATCTAAGTGGGAAAGAATATACCATTGACTGTTTTACCGATAGGAGAAAAGGGTTGCTTTTTTGTAGTGGACGAGAAAGAATCCGTACCAAAAGTGGCATATCGATGAACAGTAAGCCGGTGGATGGAGAGACCAATGAAATTTTTGGTAAATATGCACATATAATTTCACAAGAATTGGAGTTACATGGAGCATGGTTTTTTCAGTTAAAATTAGACGACTCGGGTACTTTTAAGTTATTAGAAGCAGCTCCCAGAGTCGGTGGAGCAATGGCAACCCATAGAGTTTTAGGTATTAATTTTCCTTTATTAAGTATATATGAAAAAGAGGGCGTCGATATCGAAATAATGACTAATAATAGCGATGTAGAGATAGATAGAGCTTTAGTTAATAGATACAAACACAATATTAAATATAAAAAAGTATATGTGGATTTAGATGACACCTTGATTATAAACAATAAGATAAATACTCAGCTAATAGGCTTTTTGTATCAAGCTATAAATAAAGGCTCTAAAATTGTATTAATTTCTAAAACTGTGAATGATATTGAAAATATTCTAAAAAAATGGAGGTTAAGGGATATTTTTGATAAAATCATATTACTTAAGAAAGATGACTCAAAAACTGATTTTATTGACCCGGAAGGAGCTATATTTATTGATGATAGTTTTAGTGAAAGAAAATCAGTTTTTGATAAATACAGAATACCTACATTTGATTGTAGCATGATTGAATTATTAATTAACGAAATGATGTAAAGTATGGAATCTAAAAAATCAAAAAATATTACGGTATCTCAATTTGATAAGGAAGGTTATATAACAATCAGAAAAAATATTAACGAATTTCTGAAAAAATGTGCTGAAATATATGATCATAACGGGCTGATGGTATTAGATATAGCCCCTCAAGTCCATGAAAAAGCGAAATCTTATTTTAAAAAAGCGAAAGTCGAAACATTGGATATTGATCCTAATTCAGGTGCAGTATATATTGCAGATATTACAAAATGCAATAATTTTTTACATGCTGAAATGTTCGATATTGTGGTCTGTACAGAAGTATTAGAACATACATTAAATCCTTTCTCTGCAGTTAAAGAAATTCATAGATTATTAAAACCTTTAGGTGTTTTGGTTTTAACTGTCCCATTTAATTTTCGAATTCACGGTCCATTACCGGACTGTTGGCGTTTTACTGAATATGGCTTAAGAGAATTGCTTAAAAAATTTTCTAATATAAAAATTGAATCAATCAATACAATAGATAGAGACTTAATGCCAATTCACTATACAATAATAGCAATTAAGTGAGAGAGAATTAAAAATTTGTGTTAAAATTGTTTTAGAGAAAGAAAATAGGATATAAAAGATGAATAATTCCAATTTTCAACCATTTGAAAAGCCAATATACATAACCCGCCCAATCTTACCAGATTTAAATGAAGTTACAAAAAAGCTTCAAGAGATATGGGGTTCTCAATGGCTCACAAATAACGGGCCTCAGCATCAGTTATTGGAAGAAAAATTGAAAGAAGTGTTAAAAGTTCCTAACTTATCTTTATTTAATAATGGAACTATTGCTTTAATTGTAGCTTGTCAAAGTCTACGTCTTTCCGGTGATGTTATTACCACCCCTTTTACGTTTCCAGCTACTCCCCATGTTTTAACATGGAATAACATAAGACCTGTGTTTTGTGATATAGATCCCGTTACAATGAATATTGACGCAAACAAAATTGAAGCAATGATAACGCCTCAAACAACAGGAATTCTTGCCGTGCATGTTTTTGGCACTTCATGTGAGGTTGATAAAATCCAAGAAATAGCAGATAAATACGATTTAAAGGTAATCTATGACGCTGCCCATGCCTTTAAAACTGAAATAGATGGTGTCGGGATAGGTAACTTTGGCGATATCACTATGTTCAGCTTTCACGCGACAAAGTTATTTCATACTGCTGAGGGGGGTGCTTTAGTATTTAAAAATTCTAATTTAAAAGACAGAATCGACCTCTTAAAAAATTTCGGAATAAAAAACGAGGAAGAAGTAGTTATGCCCGGGATCAACGGCAAAATGAATGAAATTCAGGCTGCTCTCGGACTGGTGGTTTTGGGCTATATAGAGAAAGAACATAAAAAAAGAAAAAAACTGCTGGATACATACCATGCATGCCTGAACGATGTTGAGGGCATTTCATTTTTAGAAGACCACACCAATGTTAAAAACAGTTATCAATACTTTGTAATACGAATAGATGAAAAGCTGTTTGGAAAATCCCGGGATTTTGTTTATCAGGAATTCAAGAAATACAATGTTTTTGCTCGAAAGTATTTTTATCCGTTATGCAGCGATTACACATGCTATCATCACCTGCCTTCCGCATCTCAATCCAATTTACCGGTTGCTAATAAAGTAGTGAAGGAAGTTTTATCTATGCCATTTTACGGCGGACTTTCTGAAGATGATGTAAAAAAGATTTGCGATATTTTAAAAAGTTTTAGGTGAGAAATTATGACTCCAAAAGTAAGCGTTTGTATGATTACCTATAATCATGAAAAATTTATTACACGGGCAATTGAAAGCGTTTTAATGCAGGAGACTGATTTTGACTGTGAATTAGTAATAGGGGAAGACTGTTCAACGGACAGAACGCGTAAAATTGTGATGGAATATAAAAAAAAATATCCCGATAAGATTCGCCTACTTCTACCAGAGAAAAACATAGGAATGATTTCAAATTTTGTTCAAACTTTAAAAGCATGTCATGGGCAATACGTTGCATTATTAGAGGGGGATGATTACTGGACCAATCCTTTAAAACTGCAAAAGCAAGCAGATTTCTTGGATGCTAACCCTGATTTTGCTATTTGTTTTCACAATGCAATTTCTATGTGGGAAAGTGGTGAAAGACCTCCAAAGTTGCTCTGTCCTGATGACCTGAAAGAAGTTTCAACCCTTGAAGATTTGATATATGCAAACATAATTCCCACGCTTACGGTTATGTTTCGCAATAAACTGTTTGATATTTTTCCTAGTTGGTATTCTAATTTAAAATATGGTGATTGGCCACTGCACATTTTAAATGCGCAATACGGCAAAATCGGATATATAAATGAAACAATGGCAGTATATAGAATTCACCAAGGAGGAGTAGCATCTGCTGCACACACAAATATAAATAAATACATTGAAAATATGGAAGGACTAATTCAACTATATGAGGTAATCAATATTCACTTTAAATACAAATACAAAAAGATAATAAAAAAAAGAATTTTAGAATATTATCTTTGCTTAGCAAAAATATATCGAAAAATAGGGAGAAAAAGAATCTCTCTAAAATATTATTTAAAGTGGATTATAATATCGCCAAAATTAACAAAAATATTATATTTTATCAAAGGGTTAACGCATTACATAACAAAACAACTAAAACACATATTTTATAGGAATAAAACAAAATAAAAATTCTACACACAGTTGAATTCTACCAGCCATCAGCCGGCGGTGCCCAGGAAGTTGTGCGGCAGATTTCGGAACGGTTAGTTCTGTTGGGTCATGATGTGACAGTGGCAACAACACGAATGACAAATCGGAATTTTTCAGTTTTAAATGGTGTCAAGATTGAAGAATTTGATATTTCTGGAAACATTGTTAGCGGCTTTTCAGGATTATATCTACCAGAGTATAAGGAATATTTTAAATAAATGAAGTCTTGGTTTAAGCAATACGATGCCCGTGTTTATGCATCAAATAATTACAGAGATATTAACTTTGCCCGAGAGTGTGGAGTGGATAATAATGTATTCATTCCAAACGGCGCTGGAGAGAATGAATTTGGCAAAAAGTTAGATATTGAGAGAAATCTAGGTCTTACCAAATCACTAAACCGTGGACTGAAGTTAGCAAAAGGAGAAGTCATCTCCGTCGATAATGCGAAATTAACTCCAGAAGTTTCTATACTAATACCCACTCGCAACCGTGCTCATGTTCTTGAGCGAACATTACCTAGCTATATCAGCCAGGGAGCAGTTGGAGAGATAATCGTTGTTGACGATGCCAGCACAGATAACACCAGAAAGATCGTAGAAAAGTTTAGTAAACATTCACTAGTTCCTATTTATTATTTTAAAAACGAACAGATTATAGGGGCTGCTGGCGCCCGAAATATTGCAATAGAACACATTAACATGCCCTACGCTGTTTGGGGTGAGGATGATCTAATCTTTGGGAAAAACTATGTGTCTGGACTTTTGAGACATTTAAAACATCTAGATGCAGACATTGTTGGTGGAAGAGTTATATATTTAGAACACGACGAACCCCCCCAAGATTCTCTTACACGAATGAATCAAAAGCTTGAAAATAAGCCTCTGTGTGATTTGAAACTTATCGGGTTTAACTTTAATGTTTTATGTGAGCAACCCATTAACGTTCCATTTTTACATGCTTTGATATTAACGAAAACAAATTTGCTGAAAAGATTGAAATATGATGAAAGGTATGGAGGTAATGGATATAGGGAAGATACTGACTTCCAGATAAACGCACTAAAACATGGGGGTAAGATATTTTTTTGTCCTGATGTGTGCTGCTTTCATCTCTCCCGCTCCAATGTGAAAACAGGCGGGCAACATGATAGATCGTGGCTCAGCTATGAATATTGGACAATCCGTAATAATAATTATTTTTTAGATAAGTATTATCTGGTCATTAAAGAGAAATTTAATTTATCTGGAAGTAAATCTGAAATGAAATGGACTTTTGCAAAAAACAGACTCAAAAATTACGTTTTTCCACATATAAAATCAGAGCTGATACAAATAATAAGTCCAATAATAAAACCGATAAAAAGAATTGTAAGGAATATTGTTTGATGAGAATGGCTATTGTAACACCATCAATAAATGGTACTGGCGGCGTAGAGACTTTTAATTGCCTTCTCAAGAGAGTATTTGTAGAAGCAGGTAATGAAGTTACTATTATAGGCAAAGAACTTCTCAGTGATAATTTTTTCACACGAAGAAAGATTAGAAAATATGGTTTAGAGTCTATAATAGGAGATCTTTTTAAGAAAATAAACAGAAGAAAAAATTTTGACATTGTCATTTGCAATGGAGAGTTTGGAATTAACATAAAACACCCTAAAACTATTGTTGTTTTTCATGGAAGCTATTTTGGGTACTTTAATGCTATAAAACCATTCATTACAGAAGAGCAGTATAATGCAGGAATGAAACTATCAAGAATTCAAGTTGAATCAGCCAAAAATAAGTACGTAGTTACTGTATCAGAATTCAATAAAAAAGTTTTAGAGAAACAAGGCATCCATGTGGACACAGTAATATTAAATTGTGTAGATACTGAATTGTTCTCACCAGATCCTTCTATAATTCCAATAGATGAATGTCTTTTTGTAGGCCGATATGACTACTATGCCAAGGGATTTGATGTACTTGAAAAATTAGCAGACCGTGGCCTTAAAATTCGGTGTATCACTGATCGGAAGATCAATCACCCACACCTTCAGTGGACGTCTTTCGTAGCCAATGAAACCCTGCTCGCTTACTACAGACGTGCCGCATGTTTGGTTTTTCCTAGCCGGTTCGAGGGTTGCCCGCTTGTACCCTTGGAAGCCATGGCTTGTGGCTGTCCTATTGTTATGAGTAATGTAGGTTTGGAGCCGGAGTTACGAGAGAACATCCCTGAGTTTGTAATAACTGGAGATCCTGCGAAGCAAGTAAATGAATTCTTAAAGCAAATCAAGGAAGTTATTGAAAGACGTAAGAAATTGTCATTAAAAGCGAGAAAGTATATTTTACGGCATTTCAGATATGAGAATTTTAGATCTCATTGGCAACATTTAATCGCAGAGCTAAAATGATTAAGAGTGTTCACATTGGCAAGAATTATTGTATTGAACAAGTTGTCGTCAATGGAAATAACATTATCCATCCGTGGGGTATTGAGACAGCCGATGCTTGGGCATTCTTCACACAAGAATGGGGAGGCTACCACCATCAGATTCTGGAGCAACTTGGAGACGTGGAGAGTCTGGAGATGGCTTCAATCTGGCAAAATTCGTTGTCCAGATGCGTGAAGGTAAGTGGCGATTAAAGATTGATGAACGCTGGGATGCCAATACGATAACCCGTCGTCACGAATTAGTGTGTTTAGAAGATAGTCACTTTATGGACTTTGTGGTAAGATACAGGTTCAAAAAGGAGTTTATCTCAAAAGTATTTATAGCAAATAGAGAACTGACTTTTAAAAATAGTAATATATATAATCAATACGAAGTGGATAGGGTAAGGCTAATCGGAGACGGTTTGAATATGGAGGTTTCTATTTTAGAGGCAGAGACATGCAACAAGTTTACTCCGATGATGTATGCAAGAGACTGTGGCGACGAACGGATAATCCACTGCAGGATGATTCCCAAAGACTTTGACAAAGAAGTTATAAAATTGTGTGTCCCATGGTATAACAGAGCCATACCGCAATGGATGAGCAATATCTTGCTTTCCACAACGCCTTTAAGGAATTACTTGTGGTATCATGGAGAAAAGAAACCATATAAATTCCCTATGAATAAGATTGCCCCGAATGCCTTCCCCATAGTAAAGCTAAATAAGGGGCAGCAGCTTCAGTTTAAAACAAGTTTTTCAGTTGAAAGATAATTTATGCCAGAAATATGCTGGATATTTAAGTCTATTTAACAACGCACGACTTTATAATTAGCTTTAAGCTAAAGGAGAAAATATCATTATCGGTGAATTTATTTTGTGACACTTATGGACAATAAAGATAAAACATGGTCCATCAATACCAAAATTACATGGGACTAAAATGAAGAATCAACTTAAAATACTCATAGTATCTCCCCAGACGATTGTGCCGCCTAAACATGGAGCTACAATACGCATATATAATCTAGTTAAACAGATTGCTAAAACATTTAACGTTGCTCTTATCACATCCCAATCTAAAAAAGAAATCGTGAAAGATTAAGAA
>CAYZBC010000086.1:0-16592 GCA_964476535.1 uncultured Maribellus sp.
TATTCTTAACTTATGATAATTGAATATAAATCTCATTCATTCTAATTATGCTTTCCTTTTTTTACCTATTTTTCGATGTTAATTCAACACAAATGGCTTAAGTTTGTTAAACAATAATATTCTATTCATAAAACTTAATATGTGAATATTGCCATGCCATTGAAAACAAATAGATATTTGATTAGTCTGCTTACTACGATCATTTTGTTCGTTTCAACTTTTCATGTGATTTATGCTCAACAAACCGATACCATAATTCCTATTGATGACAACCAGGAGAAAATTCTTCGAAAGATTGATATTCGGAGGATTGCCAGTAATGGATTCAATTTTTGGCAAGATAAATTTAGCGGACACTGGGCGGGTGTTGATTTCGGGGTTAACACTTTTTTGAATAAAGATTACAGCGCTTACGATTCCGAATTTATGAATAATGATATTTATCCCTCCAATTCAACTTACGTAAACGTAATTCAGCAAAACATAAGTTTACAGCACAACCGAAACACAATTGGATTGGTTATCGGACTTGGAGTTCATTTCCAAAGCTACCGTTTAAACCAAAACACTACGATTGAACGTTTACCAAACGATGTAATTGTAGCTAAAGAGTTATATTTTGATGACAACCAAAAATCCAAACTTTCCATTGTTTCTCTTACTTTGCCTATACTTGCCGAATTTCAGATTCCAATAAATCACTACGAAAATCGCTTTTATATTTCAGGTGGATTATATTTAGGCTATCGACTAGGTAGCCATACAAAAATTAAATACCGAATCGAGCGAAAAGAGAAATTAAAAATTCCAGACCACTATTCCTTACACGATTTTAAATATGGGTTGATGTTTAGAACTGGTTATCGCTGGATAAATGTATTTGCTACCTACGAAATAACTCATCTGTTTAAAGAAAACAAAGGCCCGGAACTTACTCCGTTTACTTTTGGTTTTACTTTAATGCGTTTTTAAATTCTATTCAATAGTATAATCCTGTTTCTTTGATCAGTTTTTATAATTTAGCAATTCATAAAACCGTATTGAAATGAGCTGCCCTTATAAAATTATCATTTTTTTGTTGATTCTTGTTTCCGGAATTCCTGGAAAAAAAATTTATGCTCAAAATTTGAAATCTGAGTCGCTTGTTATCCAGAAATTAAAAATGCCAATTTTAAAAGAAAAGGAGGCGGTTTCGGACAATCGGATTGCAGTAAAAGATACAATTCAGCAAAATAATAAATCCAAATCCATTTTTTTGAGTGAAAAGGAGGGATATCAAACCTTCAGAATTCCAGCCATTGTAACTACCAATTCGGGTAAAATACTTGCCTTTGCAGAGGGACGTGTAAAAGGAACTTCAGACACAGGCGACATTGATTTAGTAATGAAAAGCTCCAATGATGGAGGCAAAACCTGGAGTCGGTTAACAATTATTTGGAACGATAAAAATAATGTATGTGGTAATCCGGCTCCTGTTGTTGACAAAGAAACTGGCATGGTTCATTTGTTATTGACATGGAATTTGGGAGAAGATCATGAACGCGATATTATAGCCGGGAAAAGCAAAGATACTCGCCGTGTGTTTGTTTCTTCTTCTTTAAATGAAGGAGAAACATGGACTACTCCACAAGAAATTACAACATCCACGAAACTAGAAAACTGGACTTGGTATGCCACGGGACCTTGCCACGGCATTCAATTAAAACATGGAAAAGATAATGGTAGGCTGGTAATTCCCTGCGACCATATTGAAGCTGGAACAAAAAAATATTTTTCTCACATAATTTACTCCGATGACTATGGAAAAACATGGCAACTGGGTGGTTCCACTTTGCAAGATCAGGTTAACGAATGTACTGTTGCAGAATTACCTGACGGAAAGCTTTTGTTGAATATGCGCAACTACGACCGCACACAGAAATCACGAAAAATTAGTTTTAGTGAAGATGGCGGTTTATCGTGGTCTGACATTCAACCCGATACAGCGTTAATAGAACCCATTTGCCAGGCAAGTTTACTCTTTTCAGAAATTAACAAATCACTGTATTTTTTAAACCCGGCAAACACAAACAGCCGAATAAATATGACTTTAAAATCAAGCTCAGATTTTGGCAATACCTGGCAAACAGTAAAAGTTTTAAATTCAGGGCCTTCTGCTTATTCCGATTTAACTTTTATAAATGATAATACGCTAGGTTGTTTATACGAAGGAGGGAAGAATAGTCCTTACGAAGGAATTGTTTTTACAACTGTTGAAATAGATAATTAAACACAGAACAAATAGAAACACTATGAAATCATACATTTTAGAACAAACCAACTGGAAGCAAGTAAAAAACCAAAAATACGAAGTAGCAATACTTCCCTGGGGAGCTACCGAACCACACAACTATCATCTGCCATACGGAACCGATTCGTTGGAAACTTCAAAAATAGCAGCTGAAGCTGCTGAAAAAGCATGGCAAAAAGGAGCGAAAATAATGGTGCTTCCAACCATTCCGCTGGGTGTTCAGAATCCGGGGCAAATCGAATTGCCGTTTTGTCTTCACACTCGTCCATCAACCCAAATAATAATTTTTAAAGACATTGCAAGCGCTCTTTACAGTCAGGGAATTAGAAAACTAGTTTTGATGAATGGCCACGGAGGAAATGATTTTAAACCAATGATCCGCGAAATACAACCACAATTCCCGGGAATGTTAATCAGTTTGGTTGAATGGTTTAAATTGCTTGATCTATCAGAATATTTCGAAGAAGGTGGAGACCATGCCAACGAAATGGAAACCTCCGTTATTATGCACTATTTCCCTGAGTTGGTTTTACCGCTAGATGAAGCCGGAAGTGGAAAAGCCAAACAATCGAAATTAGAGGGTTTCAAAAATAAAACAGCATGGACTCCGCGCCAATGGGATAAAGTTACCGAAGACACTGGAATTGGCAACCCTAAAAAAGCTACTGCCGAAAAAGGTAAACGTTATTTGGAAGATGTAACTACAAAAATTGGAGAATTCTTTGTTGAATTGGCAGAAAGCAATTTGGCAGATTTGTATGAATGATCTACATTTAACCTGACCATAAAATCAATTAAATATAATTTCAATTCTCTTTTAAAAATTTATCTATTAAATCATGAAACTCCTTTTAATTAGCAATTCTACCATGAAGGGTGAACCATATCTGGATTATCCAAAATACGAAATTCAAAAGTTTTTGGGGGAAACGCCAATTACTGCAGTTTTTATTCCTTACGCTGCTGTTACTTTCTCGTTAGACACATACTGCGAAAAAGTAGAAGAACGTTTTGCTGAAGTTGGGCACCACATTGTTGGGATTCATACTTTTGCCGACCCGATCAAAGCCATTCAGGAAGCTAAAGCAATAATTGTTGGAGGAGGAAATACCTGGCAATTGGTTCGGATGCTGAACGACCAAAAATTAATGACTGCAATCCGCGAGAAAGTAGTGAGCGGAACGCCGTACATTGGTTGGAGCGCGGGCTCAAATGTTGCTTGTCCAACGTTGCGAACCACCAACGACATGCCAATTATCGACCCAAAAGGATTCGATTGTACGGGGCTAATTCCTTTTCAAATAAATCCGCACTATTTAGATGCAAATCCAAAAGAACATGGCGGTGAAACACGAGAACAACGTATTGAAGAATTTTTGGAAATTAATCCAAATATGTACGTTGCAGGACTTCGCGAAGGAACCATATTTAAATTGGAAAACAACAAATTGGAATTAATTGGTAAGCGCCAATGCCGCATTTTCAAAAAAGGAGAAGAACCTTTTGAACTTTCAACGAATGATGACTTTAACTTCCTGCTTCATAAATAATTCAGCGGTTATTTAAATTGATAAACCTTTGATTTTGTGAAACAAAATGAATTAGCCAAATCGATTCTGAAAATTTCTCTATCTTAATTTTTTCACTGCTTTTTATTCTGAAAATGCAATTTAATTCATCCCCCAACTGAATTCATTACCTTTGTCACCAGACAAAAATTAGAAAATGGAATTGCTCAACAACAGTTATTTTGCACTATTTTTAATTGTTGCTCTCGGTTTTATACTGGGGCGAATTAAAATATTCGGTCTTTCACTTGATGCTTCGGCAGTAATATTTGTAGCTTTGGTATTTGGACATTTTGGTGTGATTATTCCACACGATTTTCAAACACTTGGACTTGTATTGTTCATTTTCACCATTGGAATTCAGGCAGGTCCCAGTTTTTTCGAATCGTTTAAAAAAGACGGCAGACAACTGGCAATTTTTGCTACCATTTTAATTCTTTCTGCCGGTATACTCACAGTGCTGATAGTTACTATTTTTAATGTTGACAAAAATATTGCCATTGGATTATTGACCGGCGCATTAACCAGTACTCCAGGTTTGGCAGCAGCAATTGATTATACGGGTTCGCCACTTGCTTCTATTGGTTACGGAGTTGGTTATCCGTTTGGTGTTATTGGCGTTATTCTTTTCATTCGATTTCTTCCCAAAATACTGAGCAGTTCAATAAAAAATGCCGAAGATGATTTTCTTCAAAAAACAAAAAATGAATTCCCGGAAATTTTAAAACGAAATTTTATTGTTGAAAACGAAAATGTGGTGGATAAAACAATTGGTGAACTTCGTATCAGGTTTATGACTAAGGCCGTTGTTTCGCGCGTAGTTCATAATGGAATTGCCATAACTCCTTCTTCTGAAACCATTCTTGAAAAAGGGGATTTAATAAAAGCTGTTGGATCTGAAGAAGCACTGAAAAATGTAAAAATATTAATTGGCTCGGTAACTGATGAAGAAATATTAATCGACCCAAAATATGATGTTCAATCGGTTTTGGTAACCAACAAAGAAGTGGTTAACAAAACCATTGGACAAATAAACTTACTGCACACTTACAATGCCACAATTACCAGAATACGTCGGTCGGGAATTAACATTTCACCCTCACCAAGTTCGAAATTACAATTTGGCGATAAACTTATGATTGCCTGCAGCAAAGCCAACATGGAGATTGTAGGAAATATTTTTGGTAACGATCAAAAAAGACTTTCTGATACTGATATTCTTCCGGTTGCTTTGGGAATTATAATTGGTGTTTTTGTGGGCAAAATAAATATCGCATTGGGCTCTTTTTCATTTAGTCCGGGATTAACTGGAGGAGTATTAATTGCGGCACTTATACTAAGTAGAATTGGCAAAACAGGTCCTATTCTTTGGACCATGACCGGTGCAGCAAACCAGCTTTTACGACAATTGGGATTAATCCTATTCCTTGCGGCCATTGGAACGGGTGCCGGAGCTCAAATGGTTCAAACCTTCGAAAAATATGGCATCGAACTTTTTCTATATGGAGGAATAATTACAATCATTCCAATACTTATTGCAGGATTTGCCGGAAAATGGATTTTTAAAATGAATATTCTTAGCCTGCTTGGAGCAATTAGTGGAAGCATGACCAGTACTCCTGGACTCGCCGCCGCTGATTCGATGACAGAAACAAATGCACATTCCATTGCGTATGCAACCGTTTACCCCGTTGCAATGGTACTTCTAATTGTTATTGTGCAATTAATTACCCTTTTCGTATAACTATTTTTATATGAATTGAGCTTTATTAAAGCAGCTAACCAGTTTCTAAAAAACATCTTTCTTTGTTGAGATTTTGGTGTAAAAAAGATCGCAGAACAGCTTAACTAATCTTCTAGCTTTTTGTTGAATTCCCATTTGGACAAGTGTCTTTTTTTTTAATAAATACACGGTCATAACAGGTTTTTCATAATTCCTTTTAGATACTTGCTTTTGGGGAGTAATTCATTTTAATAAAATACCAATTATTAAATGAAAATGTGTTCGATAAAAAAAGCCCCAAAGAATTAATTCTTTGGGGCTTTTTTATAGACCGTTTTCAAGATTATTCTTTGTCCATTATTTCCGTTTGCATTCTCACCGAATCTTCGTGAATTAGCTGAAACAGAATTTTAACAAACGTATCATTTAAATTAAGTTTTTGTCCAAGATTTACCCGGTCATCCATTAATTGAGTCCACCTGTTAATTTGAAGTGCGGTAACATTATTTTCCTTTTTATATTGTCCAATTTCTTTTGTAATCTCCACCCTCGAAGAAAGTGTCTCCAGTAATTCAGAATCAATGGCATCAATTCGGTTACGTAGTACTTCCAATTGATTTTCAAAATCGGGATTGTTGGCATTTTCATTTCTTATAACCAATTTATCCAGTAATTTCCCAAGGTCGGCTGGTGTAAGTTGTTGTGCTGCATCACTCATTGCACACGATGGGTCGCGGTGCGATTCCAGCATTAATCCTTCCATACCCATGTCAAAAGCTTTCTGTGAAATTTCAAAAAGGTACTCACGTTTCCCTGCAATGTGGCTTGGATCGCAAATAATAGGCAGGTTAGGCATCATTCTTTTCAACTCAATAAAAGTTTTCCAATTGGGGTAATTTCGGTATTTTGTTTCGCGGAAAGGGGTAAATCCACGGTGAATACCTACAATGTTCTTAATACCTGCCCGATGTACTCTTTCCACTGCACCCATCCACAGTTGAGCATCTGGGTTTACCGGATTTTTAATCATAACCACCGTATCCGTACCTTTTAAAACATCAGCAATTTCCTGAACCACAAAGGGGCTGGCAGTGGAACGAGCTCCAATCCAAATTACATCTAAACCTGCTTTTAGGGCTTCTTCGGTATGTTGCGTATTTGCAACTTCTGTTCCCACCAGCAATCCGGTTTCCTGCTTTACCATTTGGAGCCATTTTAGTCCAATTGAACCTACTCCTTCAAAAGATCCCGGGCGTGTTCTGGGTTTCCAAACGCCACCACGATATACATGTACTCGATTGTCTTTTGCTAACAATTTAGCGGTTTCCATTACCTGTTCTTCCGATTCTAAACTACATGGGCCAGAAATTAAAAGAGGGTTGTTAATATTTGGCAACCAAGCTTTTATAGGATTAATGTCTAATTTTATTGTCATGATTATTTTGTATAAAGTTTTACTAATTTTTCTTCGTTTTTAAATAGATGCGGATTTTCACCATCTAAGATTCCTCTAATTTTATTTGCATTCAGAATTAATTCTTTCAATTTATCGTCTTCTCCGTTTTTTAAACAATCACGAAACTCTTTCAAATGTTTTATGTAAACGTCTAATGATTCAACAACGTACGTTCTATTTTGTATAAAAATAGGATGCCACATTGTTCCCGAACTTTTGGCCAAACGCACGGTAGAACGAAACCCACCACTTGCCAAATCGAAAATAATCTTTCCATCTTCTTTAGTTTGAACAGCATTTGCCAATGCATACGCCGCAGCATGTGGCAGGTGCGAAACAAAAGCTGTACTATGGTCTTGCTCTTCGGCGGTCATGTATGCAATGTCCATTCCCAGCGTTTGAAACATTTTTTCAACCAAAGCCAGATGTTGAGGACCAGCGTCTTCCTGGTCGCAAAGAATTGAAATTTTACCTCTAAACAGATTTTCAAGAGACGCAGTTGGTCCTGAATTTTCGGTTCCAGACATTGGGTGAGCCGGAATAAAATTTCGTCTTTTGGCGTGGTTTCTAACCGAATCGACAATAACCTTTTTTGTCGAGCCTAAATCAATTACTGTTGTATTTTCAGAAATTCCATCCAAAATTTTGGATAAAAGTTGCAGTTCTTTATCTACCGGAATTGCGATAATTACAATGTCGGTTTTTTTTATTGCCGTATATAATGATTCAATCCTATCGACTAAGCCAATTTCAATGGCTTGTTTTGCATGAATTTCATTTGTATCAACGCCGACCAATTCTGTAGCAAATTTCGATTTTCTTAAATCTTTTGCCATCGATCCGCCGATTAAACCCAATCCAATAATTGTTGTTTTCATGTATTTACAATTGTTTGTTTTTAACAGTAACACATGTAACTCGCTGAATAATCACTCTCCAGTGCATCAATATTTGTCAAGCTCGTTTCATCTGTTTTTTTTTCTAAAAAAAAAGGCCTCGAATTTTTCGAGACCTTTTTGTAAAATATTTTTGCTTTAAACAATACCTTACTTCTTAATCTCGGTTTTGGCACCAAAATAAAAATAGAAGTAAAAATATGTATTGTTAAGAATTTTCTTCATTTTATTAAAATCTGTTGACAAAGATAGAGATATATTTTAAAAATGACAGTTGCAAATGAAAATAATGCTCAAAATTAGATTATTAGCAAAATGCATGAGCAATCCAGGCATTCGATTACTTCTTTAATATTTTCCGGGAATACACCTGTTTCCCGTTTTCTTTAGCAGAAATAAAATACATTCCATCTACATAATTGCCCAAATTAAATTTATGTGATATTTCTCCAATTACATTCTTATTTTGCTGCGTTTGTATTTTTTGCCCAAACGTGTTAAATACATCAAATACTAATAAATCAATATTTTTATTTGCCCGAACCATTACATTTACAACATTATCGAATGGATTTGGATAGACCATTATATTTCCCGGAGACAAAGTAGTAATGGCTGAAGTAATCGGAAATTGAATTCGAAGGTTATCTATGGCCCAACCCCAACCATTTGCCAAGGGGTCGGAAAACAATCGAAAACGAATTAAAATAGTGTCGCTCACTGCAAAATTTCCATTAGCAATTAAATCAATTTTCCGGTTAACATACCAATCCGGAATTCCTATTGCTTGAGAATTATTCCCGATAATCTCGGAATTATAATTAGTTTTCCAGGTTGTATTGGCTCCAGAATCATATCCATCAACCAATTGTAGCCAGGTTTCACCTAAATCTTTACTACCTTCAACAATTACATAATCCCAAAATTCATCATCACCGTATTGTGTTTGAAACTCGCCTGGTTCAACCAAAACAATTTCGTCAAAGGACATTGTACCTGATTCTAATAAAATAATTGGGCGTTTTAACAGGGTAGAAAAATTAAAATTGGAATTATTATCTTCTGTACTTTGGTATGGATGTGGGCTGTGTATTGCTGCATTTTCAAAAGCAGTTTCAGTATAAATTCCAAAATCTAAAAGAAAAAAATCTGTCGTTGATGTATTAAAATCATTAATATATCTTTCAACTGGATCAAGTATTTTTTCAACTTTAAAAGAGAATTTATCGTGTAAAGGTATTGTTGTTGAATTGGGTACAGTTGCAGAATCTATTGCTGTTATGGTGTAAGTAATTTCATCGCCATCGTTTAATTGCTGAAGATCGAAATTAAAATTCCCGGAATATGAAGTAGCTGAATCAAGCGTTAATTCAAAGTGTTGTTGAGAGACCCCATTAAGTTCAAATTCAACAAAAACAGAATCAACGCCAAGATTATCCTCAACATTGGCTGAAATTGTTAAGTTGTTGTTCGTCAAAAAAAAGCATGAAATAGGAGAATGGTCGATAACAGGAGGTTCGTTGTCGGGCCCAACTGTTACAGAGTGCACTTTTGTTGGCGCTTCTGTTGGTTCTGTAAATACACGCTTTAATATATCTTGTGCAGTTATATAATATTGAATTGTACCCGACTCGATTTCAGGAATTAATTCTGCAACGAATAAATTTGCTGCGTCTCCGTTTATTAAACGTAAAGAATCGATGTGATTCCCAAAATTGTCATATGAATACACCACGAATAAAGTTGTAAAATCAAGATTATTGTCACTTTCTATTGAAACTTTAACTGAAATGGGTTGAACGGTTTCAATGTCTTTCGGTTTTTCCAAATTCAAGTATATATTTTTCCACCCGATATCATCCATTATTCCCGACGTGATTGGTCCCGGATCGTGATTGAACTCACCCGATCCAATGGCATGTGTCATTAGCGCATTCTTCGTTCCACTTGGATAAGTTTGATCATTTAGATGGTATATGCTGGAACCGTCCTCGAAAGAGGAAGGAGCGTAAAGACGAGGTATATTGTTTTGGTTAGCTACAATTGCAGAACGACTATTGGCATATAAAGAATTTGAAGTTAAGGCAACTCCCAAATCGGTTGAATTAAATTTATAAACAGAAGTATCTACCAACTGGCCTTGGTTACTATTTACAACAAGCAAATCAAAGGCAGCTAAAGCACCATCCTCAGTTTTGTAATATTCTTCGTATCCTCCCAAATCGTTTCTAACATAGAAAAATCCGGTGAATCCAAGACCGTGAGCAATTTCGTGAAGAACAACAGTAACAAAATCGTAAAGTAATTCAGGAGTCTCTACCTCAGTATCAAACCACCAATTTATATCTTCATTAAAAGTTGCAATAATATCGGGAGACGATGGGCCTGTAATTTCAGTTTTTGTAATTTTTTCGGCAATTGCTACCGGATAAAATCGGTTTTCGTGTGGAATATTTTTAAAATCTGTATAGTAAGCAGTTGGGCCGGCACTACCCAATGTATTTGTTCCTTGCGGACGCCAGTTGGCCTCAATGTAAATTGGAACATCAGATTCAATTATCTGCTCCCATATATTTACTGCATATTCAAATGCGACGATTGCTTTTGGCGGGAAAAGACTGTATTTGACAATAATCTCAGATTTCTTTACTGCATTTGATTTCAAATTAATGTGCGACGGAGCAGGAACGAAAGACTTTTCTACTTTGCCGGAAGCATAACACACCGGAAACGGAACCTCCATTTCAAACTTTTTTAGTTTTTTTTGCCCATGTACTATACTCACCAAAGTAAGAGAAAATATTAAGAGCCAAATTCTTAATCCATTCATGTTCTGGTATTCAATTCAAATTAATACAATAAAAAGATGCAAATGTTCGAAATAAGATCTATAAAACAAAGTATTTCTATTTTATATGAATGGACGAAGTAGATTTTACATAAAAATGCCGGAAGTAATTCCGGCATTTTTATAAGCGTCCTTGAAAAGTTAAATTGGATTACAATACCCAACCATCAAAATCTTATAAATGCACGACTGTTTTTTGTAAAAGCTAACTTGTAGAAAACAACCATAGAGATAACAAGTCCAATAAACGATGCAGCAAATGCGATAAATAATAAAGTTTCCATAATTTAATTTTTTTAATGTTTAATAATTTTTTGTGTTATTGTATTTAAATTTGCGTCGGTAATTGATGCCAAATAAACTCCTGTTTTAATTCCAGGTAGATTAATTTGTAATTTAGGATTGTATTGAGAGTCGTATTTAGTCTTCTGAAATATTGTATTTCCAACCAAATCGGTTATTCGTACAATTACTTCTGAAGAATTTGCCAATTTAGAGCAATCGAAAAATAAGCTGTTTGTAAATGGATTTGGGTAAATAGTTGCCTCGTCGTTTGAAACAATTTCGTCGTTATTTGTATTTAGGCTTTGAATTTTTAAGTTGTCAATTGCCCATCCCCAGCCAGTGACAGATTTGTCAGAAGCTAATCTGAAACGGAACAAAACAGTATCTCCAGCTGAAAAGAATTCATTATCTGTAAGTGTAATGTTGTTCTTCCAAAACATGGTTTCATGTCCTGAAGCAATTGAAGTACTACTTTTTAAAGAATTCGAAAACTGTGTTGCCCAGGTTTCATTTATTCCAGAATCGTAACCATCAATAAATGGTTGCCATGTATTTCCGTTGTCTTTACTTCCTTCAACAATTACAAAGTCCCAAAATGCTTCCTCAGTAAAGTTAGCTCCCGTCTCTCCCGGCTCAACCAGTACAACTTCATCGAAGTTCATTTGTCCATTTTCTTCTAAAATTACCGGGTAATTTAGCTGAGCAAGCAAATTGTATTTTTCATCCTCAATATCCGATAACTGATAAGGGTGGTTTGTATGCATGTTCCCATCTGAAAATCCAGTTGGAGTTGCAATTTCAAAATCTGTTGTTGTAAAATCATTGGACGGTGTATTAAAGTCGGAAAAGAAACCTCTAACCGGCATTTGTGGCTCATAAACTTTTATCTGATAATAACCTATATCCGGCAATTGTTTTTTATTTCTTCTAACTGAATTGTCTTCAGCGATTACGCGATATTCAATAATATCGTTATCGGTAAGTGGAATAGGAATTGTTAAACAACCTTTATAATTCTCTGTTGCTTCGCAATTCAATTGTAATGTTTCTTGCTCTATTCCGTTAATTTTGTATTCTACATTAACTGCATGGATTCCAACATTATCTTCTGCGGTTGCCGAAAAAATAATTGTTGCATTGGAGTGGGATATTAGTTTTGTTGGATTGTGTTTTAATATTGGTGGATAATAATCGGGACCAATTTTGAAAGTTAAAGTTTTTTCAGGAGCATTTGCAGGCTGAGTAAATACCCTGTTGTCAGTAGATATTACTGTTAAGTAATACTTTACTTTTCCCACGAAATTATTCAATGGTAATTTTCCTTCAAACAAATTAGTTGCATTATTATGAATCAGGGTAACTGAATCTGCCGTTGAAAAATAATCAGTCGAAAATACAATTTGAATGGAAGAAGTATCGACCCCTAAATCGCTATTTAATTGAATCGCAATCGGTAATTCTTTGCAGCAATCTTCAATGTCTTTTAAGGCTGCCATTTGAAAGGATATATTTTTCCATCCAAATTCGGCTAATATTTGAATCGTAGTTTCACCGATTCGATGAATTGCTCTTCCTTTAGGAATACTCGCTTCCATTAAATTGTCATAACCATGGTCTTCATTCCCGTCATTATGAAGGTGATAAATGCTGGAACCTGTTCTCCATGCATTGGGCGCATAAATTGCAGCAACATTACCAACCTGATTATTTTCTACCTTATTGTATTGCAAATACAGGTCGTTAGAAGTCAATTCATTTGAAAGTTCACTCGATGGACTGCTAAATACTGAACAGTTACATAATTGTTGTTCTGTTCCATTGAAAACATAATGATCGAAGACGCTAGGGAGATTAAAACTATTGTTAAATAGACCTTGCCCATTATCAATATTTAGAAAACCCGAAAATCCCAGTCCGTGTGTAATTTCATGTAGTACATTTGAAACAAGATCGTATTTGTTTGAAGGCGTGTTACCATCTGTTCCAAAATACCAATTTGCGGTATTATTAAAAGTACAGTTAATGTCTGAACTGCCTTCGTTCCATTCGCGAGATGTTACTTTTTCGACTAAGGACACAGGGTAGAATACGTCTGGAAACATTGCTCCGTCGAAGTTTTTGTAAAATTCGGATGGACCACATTTTGAAAGAATCGTTCCTTCCAACGACTCCCACGAAGCTCTAATATTAATTGGAACCGATGAGGAAATTTGACTTTCGTAGATGGAAAGCGCATATAAAAATGCAGCTTTGGCCTCCTCTGGAAAGCTCACGAATTGGACTTGAAAAACAGATTCTGAAACAGATCCTGACTTTAGCGATTTAATGGCCTCGAAAGGCGGTGTGAACATTTTGTTCACTTTCGTAGAAGCGTAATTAACTGATTCGTATGCGTCCAACAACTCATCAGAAGACTGCTTCTGTGCCCAAACATTGCAAGCGACAGCAAATGCAAGGACGACAACAATTAAGCGTCTCATTACAATCAATTTAAGGTTTGTAAACTCACCATAAATGTAAATAGAGACAAGGCAGGAATTGCAAAACAAATTGCTGATTGCAATGGTTAAAGTTGCTGTTTTTCAATAAGCTTTTAACCTGGTTGACTGGGTTTGTAAATCCTAAAATCAATCAGTGGGTTTGTAAAAACCTAATAATTTCTTTAACAACTTAAACTGGGCTCTCAGCCACAATTCTATTTCTAAAAAGTACTCTTGAACCTTAACAATAAAAGCTATAAAGTTAAGGGAACCAAAAGCGTCTGCCTCATGACAGTTTTTTATTTATGGGTTTGTGGGGGTGAATGTATTTCAAAAATTTTATATATCCAAGTAATTTTTATAGTTTAGGCACAATTAAAAATCATTCTAAATATTATTTATGAAAATTTTATCAACAGCCTTACTTGCTGTGTTTGTAGCAATTACACTTATATCGTCAAAGCCAGATAAAAAATATTATGACGAAATTTATCGTCCACAATTTCATTTTACGCCGGAAAAAAATTGGCACAACGATCCAAATGGGTTAATTTTTTATAAAGGAGATTACAATATGTTCTATCAACATAATCCCAAAGGGAACGAATGGGGATATATGCACTGGGGGCATGCGGTAAGTAAAGATTTAGTTCATTGGGAACATCTGCCTATTGCACTTTACCCGGATGAGAATTCAGAAGATAAAGTGAAATGTACGGCTTATTCTGGCTCAGCTGTTGTTGATGAAAACAATTTGTTGGGTAAACAAACCGGAGAAGAAAAAACTTTGGTAGCTTTTTATACCAGCCAGAAATGTGGCCAACGAATTGCTTTCAGTATGGATAAAGGAATTACATGGGAAAAGTATGAAGGGAATCCAATTATTCCATTAGATGAGAAAGATGATGCGAGAGATCCAAAAGTGTTATGGCACGAGGCATCTCAAAAATGGGTGATGGTTTTATATCGAAAATCTACGGATGATGATAAATCAAAAGGAATATCGTTTTATAATTCAGAAAATTTAATTGATTGGGAATGGAAAAGTCATATTCCTGGTTTTTATGAGTGTCCCGATTTAATTCAACTACAGGTCTCAAATCGGCCGGATGAGAAAAAGTGGATTCTTTTTGATGGTGATGGCAGTTATTTACTCGGCGATTTTAATGGCGAAAGCTTTACTCCTGAATCGGAAAAATTGAAAAGTGATTTTGGTAAAAACTACTATGCCACTCAAACATGGAGCAATATTCCGGAAGAAGATGGGAGAACCATTCAGATTGCCTGGATGAAAGATGGAAAATTTCCTGATATGCCGTTTAATGGACAAATGACCTTTCCCAGCGAATTGTCTTTAAAAAAGTTTATTACAGGTTATAAACTCATTCGGCAACCGGTTGCTGAAATAAAAAATTTGCATGGGAAACATTATAAATGGGAAAATAAAAATTTAATTCCTGGGTTAGAAGCAAATATTTTAAAAAAAATAAAAGAGGATTGTTTACATATTGTTGGTGAATTTGATCTTAAATCTTCAGATAATTTTGGTTTTATGTTGCGTCACAACAAAAAGAAACCCGGTACCGAAATTTTATATAATGTAAAGCGTGGGACTTTATCTGTTTTAGGTTTAACCGTGCCTTTAATGCCCATTGATAACAGAATTAAATTTGAAATTTTATTAGATCGCACATCCATTGAAATTTATGCAAACGATGGGCAGACTGTTATTTCTAACTGTTTTACCCCTGGTGAGGGTGCTGAAGATGTTGTTTTATTTACCAACGGGGGTGAGTTGGGTGTTATTAAACTCGATATTTATAAAATGAATTCGGCCTGGACCGATGAAAAATAAAATAATGTTTTTTATTGGAGTGTTTATTTTGGATTTTTTAATTCCTTTTAAATCTGATCAGAAAAGAATAAATTTATACTTTAAAAATAATAACAAGAATTGTTGGCGGAAATATGACCTGCTGATTTTCTAATCCATCAGAACTACTATGTGTTTTAATGCCAGATTCAGACTCCAGGTAGCTCTAAAAAGAGCAATACGAAATAATAGTAAGGAAGATATTGCGTTTTGGAAAAGTAATTTAAAAGAATTCAATGAATGGTTTCAGGTTTCGGGATTTATACATCCAGAAATTATTATTTATACCAATAATAAACCATTTATGCCGCAATTGTCTATATGGGGATTCATTCCACATTGGGCGAAAGAAGCTGAAGGCATATGGGACAAAACACTAAATGCCAGAAGCGAAACCATTTTTGAAAAAGCTTCATTCAAAAAATCAGCTGAAGAGAAACGCTGTTTAATTCCTGTTGAGGGATTCTATGAACATCACAATTTTAGAGGAGAAACATACCCGTTTTATATCTGCCACAAAGAGGATAAACCGTTAATTTTTGCAGGTTTATGGAACGAATGGACCAACCCTGAAACTGGTGAAAAAATAAATACATGCTCTATCGTTACTACAAAAGCCAATTCGTTAATGGCACAAATTCACAACAAACCTAGGTTCTCTGGTGATTCTCGTATGCCCGTTATTTTGCATGAGGAATTGGAAAATGAATGGCTGAAACCACTAAGCAAAAAAGAATTGCAAAATTTATTACAGCCCTTCCCCAACTCTGAATTAGCGACTCATACAGTTAGAAGATTATCGGGAAAAGGTTCGCCAGGAAATGTTCCTGAAGCGAACAAAGAATACAAATATGAAGAATTGGAATTTAATGCGGACAATCAACTCTCCCTTTTTTTATAAGCTTTGAATTAGTCTGCATGAAACTTCCATGATTTTAGGATTATTAAACACAAAAAACAATGATTATAAAATCATGATAAGTTACATACGATGCAATTGAAAATATAAAATTATAAACGGATAAAATGTTTGTCGATAATCAATAATTTTTTTACACTGAAATCAGGTACGGTATTTTTTGCCCCTATCCCTTCCTAAATTGTAGGCACTTTATTTTCATTTAGTATCTTATTTCTAATATTCTTGTACTATTTGGCAAGAGTTTAATAGTT